>CAYGAO010000165.1:0-6662 GCA_964347715.1 uncultured Acidobacteriota bacterium
CGGCGCTTCGCGCCGCGTCGGCGCGCGAGGGACTTTCTCCACAGCCTGCTGAGCCGCTCCCCCGTGTCCTCCGAGTCGCCGCAGCTGTTTCCGGTGTATGCGCAGCTCCCGATCCGGATCGTCTCGGGCGAGGGAGTCGTGCTCCGGACGAGCGACGGGCGCGAGCTCCTCGACTTCTACGGCGGACACGCGGTCGCCGGGCTCGGCTACGGCCACGCCGCGGTCCGGCAGTGCCTGGAGACGACCGCCGCCCGGCTCTTCTTCCAGACGAACGCGGTTCCGAGCGCCGAACGCGCCGCGGCGGCGGAGGCCCTCGTCGCCTTCGCCCCCGCCGGGCTCGACCGCGCGCTCTTCGTGAACAGCGGCGCCGAGGCGAACGAGAACGCGCTCCGGCTCGCCTTCCTGGCGCGACCGGGGCGGGACACCGTGGTGGCGCTCGAGGGGGGGTTCCACGGGCGGAGCGCGGCCGCGGCGGCGGTTACCGATGGCGCGGAGCGCTGGTACGGATTCCCCGAGACCCCGTTCCGGGTCCGCCGCGTCCCCCGCGAAGACCCCGCGCGACTCTCCGCCGCGCTCGACTCGCGGGTGGCCGCGCTCATCCTCGAGCCGGTGCTCGGGATGGCGGGGGCGATCGCGCTCCCGGACGATTTCCTCCGCGCCGCCCGCGCGGCCTGCGACGCCGCCGGGGCGCTCCTGATCTTCGACGAGGTGCAGTGCGGCATGGGGCGGAGCGGCCGGCCGTTCGCCTGCGAGTGGTCGGGCGTCCGCCCGGACCTGCTCACGACCGCGAAGGCGCTCGCTGCGGGCTTCCCCGCGGGGGCGCTGCTCGCGAGCGAGGAGCTCGCCGCCGGGCTGCCGGTCGGCTCGTTCGGGACCACCTTCGGCGGCGGTCCGGTCGCCGCGGCGCTCATCTCGACGGTGATCCGGGTGATCCGGGAGGAACGGCTCCTCGAGCGGGTCCGGCGGCTCTCGGATCGGATCCGTCGCGAGGCCCTCGTCGGGCCAGTCTCGAGCGTCCAGGGGCGCGGGTTCCTGCTCGGCCTCGTCTGCACCCGCCCGGCTCGGGAAGTGCGCGACGAACTCCTCGCCCGCGGGATCCTCGCCGGGGTCGCGAACGATCCGGCGGTGCTGCGGCTCCTGCCGCCGCTCGTGCTCGAGGACGCGCAGGTGGACGCCCTGGTGACGGCACTCTCCGAGATCCCCGGAGATGCGTGAGGTCCATCGCCTCGAAGCCCTCGGGGCCGGGCAGGTCCGGGAGATCCTCGGCCTCGCCGAACGGCTGCGCCGGCGCCCCGAGCCCCGGGCGCTCGCCGGACGGGTGCTCGCGCTCCTGTTCCTGAGCCCGTCGCTGCGGACCCAGGCTTCCTTCCAGGCGGCGATGGCGCGGCTCGGCGGCGGGTCCTTCGTGATCGCGCCCGACCGGTTCATCCATCGCCTCGAGTTCGACCCGGGGGCGGTGATGGACGAGGACGCCGCCGAGAACATCGCCGAGGCGGTGCCGGTGCTCGCCTCCTACGGCGACGCGCTCGGGGTACGCGCGTTCGCCGAGCAGCGGGACCTCGCCGCCGACCTCGCCGACGAACGGTTCGAACGGATCCGAGGGCTCTGCCCGAAGCCGTTCCTGAACCTCGAATCGGCGGTCCGCCACCCCTTCCAGGCGCTCGCCGACCGGCTCACCCTCGACGACCTCGGGATTCCCGGCCCGGGCGGGCGTCTGGTGCTCTCGTGGGCGAACCATCCGCGCCCGCTTCCGCTCGCGGTCGCTTCCGACACGCTGCGGATGGCGGCGATGCGGGGGATGGAGGTGACGGTGCTCCGCCCGGAGGGATACGAGCTCCCCGAGAGCATGATGGCCGAAGCGCGCGGGCTGGCCGCCGCCTCGGGCGGAGCCGTGCGGGAGAGCGCGGAACGCCCGGCCGCGCTCGAGGGGGCCCACGCCCTCTACGCGAAGTCCTGGGCTTCCACCCGGTACTACGGGAACGCCGAGGCGGACCGGGAGCTCCGCGCCGGGCTCGGCGACTGGACCGTCCGCGAGGACTGGTTCGCGGCGGCCCGCCCCGACTGCCGCTTCCTCCATCCGCTGCCGGTGCGGCGCGGGGTCGTGGTCGCGCGGGAGGTTCTCGAAGGGCCCCGCTGCGAGGTGTTCCGGCAGGCGGAGAACCGCATGTGGACGCAGATGGCGGCGCTCCACCGGATGCTCGCATGAGCCGCGAGCCCGGCGGCGGGCGGTCCCCGGAGGCCGGCCCGCCGGGCCGGCGGACCGACCGGGAGGCGCGCGAGACGGACCGGCGCATCCGGATCCGGGCGCTGAAGCACGCCGTCCCCTACCTGAAGCGCTTCCGTGGGAAGACCTTCGTCATCAAGGCGGGCGGAGCGGCGCTCGCGTCCGAGGCGGGCGTCCGCGCCCTCGTGGATCAGGTCTCGCTGCTCTTCGAACTCGGGATCCGGATCGTGCTCGTCCACGGTGGCGGGCCGCAATCCACGGAACTCTCCCGCGCGCTCGGGGTGCGCGCGCGCTTCGTCGGCGGGCGCCGGGTCACCGATACCGAGGGACTGCGCGTCGCGACGATGGTCCTGAACGGGGAGATCAACACCCGGATCCTCGCCGCCTGCCGCGACTTCGAGGTCCCGGCGATCGGCCTCTCGGGAGTGGACGCCGGGCTCATCCGGGCACGGCGCCGGCCGCCGGTCGAGGTCCGCGAGGGCGAGGTCCGCGAGGGCGAGGTCTCGGGGACCGTGGACTACGGCCTGGTCGGCGACATCGAAAGTGTGGACGGGGGCCTGCTCGAACGGCTGCTCGGCATCGGCGCGCTCCCGGTGGTGAGCCCGATCTCGGCGGATGCGGCCGGGACGCTCCTGAACATCAACGCCGACACCGTCGCCGCCGCGCTCTCGGTGGCGCTCGGCGCCGAAAAGCTCATCCTGCTCGGCGAGGCGCCCGGACTCCTCGCCGACCCCGACGACCGCGGCAGCGTGATCTCCTTCCTCGACCTCGCCGGTCTCGACCGGATGCGCGACGCGGGAACGATCCGCGAGGGGATGTTGCCGAAGGCGGACTGCGTCCGCTCCGCGCTCGAAGGCGGCGTCTTGCGGGCGCACCTGCTCGGCGCCGGGACGCCCGACAGCCTCCTGCTCGAGGTGTTCACCCCCGAGGGCGCCGGCACGCTCGTCGTTCCGGATCTCGCCGGACTCGCGACCGCCGAACGCACCCTGCGGGCGGGCGGCTGAGCCGGAGGCCGCTCCGGGAGCAGCGGTGGGGGCGTCAGCGCCCGGAGAAGCGCTCCTGCGCGGCGGCGATGAAGCGCGGCCACTGCGCGGTCTCCGGGTCGGCGCCCGGATCCCACACCCGGAGCACATCCGCCCAGGCTTCGGCTTCGGGGACTCCCTCGCGGAGCGTCCGGTAGAGGTAGGTGAAGACCGAGACCCGCATGTTCGCGAAGCAGTGCACGAAGACCCGGCGGTCCGCGTTCGCATCCATCACATCGAAGAAGAGTTCGAGGTCGCGCAGCGACGGCTCGCGCCAGTCCACCGGGATCTGGACATAGGTGAGTCCCGCCTCGACCGCGCGGTAGCCCTCCTCGAAGTTCCGCTCGCGCCGGGCCGGGGCGAGGTTCACGAGGACCTCGAAGCCCGCCGCGTCCACCGCCGCGATCTCCTCGTTCGTGATCTGCCCGGAGGTCGCGAGGCGGTCCGAGATACGGACGAAGTTGTGCGCGCCCGAGATGTCCGGGGGCTGGGCCGAGGCGGCAGCGGCGGCAGCGGCGCCCGCGACGAGGGTCAGCGCGCACGCGCGCCGGAGGGGGAAGGCGAATGGAGGCACGGTGGTCGATCTCTCCTGGTGGTGGGTGGCGCCGCCCGGAGGGTCCGGGGGATCGGACGGCGGCGGATTCCGACGGCGACGCCAGGCCGGGCCGCCGATCAACGGTGCTCCCGATCGTGGACACCCGCGCCCCCGTCGGGCGGATTCCGACGACGACGCCAGGCCGGGCCGCTGATCACCGACGCTCGCGGTCGCGGACACCGGCGCCCCATTCGGGCGGATTCCGACGGCGACGCCAGGCAGGCCACTGCTCACCGACGCTCGCGGTCGCGGACGCCCGCGCCGCCGTCGGGCGGATTCCGACGGCGACGCCAAGCGGACCGCTGCCCAACGGCGCTCGCGGTCGTGGACACCGGCGCCGGGCGGATTCCGACGGCGACGCCAGGCCGGGTCACCGATCAACGGTGCTCCCGATCGTGGACACCCGCGCCCCCGTCGGGGGCCCGCTGATCCACTCCGCCCTCGAGGACGCCCTCGTCCAAGAGATGGACGATCACCTCCGCCGCGCCCTGGGCGTCCGTCTCGCGGAGATCGTGGCCCCGGGATTCGAGGATCCGAAGGGTGTCGGGAGAGAACTTCTGCTTCTCGAAGCGGATCTGATCGGGGAGCCACTGGTGGTGGATCCGGCCGGCGTCCACCGCTTCCTGCGCGTTCATGCCGTGATCCACGACGTTCAGGATCGTCTGCATCACCGTGTTGATGATCGTCCGCCCGCCGGGAGTACCGGTGACCATGAAGAGTTCGCCGTCCTTCGTGACGATCGTCGGGGTCATGCTCGAAAGCATCCGCTTGCCGCCCTCGGCGAGGTTCGGATCGGTCCCGATCAGGCCGCGCTCATCGGTGAGGCCCGGCGCTCCGTTGAAGTCCCCCATCTCGTTGTTCAGCAGGAACCCGGCGCCCGGCACCACGATGCCCGAGCCGTAGCCGAACTCCAGGGTGTAGGTGAGCGAGACGGCGTTCCGTTCCCGGTCGACTACCGAGAAGTGCGTCGTCTCGCCGCTCTCGGCGCCCCACTCGAAGCTCGTCGGCGAGGAGACCGAGGCGCTCCCGTCCCGGATCGTCCCGCGGAGCTCCTCCGCGTAGTTCTTCGAGGTCAGGCGGGCGATCGGGATCGCCGGGTTGAAGTCGGGGTCGCCGAGGTGAAGGGCGCGGTCGGCGTAGGCGCGCCGCATCGCCTCGGCCATGAGGTGGAGGTTCTGCGCCGATCCGAAACCGTTCTCCGCGAGGTCGTACCCCTCGAGGATGTTCAGCATCAGCGCGAGCACCGTTCCGCCCGAGCTCGGCGGCGGCATCGAGATGATCTCGACGCCGCGGTAGGTGCTGCGGATCGGCTCGCGCACCACCGCGCGGTAGGCCTTCAGGTCCTCGTGGGTGATCAGGCCGTCCCCGGCCTCCATCTCCGCGACCAGCAGCTCCGCGGTCCTGCCTTCGTAGAAGCCGGCGACGCCGTTCTCGAGGATCCGTTCGAGGCTCGCCGCCAGGTCGGGCTGGCGGAGGATCTCGCCGGCCTCGTAGGGCACGCCGTCCTTCGAGAACTGGGCCACCGACGCCGGGTAGCGCCCCATCCGGTCGAGCACCCGCGCGAGCGAGGCGGCGAGGCCGTGGGTCACCTCGAAGCCCTCCTCGGCGAGCTCCACGGCGGGACGGACGAGGCGTTCCCAGGGCAGGGAACCCTGCTGCTCCCAGGCGAGGCGGAGCCCGGCGACGGTGCCCGGCACCCCGACCGCGCGGTGGCTGAGGTGGTGCAGCTCGAAGCTGTATTCGCCGTCGCGCAACCACATGTCCGGCGTGGCGGAGGCGGGCGCCTTCTCCCGGAAGTCGTAGGCGAGCGGGTCGCCGGTGCGCGGCCGCCAGACGAGGAACCCGCCGCCGCCGATGTTTCCGGCGGTCGGATGGGTCACCGCGAGGGCGAAGGCGGTCGCCACCGCGGCATCCACGGCGTTCCCGCCCTCGCGCAACACCTCGGCCCCCACTTCGGAGGCGATCCGGTTCTGGGACACGACCATCCCGTGGCGGGCGCGGACGGGGACGCTGCGGGCCTCGGCGAGACTCCCGCCGAGGGCGGGGAACAGCAGCGTCGCGGAAGCGAGCGTGGCGAGCACTGCGCGCCGGGCCAGTTCGTCGAGATTTCGATGCATGGGCGAGGACTCCGATCAAACCCGGGTCAACCCCCAATCCTAACAGCCCGAATCGCTTGCGCGATCCGTTCCGCCCTCTTTCGCGGGGAGGGAGGACTCTCCCCGGCGGCGCTTCGCGCCGCGTCGCCGCGCGAGGGGCTTTCTCCACAGCCTGCCAACAGCCGCCGCCCCGACTCGCCGTCCGGGGCGACCGCCCGGCTACCATTGCCTCCCCATGGATCGCACACCCGTCCGGGCCCGGGCGGCGCTCGCCGGCGGGCTGCTGCTCGTCGCTCCGGCACTCGCCCTCGCGCAGGCGAGGGTCCCGATCGAAGAGTTCCGCCTCGACAACGGAATGCGCTTCCTCGCGGTGGTTCGACCCGAGATGACCACCGTCTCGGCAGGGTGGGCGGCGCATGTGGGGTCTGCGAACGAACGTCCGGGGATCACCGGTCTCAGCCACTTCTTCGAACACATGATGTTCAAGGGCACCCCGGCGATCGGGACCACGGACTCCGAGCGAGACGACGCGATCATCCGCGAACAGGAGGCGATCCAGGAGCGCATCCGCGCGATCTACCGCGACCGGCGCGAGGCCTGGCGGCGAGGGGAGATCACCGATCCCTACGGGCAGGAAGACCTCCCCGAGGAGCTCGTGGCGCTCGGCGCGGAGTTCGACCGGCTCGTGGCGGAGCAGCGGTCGCTCATGGTCAAGGACGAGTTCG
>CAYGAO010000166.1:0-6627 GCA_964347715.1 uncultured Acidobacteriota bacterium
GATGGCGGCGCGGTCGGCGGCGGCTTCGGCGCTGCGCCGCTCGCGGTCGGCGGCGGCTTCGGCGCTACGTCGTTCGCGGTCGGCGGCGGCCTCGGTGCTGCGTCGTTCGCGGTCGGCGGCGGCCTCGGCGCTGCGCCGTCCGCGGTCGGTGGCGGCTTCCCGGAGGCCCTCGGCCATTTCGTTGCGGATGGCGGCGCGGTCGGCGGCGGCTTCGGCGCTGCGCCGTTCGCGGTCCGCCGCGGCCGTTCGCGTCGAGTCGGCGAGCTCCTGCCGCAACTCCCCGAGGCTCTTCCGGTTCTCGCGGATGTCCGCCCGCAGCTCCCGGAGCTGGACCCCGGTCGGCTCATCGGGGAGCTTGCGACCGGGCGCCCGGGAACGCTCGGTCCGGGTTTCGACCACTGCGGGAGTGTCCTCGTCGGGTCGAGTGTAGGACCCCCGCGGCGCTTCGGCAAGGGCGGTGGCGGACCGCCCGCTGGTTTCTTCGGATCGACTCATGAGATGCCTCCTGGGGATGCGATTTCGTCGGTGGCGCGGCGACCTGCGGCGCCCTTTCCTGCAAGGACGAGATTCCGGCCGGTTTTGTCCCACGGTTCGCAACTTTGGGGAAAACTCGCGGGCAGACGGAGTCCCGTGGCGTTCGAGCCGCCGTCGGTCCCGGCCGCGCTGCGCCGCTCTCGCTCCCCGACTGCCGCCGCCGGTGGCCCATCGCGGCTCGTTCGGGCCGGGGGCCAGCCCCCGGGGAGGCGGGTTGCGGGGGAAAGATCGTCCGGCTCGACCGGGTGCGGCTCCGCGGTGGTCCCCCCGGCCGTTCCGGGGACGGTGGCGGGGGAAGATCGTCCCGGCTCGACCGGGTGGGCGGGTGCTCTGCGCCGGTCCCCCCGGCAGTTCCGGGAACGGTAGCGGGGAAGAGGCGCCGGTTCGACCGGGTGGGTCGGTGCTCCGCGGTGGTCCCCCCGGCCGTTCCGGGGACGGTGGCGGGGCAGATGGCGCCGGTTCGACCGGGTGGGTCGGTGCTCTTCCGGACGCCGAGCGGGGCCGGATCCGGATCGCTTCGGGGTCCGGACCCCGTGATACCCTCCCCGCTCCCGATGCCGAGCGACGGGGCGGCGAAGCCACCACAACGGCCTTCCGAACACCGCCCGGAAACCGTCGAAGTGCCGAAGCCCCGGAACCACCATGCATCTCGTGAAGACTCCGCTGCTCGCGGAGACGGTCCGCAAGCTGGTCACCCGGGGAGCCTTCGCTAACGCGCACCGCATCCTCGCGAAGCTGCATCCGGCGGATGTGGGGCAGGTCCTCGCCGACCTCCCCGAGGCGTATCGGCTGAAGACCTTCCGCGTCGTCTTCCAGCGCGATCTCGGGCTCGCCGCCTCCGCGCTCGGAGAGCTCGACGCCGAGCGGGCCGCCGGACTCGCCGCCCGGCTCGAACCCGCCGAGGTCTCCCAGCTCCTCCAGGAGTTCGACCCCGACGACGCGGCGCAGTTCCTGAGCGGACTCCCCGAGGAACTCCAGGAGCGCGTGCTGCGCGGGATGCGGACCCGCGAAGCCTCCGATGTCGAGGACCTGCTCCAGTATCCGGAAGAGACCGCCGGGCGGATCATGAGCCCGAAGGTGTTCTCGCTGCGCGAGGACTCCACGATCGGCGAGGCGATCCAGCGCCTCCAGGAATCGCCCGATGTGGAGATGGTCTTCTACATCTACGTCGTGGACGGGCACGGCACCCTGGTCGGGGTGCTCTCGCTCCGCCAGCTCCTGCAGCGGCGCCCCGACGCGCGCCTCTCCGAGGTCATGATCACCGATGTCCTCCGGGTCCGCCCCGAGATGGACCAGGAAGAGGTCGCCCAGCTCGTGTCGAGCTACAACATCCTCGCGGTTCCGGTGGTGACCCACCAGGGCAAGCTCGTCGGCGTCATCACCGTGGACGATGTGATCGATGTCATCCGGGAAGAGGCCACCGAGGACATGTACCGGATGGCGGGGCTCGGCGTCGCCGAGAGCGTCTTCACCCGCGCCCGGCGCTCGATCCGGATGCGCATCCCCTGGCTCGCGGTGAACCTCGGCACCGCCTTCATCGCGGCCTGGGTGGTCAGCCTCTACGAGGCATCCATCGCGCGCTTCGCCGTGCTCGCGGTGTTCATGCCGGTCGTTCCGCTCCTCGGGGGCAACGCCGGGAACCAGACGCTCACCGTCATGGTGCGGGGGATCGCGCTCGGCGAGTTGAGCTGGAAGAACAGCCGGAAGGCGCTCCTCAAGGAACTCGCGGTGGGTGCGGTCAACGGCCTGCTGATCGGCCTGCTGATCGCGGCGGTCGCCTGGATCTGGAAGGGGGATCCCCGCCTCGGGGCCGCGCTCGCCCTCGCCATGCTGGGCCCGCTGCTCGTCGCCGCGATCGTTGGCACGCTGATGCCCCTCGTTCTCCGCTGGCTCCATGTGGACCCGGCGCTCGCCTCCTCGGTGTTCCTCACCACCGCGACCGATGTGACCGGCTTCCTGCTCTTCCTCGGCATCGGAACCGCCGCGCTGACCTGGCTCTGAGCCCCCGCGCTCCCGGCGCGCACCACCCGCGACGATGCCGATCAAGCAGTCCCGCTGTTTCGTGCTCCGCACCTACCCGGTGCGCGAGGCCGACAAGGTCGCGGTGCTCTTCAGCGGCGACGAGGGGAAGGTGCGCGGCTGGGCCCGCGGCGCGCGCCGCCCGAAGTCGCGCTTCGGCAGCTCGCTCGACACCGGGAACGAGGTCGAGGTGGGCTGGTTCGAACGCGAGGGCCGCGAGCTGGTGAACGTGGACCGCTGCGATCTCGTCGTCTCGGCCCTGCCGCTGGTCCGCGATCCGGTCCGCGCCGCCGCGCTCCGCTACCTCGCCGAGCTCGTGGACATCTTCGCCCCGGGCCGGGAGGCGAACCCGAAGCTCTACCGGCTGCTCGCCGCCTGCCGGGACGCGCTCCGCGGCGGCCGCCCGGTGGCGCTCGTGGCCGCGTACTTCGAGGCGTGGCTGCTGCGCCTCTCGGGGCTCTACCCCCGTCCCGGACGCTGCGGCTGCGGCGGGGACTTCGTCCCGGACGGCGCGCTCTTCTTCGCGGCCGGGCCCGCCTGGCGCTGCCCCGGCTGCGCGGCGGGCCGGGGAGACCCGACCGCGCAGCTCTCCGGCGGCGCCCTCGCGCTCCTCGCCGAGTTCTGGTCCGTCCCGCCGTCGGCTTCCTTCGCCGGGGCCGGCGCGGCGGCGGAGCTCTTCCGCTTCCACGGCTCCATCGCCCCGGCCGCCGCCGAGCGGGCGCTCCCGGCGCGGGCGCAGCTCGAGGGGGCGCTCTCCCCGAACGGCGCCGCATGACCTTCCAGGACCTGATCCGGACCCTGACCGGGTTCTGGGCCGACCGCGGCGCGGTCGTCGTCCAGCCGTGGGACCTCGAGATGGGCGCCGGCACGATGCATCCGGAGACCTTCTTCCGGGTGCTCGGCCCGGACCCCTGGCGCGTCGTCCATGTCCAGCCCGCGCGCCGCCCCGCCGACGGGCGCTACGGCGAAAACCCGAACCGCCTGGCGAAGCACCACCAGCTCCAGCTGATCCTGAAGCCGGCGCCGCCGGACATCCAGGATCTCTACCTCGCCAGCCTCGCCGCCTGCGGCGTCGAGCCCGCCGGCCACGACCTCCGCTTCGAGGAGGACGACTGGGCGGCCCCCACCCTCGGCGCCTGGGGGATCGGCTGGCAGGTGCTGCTCGACGGCCTCGAGATCAGCCAGTTCACCTACTTCCAGCAGGCGGGCGGGCGCGACCTCGCCCCGATCCCGGTCGAGATCACCTACGGGCTCGAGCGGCTGGCGATGGCCCTCCAGGACCGGGACGATGTGTACGACCTGGAGTGGGCGCCGGGAGTGGACTACCGGAGCGTGCGGCTCGCCGACGAGCAGCAGTCCTCGCGCTACGCCTTCGAGGAGGCGGACATCGAAGGTCTCTCGCGCGGCTTCGACGACGCGATCGCCGAGGGCGAGCGGCTGATCGGGAAGGGCCTGGTGATCCCCGGCTACGAGCACTGCCTCCGCGCCTCGCACCTGTTCAACCTGCTCGACGCGCGCGGCGCGGTCTCGGTGAGTGATCGCCCGAGCCGCATCCTCGCGGTGCGCCGACTCGCGCTCCGGGCGGCGGCGGGCTACCTCGGGGACGCATGACAGCCTGTGGATAAGGCGTCCCGCATGGGAATCCGTTCTCGAAGAGATGGGGAACCCCGTCGTCCGGGCGGATACGGGGCGCTTTCCCCACCGGAAGGCGGCCCGAATCGCTGGCGCGATCCGTTCCGCCGTCTTTCGCGGGGAGGGAGGACCCTCCCCGGCGGCGCTTCGCGCCGCGTCGGCGCCCGAGGGACTTCTTCCACAGCCTGATGAGCGCTCCCGAACTCCTCGTCGAGGTCGGCTGCGAGGAGATCCCCGCCGACTGGCTCGACCCGGCGATCGCCGCCTTCGCGACCGGGTTCGCGAGCGCGCTCGACGGCGCCGGGCTCGCGCCCGAACCGGTGCGCGGCCACGGGACGCCGAGGCGCCTCGTCGCCCACACCACCGTTCGGGAACGGCAGGAGGATCGGAGCGAGACGAAGCTCGGTCCTCCGGCCCGGATCGGTCGGACCGAGGACGGCGCCTGGACCCGCGCGGCGCTCGGCTTCGCCCGCCGGCTCGGCGTCGAGGCGGACGCGCTTCGGATCGTCGAGACCGCGCGCGGCCCCTATGTCGGGGTCGGGATCCGGGAGCCGGGACGCCCCGCGCTCGAGGTCCTGCCGGAGCTGCTCGAGACGGCGCTCCGCGGGATCCCGTTTCCGACGGCGATGGCGTGGGACGCGCGCATCGGCGGCGAGCCGTTCCCCTTCGGCAGACCGATCCGCTGGATCGTGGCGCTCCTCGGCGGCGAGGTGATCCCGTTCCGGATCGAGGTCGCCGGAGGAGTGCCGGTGGTGGCGGGCCGGGAGAGCCGGGGGCATCGTTTCCGCTCCCGCGTCGGGGAGCCCGGAGCGCCGTTCCGGGTGGATTCCTTCGCGTCGCTCCGGGAGGGTCTCCGCGAGCGCGGTGTCGTTCTCGATCCCGAAGAGCGGCGGCGCGAACTCCTCGCCGCGCTCGCGGCCGCGGGAGGGAGCGGATTCGAGCTCCCGGAGCGTCACCACCATCTCGTCGAGTGGCCGGGAGCGATCCGGGGGACCTACGACGAGGACTTCCGGCGCCTGCCGGAGGAGATCCGGCGGGCGGTTCTCGTCCACCACCAGAAGTACCTGCCGGTCGCGGGCGAGTGCGCGTTCCTCGCCGTGGTGAACCTCCCCGACGATCCCCGGGGAGCGGTTCGCCGCGGCGCCGAGCGTGTCGTTCGGGCGCGGCTCCGCGACGCGGCGTTCTTCTGGGACGAGGCGCTCCGCCGGCCGCTTCCGGACCGCCGCGAGGAGCTGGCGCGGGTCACCTTCCACCAGCGGATCGGGCACCTCGGCGGATACGCCGGTCGGGTGGAGCGGCTCGCGCGCTTCGTCGCGGAGCAGGTCGGGGCGGACCCGGAGGCGGCGGGGCGCGCCGCCGCGCTCGCCAAGTGCGATCTCACGACGAGCCTCGTCGGCGAGTTCCCGGCGCTCCAGGGCGAGGCCGGCGGCCGGATCCTCGAGGCGCAGGGGGAGCCTCCCGAGGTCTGGCGGGCGGTGTACGACCACTACCGCCCGCAGGCGCTCGGGAGCGCCCTGCCGGAGACGGTCGAGGGGGCGGTGGTCGCCCTCGCCGACCGCGCCGCGACGCTCGCCGGGCTCTTCGCGGCGGGCGAAGCCCCTTCCGGATCGGGGGACCCGTTCGGCCTCCGCCGGGCGGCGCTCTCGCTGCTGGTGCTCCTTCGGGACGCCCCCGCCGCGTTCGCGCGGGGCGGCTGGCCGACCCCGGCCGAGTTGCTGCGCCGGGCGCTCGCCGAGCCGGCGATCGGGCTCGAGGACGCCGGAGTGCGCGAACGGCTGACCGATTTCGTCAGCGACCGGCTGGGTCATGCCCTGACTCGCCCGGGGCTTCCGCCCGGGGTGGCGGCGGCGGTGCTCGCGCTCCGGGGAGCCGATTCCTCCGTGGCCGACTCGTGGGAGCGGATCCTCGCGCTCGCGGATGCGGTCCGCGAGGGCGACTACGCGGTTCTCGCCGCCGCCCAGAAGCGGGCGCGGCGGATCCTGACGCCCGGGGCGTACGGGGTGGACCCCGACCCCGCACTCTGCGCCGAGCCGGCCGAGCGCGACCTGCTCGCTGCGCTCCTCTCGGTGGAAGAGCGGGTTCGGGGTCTCGCCGGCGAGCGTCGCTTCCGCGAAGGGTTCGGGCTGATCGCCGGGCTCGCCCCGCGGGGGGATGCGTTCTTCGACGAGGTGCTGGTGATGGCCGACGACCCGGCGCTCCGGCGGAACCGGCTCGCGATCCTCGCCCGGCTGGACGCCCTCTTCCGGGAGATCGGGGATCTCGGCCAGATCGGCGCCGCCGCCGGCTGATCCAGGGCAGCCTGTGGATAAAGCGCCCCGCATGGGACTCCGTCCTCGAAGAGATGGGGAACCCCGTCGTCCGGGCGGATGCGGGGCGCTTTCCCCACCGGGTGGCGGCCCGGATCGCTGGCGCGATCCGTTCCGCCCGCTTTCGCGGGGAGGG
>CAYGAO010000167.1:0-6505 GCA_964347715.1 uncultured Acidobacteriota bacterium
GGAACGGATCGCGCCAGCGATTCGGGCCGCCATCCGGTGGGGGAAGCGCCCCGCAGCCGCCCGGAGGATGGGGTTCTCCATCTCTTCGAGGACGGATTCCCATGCGGGGCGCTTCATCCACAGGCTGCTGAGACCGTGGTCCCGGAGCGAGCGGTCCTCGCGCTCGTCGGCCCCACGGCCTCCGGGAAGTCCGACCTCGCGATCCGGGCCGCGGCGGTGCTCCCGTTCCCGGTCGAGATCGTCTCCTGCGACGCCTATCAGGTGTATCGCGGGCTCGACATCGGCTCGGGGAAACCCGCGCCGGGCGACCTCCGGGCGGCGCCGCACCACCTGATGGACTGCCTCGAGCCCGACGACCCGTGCACCGCCGGCCGCTACCAGGAACTCGCCGCGGCCGCGGTGCGGGACATCCACCGCCGGGGAGCGGCGCCGCTGATCGTCGGCGGGAGCGGCCTCTACTTCCGGGCGCTCCGCGACGGCGTCTTTCCGGGTGGGCGCCCCGACCATCGCCTGCGCGCGCGCCTCGCCGCGATCGCCGAGCGGCCTCGCGGCAACCGCTGGCTCGCCCGGCTGCTCGCCCGGCTGGACCCCCGGGCGGACCGCCGCATCCATCCGAACGACCGGGTGCGCCGGCTCCGCGCGCTGGAGGTGGCTCTCGGCGCCGGGGCGCCGATCACCCGGCTCCAGACCACCCGGCGCCCCCCGCTCGCCGGGGTGAGCTGGCGCGTCGCCGGGCTGGACCCGCCGCGCGACCTCCTCGTCGAGCGGATCCGCCGGCGCGTCCGCGCGATGTTCGCCGCCGGGCTGGTAGAGGAGGCGCGGCGCCTCGGCGAGCGACACCAGGATCGGTGGCCGGGACGGCGCGCGATCGGTTACCGCGAGGTGCTCGCCGCGCTCGCGGGCGATCCCGGACCCGAGGAGCTCCGGGAGCGCCTTCCGGAAGTCGAGGCCCGGATCGCGGCGGCGACCCGCCGCTACGCAAAGCGGCAGCTGACCTGGTTTCGCCGCGAGCGGGGGGTCGTCTGGCGCCGGGCGCTGGCCGACGATCCGGTCGCGGAGTCCTCGGTGCTGGGGCAGTTCCGCGCCCTCGCCCCCGCCGGGGTTTCCCGGGGCGGCCCCTAGAATGCCGGATTCGCCATGCGCCGGACCCTGATCTCCCTCCTGACCCTCCCCGCCCTCCTGCTCGCGGCGGGACCCGGCGCGCCGCAGTCGAGTCCCGCCGAGGCCGGCGCGTGGCTGAAACTCCTCGGGCTCGTCGCCGAGCCACCCGCGCCGGTCGTCCTCACCGAGGCCGAGGTGAACGCGCTCCTCGGCTCGGCGCAGATCCGCGCGATCCTCGGGGAGCGCGCCGGCGTGTCCCGCCTCG
Source organism: uncultured Acidobacteriota bacterium (assembly GCA_964347715.1). Classification (GTDB taxonomy): domain Bacteria; phylum Acidobacteriota; class Vicinamibacteria; order Marinacidobacterales; family Marinacidobacteraceae; genus CAYGAO01. Next base: position 1,367 of record CAYGAO010000167.1, read on the forward strand.
AGGCCCGGTTGCTGCCGGACGAGGTGCGCCTCCGCGGCGATCTCGACGCGGAGAGTCTCGACGCCGCGCTGGGACCGCTCGCGCCCCCGGGGACCGCTTCCGCGCACCCGGTCGAGGCCAGCATCCGCCTCCGGGGGGCTTCGGGGTCGGCGGAGGCCGAGATCCTGCGCGGCGCCGTTTCGGGACGGGAACTCCCCCCCGAGCTCCTCTCCGGGCTCCTGCTCCCGGCGCTCGCCGAGGCGTTTCGGGACGGGACCGCGGAGCCCGGGCCCCCTCCGGTCCGGTCCGGTTCTCCCTTCCCCCTCCCGTGGGGACTCGAGGCGATCGAGGTGGGAGTCGGCGAGATCCGGCTGGTCCCCGGCGGCCGCTGATCGCCGGTCCGGACCACCGCCGGATTTGGGGCCCATCCTCCCGGACACCGCGGTCCGCGCCCTCCCCGGGGTCGGGCAGCGCACCGCCGCCGCCCTCGAGGCGGCCGGAATCCGGCGCGCCGAGGATCTGCTGCTCCGGCTCCCCTTCCGCTACGAGAACCGGAGCGGGCGCCGCCCGGTCCGGGAGCTGACCGACGGCGAATCGGCGGCGGTGCAGGTGGTCGTCGCTTCGGTGAACGTGCGTCCGACCCGGCGCCCGAAGCTGCGCATCGTCGAGCTTCGCGCCCACGACGAGACCGGCCCGGTGCGCGCGAGCTGGTTCAACCAGGTCCACCTGAAAAAGGTGTTGAAGCCGGGGCAGCGCGTCCTCCTCTTCGGCAAGGTGCGCCGGGGCTTCGCCGGCGCCGCCCCGGAGCTGGTGAATCCGCGCTACGAGCTGGTGAGCGCCGGCGGGGGAGGTGCCGCCACGCTCCTCCGGCCGGAACCCGCCCCCCTCGAACCCGTGGCGGACACGGCGGCGCATGCTGGCCGGATCGTGCCGATCTACGAGCGGGTGGGCTCGGCGAGCCCGCGCCGCCTGCGCGCGATCCTCCACCGGCTCCTCGAATCCGACGAGGCGATCGGCCCCGGATACCTCCCCGAGGAGCTCTGCCGCCGGCTGGGCCTGCCCGATCGGAAAAGGGCGCTTCAGGAAGTCCATTTCCCTCCCGCCGGCGCCTCGATCCCGATTTTCGAGGAAGGGCGTTCCGGGGGCCACCGCCGCCTCATCCTCGAGGAGTTCTTCCTCTTCGCCCTCGGTCTCCTGCTGCGCCGGCGCCAGGACCACACGGGGCGCTCCGGCGAGCATCGGTTCACGGTGGACGACGAGCTCCGGGAGCGGGTGCGGCAGGTGCTCCCCTTCCGGCTCACGGGGTCGCAGAAGGAGGCGCTCGCGACGATCGCCGGGGAGTTCCGCTCGCCCCGGGCGATGCGCCGCCTGCTCCAGGGCGATGTGGGTTCGGGGAAGACGATCGTCGCGGTGATCGCGGCGCTGATCGTCCTGCATCACGGGGCCCAGGTGGCGCTGATGGCTCCGACCGAGGTGCTCGCCGAACAGCACTTCGTCACCATCCGTCGGCTGCTCGAACCCCACCGGATCCGGGTGGCGCTGCTGACCGCCGGCCTCGGCGCGAGAGACCGGCGCGACACCCGGCGCGCGGTCGAAAGCGGCTGGGCCCAGTTCGTCGTGGGGACGCATTCGCTCATCCAGGAGGGCGCCCGTTTCCGGAACCTCGGCCTCGCCGTCGTGGACGAGCAGCACCGTTTCGGGGTCGCGCAGCGGCGGACGCTCGTCGAGCGCGGCGGCGCCGCCGACCTGCTGGTGATGACCGCGACCCCGATCCCGCGGACGCTGACGCTGGCGCTCCACGGCGATCTGGATCTCTCCGAGCTCCGCGAGCTGCCGCCGGGGCGCAAGCCGGTCCGCACGCTGGTCCGGGAAGAGGGGGCGCTGCCCGAGGTGTACCGGCTGGTCACGGACGCGGTTCGCCGCGGACGACAGGCGTTCTACGTGTGCCCGACGATCGAGGAATCCGAACAGCTGCCGGGGGCCGGGGTCGAGGCGCGCTTCCGGCAGCTCGCGGAGGGGCCCTTTCGCGGCCTGCGGGTGGACTTCCTCCACGGCCGGATACCGTCGAAGCAGCGAGAGAGCGTCATGGGGGCCTTCGTCCGCGGCGAGCTCGATGTTCTGGTCGCCACCACCGTGATCGAGGTCGGAGTGGATGTGCCGAACGCCGCCGTGCTGGTGGTGGAACACGCCGAACGCTTCGGGCTCGCCACGCTGCACCAGTTGCGAGGCCGGGTGGGCCGGGGGACCGAGGCCGCCACCGCGGTGCTCGTCGCCGGCGAGAGTCCGGGCGAGACCGCGCGTCAGCGGCTCCGGATCCTCGCCGAGACGACCGACGGGTTCCGTATCGCGGAGAGAGACCTCGAACTCCGGGGGCCGGGAGATTTCCTCGGGACGCGCCAGTCGGGCGTTCCGGCGTTCCGGGTGGCGGACCTCCGGCGCGATGCGGATTTCCTGCGGCTCGCGCGCCGGGAGGGGGCTTCCTTCCTCGCCTCGCCAGCGCGGGAGAGTTCCGAAGGCCGGCGGATCATCGAACACGTCCGGGCGATCTGGGGCGAGCGGTTCGGGCTCACCGCCGCCGGGTAGAGGGTGGCGGCAGCGGTCGGGCGCTCGCCCGCGGAGGGGGCCCTCCACCCGACGCGTCACGATGCGCGGAGCGATCCGGCCGGGAAGCACCGCCCGGCGCGGGACTCGTCCGCGGGCGGTCGAATGCAGCGGGCCTTCGTCCACCGCCGGTTCCCCGCGCCCCCCGCGGCGGCGGTCTTTTGGCGGACGCGCCACGATGCGCGGAGCGATCCGGCCGGGAGGCATCGCCCGGCGCGGGACTCGTCCGCGGGCGGTGCGGCGGCTCGAGCGTCGCGGGCCTTCGTCCACCGCCGGCTCCCGGCACCCCCCGCAGCGGCTCCCCGAGAACGCCTCTCAACCGGCGCGGGTCGCGGGGAGCGGCGCTTCGTCCCGTTTCGTCTCTCCCTCGGGAGCGGTGTCCACTCCCGCCCCGAGCGGATGGAGCCCCTGGCCGGGGCCGGAGTCGAGCAGCGCCCGCCGGAAGAGGTCTCCGTTCCCGGTGCTCGTGCTCTGGGCTTCCCATTCGAGCGGCAGGCCGGTGCGGGGCGCCTGCGCGCGGACGCTCGCCCGCGCCGCCTCGCGGGTGAGGAAGAGCTGGAACTCCTGCGGCCCGCCCCGACGCCAGCGCCGGACCGTGTCGGCGAGCGCCATGGGATGTTCGGGCGCCTCGTTCCCGATCACGCAGCCCGGACGGTAGGTTCGGGTCGCGTTGCCGAAGACGCTGAACCGGCGCCCGACCCGGTCGGTCAGGGCGTAGGTCATCGGGCCGGTCACCACCGCCACATGGGCGAGCCCGGCGGTGCGGTGCGCGAGGTCGCGGGGGTCGAAGGGCGCCGACTCGGGGTTCGCCTCCCCGGGGGCGAGCCCGGTGGCGAACACCGGGCGGGTCCGGTTCGGGTCGCCGATCAGGTGGACGAGGCCCTCGACCGATTCGCGATCCTCGATGATCCAGGGCGTGGAACGGATCCTCCAGCCGTCGTCGATGAGCCCCGGAGCCTCGGCCAGCGCCCCCACGATCTCGGGAAGGCAGAGGATCCGCGCGTGGACCCGGCCGGGGCGGGGAGACACGAAGAGCGCCGCCCGCAGGTGGCTCGCGTTTCCGGCCCGGAAGAGGATCGTGACCACTTCCCAGGAGGTCCAGCGGCCGGACGCGCCGACGCCGAGGGAGACCCCGAAGTAACGCGGCGGTTCCGACTCCCCGTTCGCTGCCCGGTCGATCACCTGGATCAGCGCCGCGCCCGAGCGATGCCGGGTGATCCGATCTGCGGCGTCGGCGGGCCCGGCGGCGAGACCGGGAGGCAGTGGTCCGGCCCTGCTCTCGATCCACTGCAGGATCCGGCCGCGGGCGGTCCCGATCTCGCCGCCCGCTCCGTCCGGCGAGACCTCGGCGCAGACCGCGGCCGCGAGGCGGAGACGGGGAGGGGTCGCCGTTCTCCGGCGCCGCGGGCGGGCGCGGTCGGCAGGGATGGCGGCGACGAGTGGCGGGGCCCGGCGCGGTGTCCGGGCGGGAACGGTGGTCATCGTTGGAAGCCCTCCAGTCGGAATCGGTTTCTTCTCTCGCCACCGGGCGGCGTCGGTTGCCCGGTCGCGGCATGACAGCCGGTGGATAAAGCGCCCTGCATGGGAATCCGTCCTCGAAGAGCTGGGGATCCCCGTCGTCCGGGCGGATGCGGGGCGTTTTCCGCACCGGATGGCGGCCCGAGTCGCTGGCGCGATCCGTTCCGCCCGCTTTCGCGGGGAGAGCGGACCCGCCCCGGCGGCGCTTCGCGCCGCGTCGGCGCGCGAGGGACTTTCTCCACAGACTGATGAGCGTTCGGATCACCGGCGGGCGGTACTCCGGCCGGCGGCTTCTCGGCCCGCCCCGGCCGGGAAGGGGGGGCGGGTCGCCGGCGGGACTCCGGCCGAGCGCGGCGAGGCTCCGCAAGAGCCTGTTCGAGGTGCTCGGGGACGAGCTGTCCGGGTCGGCGGTCGTCGACCTCTGCGCCGGCGTGGGCGCCCTCGGCTTCGAGGCGCTCTCGCGGGGCGCCCGGCGCTGCGTGTTCCTCGAGCGGGCGCCGCGGATGGCCCGGCTGATCGGGCGGAACGCGGAACGGCTCGGGGCCGGAGCCGTCGAGATCCGCATCGGCGACGCGGAGCGCGAACTGCGCCGGCTGGCGCAGGCCGGGGCGCGATTCGGGGTCGTCCTGCTGGATCCGCCCTGGGACCTCTGGGAGAGCGGGGCGGGGGAGCGGCTGCTCTCCGGGGCGGCGCGCCTCGCTCCCGGGGTCGTGGCGGCGGAACACCGTTCCTCCTTCGCGCCTCCGGAGGCCGTTCCGGCGCTCCGGCCCGGCTCCGCGGCGCTCGTCCGGTACCGGACGACGGCAGTCGGCGACGGGGCCTTCTCGCTGTACCGGCCGGCGGCCGAAGCGCGGCAGCGTCCCATGCAGGCGAGGACGAGATCCGGGCTCGCTTCGTCCCGTTCCCGGTTCCCGGATGGCCGAATTGGGGAAAAGTCGTCCTGAACCGTCCGAATCGCCCGGAAACCTCCGCGCCGAACGCACCATCGCAAGGAGCCGCCCGCCGCCGCCCGCCCGCCGCCGCCCGCCCGCCGCCGCCCGA
>CAYGAO010000168.1:0-6503 GCA_964347715.1 uncultured Acidobacteriota bacterium
GCGGGGCGCTGCCCCCCCCGGGGGGCGGCCCGAAGCGCTGGCGCGATCCGTCCCGCCCGCTTTCGCGGGGCGGGAGGACCCTCCCCGCACCCCTCCCCGGCGGCGCTTCGCGCCGCGTCGGAGCACGAGGGACTTTCTCCAAAGCCTGTCAGACCGCCCGCGACACGACCTGGAGGAGCTCCATCTGGTCGAGCATCGCCCCCGCGCCGTTCACGACGCAGTCGAGCGGGTCGTCGGCGATCCTGACCGGAAGGCTCGTCGCCTCGGCGATGAGCTCCGGAAGGCCTTCGAGGAGCGCACCGCCCCCGGTCAGCACCAGGCCGTTCTCGAGGAGGTCCGCGGAGAGCTCGGGCTCGGTCTTCTCGAGCACATCGGTAACCGCCCGGAGGAGCTGCTGGAGCGGCTGTTCGAGACCGCCGCGGATGTCCTCGTCGGTGACATTCAGCGTCGCCGGCGTCATCCGCGAGAGGTCGCGCCCGCGGATGTCCATGGTCCGCACCTCCGCTCCGGGGCGGGCCGTCCCGAGCTCCATCTTGATCCGCTCGGCGGTGCGCTCGCCGACGAGCAGCCCGTAGGTCCGGCGGAGATGCTCGACGATGCCGCGGGTGAACATGTCCCCGGCGGCGCGCACCGAGGTGCCGGCGGCGATGCCCGAGAGCGAGATCACCGCGACATCGGTCGTGCCCCCGCCGATGTCCACGACGCAGCTCCCCTCGGGGCCGGTCACATCGAGGCCGGCCCCGATCGCCGCGGCGATCGGCTGGTCCACGAGGAACACATCGCTGGCGCGGGCGCGGAGGATGCTGTCCCGCACTGCGCGCCGTTCCACGGGCGTGATCCGCAGCGGCACTCCGACGACCATCCGGGGGGCGGCCCAGCGGTGCCGGCCGAGCGCCTTCGTGACGAAGTGGCTGATCATCCGCTCGGCAGCCTCGAAGTCCGCGATCACCCCGTCCCGCATGGGCCGGATCGCCCGAATGTGCTCCGGCGTCTTGCCGAGCATGGCGTAGGCCTCGGTCCCGACCGCCTCGATCCGCTGGGTCGCCGCGTTCATCGCCACCACGGACGGTTCGCGCAGGATGATTCCCGACTCCCGGGTGAAGATCAGGGTGTTCGCGGTTCCGAGATCCACGGCGAGATCCACGGAGAACAGACTGAGCAGGTAACGGAGCATCGGCGGCGCGGGACCGCGGCCCCGGCGACGGCAAGGTTACCAGTCCCGAGCGGTTTCCCGAGGCTTCCGGCGATGCTCTGCCGGGCGGCGGTACCATGACCGGTCGTCATGATCTTCGAGTACTTCCGCAACCGGCGATCCGTCGGCTGGTTCGTCGGCGCCGGGCTCCTGGCCCTCGTCATCGTCGCGTTCGTCGCCCTCTACTTTCCCGACTTCATGGGCGATCCGGCCACCGCCGCGATGCGGCGGGGAGTCGCGTGGGTGGACGGCCAGCCGATCTCCGCGTCGGACTTCCTGGACCGCTACCGCGAGGTCGCGCGCGATTACCAGCAGCAGAGCGGGGGCGAGTTCTCGCCGGCGCTCGCCCGCCAGCTCGGGCTGCCCGAGCAGGTGGTCGGCGACCTGGTCCGGAACCGGATCCTCGTGCTCGAGGCCGAGCGGCACGGGCTCATGGTCACGAACGCCGAGGTCGCGGACGCGATCCGGACCGCCCCCGCCTTCCAGTCCGGAGGCGTCTTCATCGGCCGGGCCGCCTACCTGGACCGGCTGCGGGCGGCGCGCCTGAATCCGCGCGACTTCGAAGCCTCGGTCCGTTCCGATCTCCTCGCCGAGAAGCTCCAGCTGCTCGTCACCGAGGCCCCGAGCGTCTCGGACCACGAACTCGAGGCCGAGTATCGGCGACGGAACGAGAACGCCTCCGTCGAGCTGTGGTACCTCTCGAGCGACGCCGAGCGGGGCGAGGTCGAGGCGACCGCCGGGGAGGCGCGGGAGCGCTTCGAGGCCGACCCCGCCGCCTTCGAGGTTCCGCGCCGGCGCCGCATCCGCTACCTGACGCTCTCCGACCAGATGATCGCCGGCGAGGTCTCGGTCCGCCAGCGGGAGATCCAGCGCTACTACGACCGCAACCTCTTCCAGTACCAGCTCGGCGGAGTCGCCGAGGCGAGCCACATCCTGCTCCGGCCCGAGTCGCCGGACGAGGAGGAGACGACCCGCGCCGAGGCGGCCCGACTCGCCGAGCGCGCCCGCGGCGGCGAAGACTTCGCGGAGCTGGCGCGCACCTACTCGGCTGACGAGGCCACCGCCGAAACGGGCGGCGCCCTCGGGACCTTCGGGCCCGAGGAGATGCTCCCCGAGTTCGCCGAGGCCGTCTTCGCGCTGTCTCCCGGCGAGATCAGCGATCCCGTCCGCACCGACTACGGCTTCCATGTGGTCCGGCTCGAGAGCCTCCAGCCTGCCGAGACACGGGAACTCGCCGATGTGGAAGACGAGATCGCCGCCCGGCTCCGCCAGGAGAAGGCCCGCGAGCTGCTCGACGCACGGGTGATCGAGCTCGAGGAGCGCGTCCCCGGCGCCGATTCGCTCGAGGAGCTCGCCGAGGGGTATCCGCTGCTCGTGCCGCAGGAGGCGGAGCCGTTCGCCGAGGCGGATCCGGTCGCCGAGCTCGGCTCGGTCGAGGCTTCGGGCCTCGCCTTCGCGCTCGCGGTCGGCGAGGTGGGCGGCCCGGTGCGGCTGCCTGCGGGTTTCGCCTTCCTCGAGGTCGTGGAGGCCCTCCCCCCGCGGGTCCCCGAGTTCGAGGAGATCGAGGCCGAGGTGATCGCCGGGATCGAGGACGAGCGGGCGATGGAGCGCGCCGAACGGGCCGCGGTCGCGCTGCGGGACCGGGTGGCCGCCGGCGAGTCCGTCGAGACGGACCCGGTCGCGGTGGAGTCGTGGTTCCGGGGGAGCCCGCTCGGCGCCGCCGGGGCGCTGCCCGCCGCCGAGGACGCCGTCTTCGCCGCCGCCCCCGGCGAGGGCGTCGGGCCGCTCGCCGCCGAGCGCGGCTACGCGGTGGTGCGCGTCGGCGAGACCCGGGGCTTCGCGGCGGAGACGCTCGCGGAGCAGCGAGAGACCTTCCGGGCCGAGCTGCAAGAGGAGAAGAAGCAGCGGATCTGGGCGGCCTACCTCGGCGCCGCGAGCGAGCGCTTCGAGATCCGGGTGGATCGGCAGGCGCTCTACGCGCTCATCGGTTGACCGCCTCGCGGCGATTCCGGCCGCGGTCGCGTACTCTCCGGGAGACGGAGGCAGCAGGATGCATCTGGATCTGAAGGAACGGGGCGGCATCTCCCTGCTCCAGCTGAACGGACGGCTGGTGGACGGCGCCGGCGACTCGGAGCTCCGCGAGGCGGTGGAGGTGCTGGTGGGTTCGGGACGCGGCCGGATCATCCTCGATCTCAGCGAGGTGAACGCGATCGACAGCGCCGGCCTCGGCGAGCTGGTCGCTTCGGAGCGCCGGGTCCGGGCGGCCGGCGGCGCGCTCAAGGTGCTCCATCCGCGCGAACGGGTGCTCCGCGTTCTCGACCTGGCGAAGGTCCTCCCGCTCTTCGAGATCTTCGAGACCGAGGAGCAGGCAGTCTCCAGCTTCGCCGCCGGCGCCTGAGCCGTTCGGGGCGGTCTCCGGTGGTGGATGGAAGAACCGCTCCCGGGCATTCGGCGCCGGGAGCGTCGGTTCGGGTCCGGCTCCGCCGTCGGCCCGACCGTTCGGGGCGCCTCCCGTGATTCCGGTCGAAGCGGCGCTCCGGACCGTCGTCGGGCGGACCCCGCACCTCGGCGCCGAGACGGTCGGCCTCGCCGACGCGCGCGGTCGGGTGCTCCGGGAGGAGATCCGCGCCGACCGCGACCTGCCGCCCTTCGACCGCGCCGCGGTGGACGGCTACGCGGTGGCCGCAGCGTCGCTCGAGATCGGCGAGCCGCTCCGGATCGTGGACCAGATCGCCGCCGGCAGCGTGCCCCGGATCCCGGTGGGGCGCGGCGAGGCCGCCGCGATCATGACCGGCGCCCCGCTGCCTCCGGGGGCCGACGCCGCGATCCTGGTCGAGGACACGCGCAGCGAGGGCGGCTTCGTGCGCTGGCCGGCGCCGGGGCGAACTCCGGCGCCGGTGTCCCCGGGCCACCGGGTTACCGCGCGCGGCGCCGAGGTCCGCGCCGGGAGCCTGCTCCTCGAACCGGGCTACCGGCTCTCGGCGGCCGGGATCGGCCTCCTCGCCACCGTCGGGAAGGTCCGGGTCGCCGTCGGGCGGAGGCCGCGGACCAGCGTGCTCTCGACCGGCGACGAACTCACCCACCCGAGAACCAGGGCCCCGCGACCGGGGCGCATCCGGGACGCGAACGGCCACCTGCTCGCCGCGCGCTGCCGGGCGCTCGGCCTTCCGGCGCGGCGGCTCGGCTTCGTCCGGGACGATCCGGACCGCATCGCCGCCCGCGTCGCCGAGGGACTCCGGGGCGAGGTGCTGCTGATCTCCGGCGGCGTCTCGATGGGGCGGCGCGATTTCGTCGAACCCGTGCTCGAGGCCGCGGGCGTCCGGCTGCTCGTGACCGCGGTGGCGATCCGGCCCGGCAAACCCTTCGTCTTCGGGGTCGCCGAGAAGACCGGCACGCTCGTCTTCGGACTCCCCGGGAACCCGGTCTCGGCGTTCACGACGCTCGAGGTCCTCGTCCGACCGGCGCTCGACCGGCTCGAGGGGATGCGCGAGCCCGAACGGCCGGAAGTCTCGGTGCGGCTTCTCGCCCCGGTCAGGAATCCCGGTCCCCGGCGCGCCTTCCTGCCCGCCCGGGTGGGGACCGACGAGAGGGGCGAGCTGCGCGCCCGGGCGATCCGGTCGCAGGGCTCGGGAGACATCGCCGCGCTCGCGCTCGCCAACGCGCTCCTCGTGGTCCCCGAGGAGGTGGATGCCGTCGCCGCCGGGGCCACCCTCCGCGCCCGGCCCCTGCCCGGCTTTCCCGACGCCGGAATCGGGTGGCGGGATTTCCGGCGATGAGCGACGGCCCGCTCAGCCACCTGGGGGATCGGGGCGACGCCCACATGGTGGATGTGAGCGAAAAGCCGGAGACCGCCCGGGAAGCGACGGCCGAGGCCTTCGTCTCGGTCTCCCCCGAAGCGCTCGCCCTCGCCCGCAGCGGGAACGCCCCGAAGGGCAGCGTTCTCGGGACCGCCCGGCTCGCCGGCATCGGGGCGGCGAAGGCCTGCTCCTCGCTGATCCCGCTCTGCCACCCGCTGCCGCTCGACCACGCCGAGGTCTCGGCGGACTTCGAGGCGGACGGGGTGCGCATCGTGGCGCGGATCCGCTGCCGCGCCGCGACCGGAGCGGAGATGGAGGCGCTCACCGCCGTCTCGGTCGCCGCGCTCACCGTGTACGACATGCTGAAGGCCGCCGACCGGAGCATGGTGATCGGCCCGGTGCGGCTCCTCGAAAAGCGCGGCGGCGCCCGGGGCGAGTGGAGGGCGGCCGATGCCCGCTGAGCGCCGACCGGAGACCCGGACGGAGGGCGCGCCTCCCGACGCCCGGACCGAACCGCCGGCGGTTCGCATCGCCGGGATCGAGGCGACGCTCCGGAGCTTCGGTTCGGCGGTCGTGGCGCTGAGCGGCGGGGTGGACAGCGCCACTCTGGCGGTGCTCGCCTGGCGCGCCCTCGGCGAGCGAAGCCTCGCGGTGACCGGCGTGAGCCCGAGCCTCTCGGAACACCAGCGCGGCCTGGTCCGCCGGGTGCTCGAGCGGCGCCCGCTGCCGCACGAGTGGCTCGAGACCGACGAGATGGACTCGCCGAACTACCGGGAGAACGGCCCCGACCGCTGCTTCTTCTGCAAGCGCGAGCTCTACGGCCGCCTCCGCGAACTCGCCGACGCGCGGGGTTTCGCCGCGGTCCTCGACGGGACGAACGCCGACGACCGCGGCGATGTCCGCCCCGGACGCCGCGCCGCGGCGCTCTTCGGGGTCCGCTCGCCGCTGCTCGAAGCCGGGATCGGAAAGACGGAGGTACGCGCTCTTGCCCGCGAACTCGAGGTTCCGGTCGCCCGGGAGCCGGCGTCCGCGTGCCTCGCGTCGCGGGTCCCGGAGCGGATCCCGATCGACGCCGGGATCCTCGGCCGGGTGGAGGCCGGCGAGGCGGCGCTCCGCGAGCTCGGCTTCTCCTCCTTCCGGGTGCGCCACCACGGCGACCTCGCGCGAATCGAGCTGCCGACCGGGGAGATCCCGCGGGCGCTCGAACCGGCGCTCGGGACGAGACTCGCGGCGCGGCTCCGCGAGGTCGGCTACCCCCGCGTCGCCCTGGACCTGCGGGGTTACCGGCCCGCCGGGCTCGCGCGGAGCCCCGCCACGGAGCGCGACCTGGTGTTCCTTTCCGGCGCTGCCGGCCGTCTTCCGGGCGGCGCTGGCTGACAGGCGGTGGTGAAAGTCCCCCGGGTACAGACGCGGCGCACAGCGCCGCCGGGGAGGGTTCCCCCTCCCCGCGAAAGACGGGGGGGCGAATCGCGGAAGCGATTCGACCCACCTGCCCGTGGGAAGAGTGCCCCGCA
>CAYGAO010000169.1:0-6489 GCA_964347715.1 uncultured Acidobacteriota bacterium
CTGGATCGACCCGGCGGACTCGAACCACCTGTTCCTCGGCACCGACGGCGGGATCCACTTCTCGTGGGACCGGGGCCGCAGCTTCGAGTTCGTGAACTCGATCGCGCTCGGCCAGTTCTACGAGATCGGCGTCGACCACAACACCCCCTATCTGGTGTACGGAGGGCTCCAGGACAACGGCAGCTGGGCCGGGCCGTCCAGGACCTTCTTCCGGCAGGGCATCAGCAACGAGGACTGGTTCCGCATCGGCGGCGGCGACGGCTTCTACACCCAGGTCGTGCCGGGCGACCCGGACACCGTGTACATCGAGTCGCAGAACGGCAACCTGCGGCGCCTGAACCGCCGCACCACGGAGACGAAGCTGATCCGCCCGCAGCCCGAGGACGACGGCGAGCGCTACCGCTTCGACTGGAACAGCCCCATCGTGGTCTCCCCGCACGACCCGGACACGGTCTTCTACGGCGGCAACCGCCTGTTCATCTCGACGAACCGGGGCGACGCCTGGACGCGCACGGAAGACCTCTCGAAGCGGCTCGACCGCGACGAGATGCCGATCATGGGCGCTCCGGTGACCGAGGACACGCTCTCCCGGCACGACGGCATCTCGACCTTCGGGCAGATCGTCACGATCGCGGTCTCGCCCCTCGAGGAAGGGGTGATCTATGTGGGGACCGACGACGGGAACCTGCAGCGCAGCCGGGACGGCGGCGAGACCTGGGACGACCTCACCGGAAACCTCGAAGGGGTCCCCGACCAGACCTATGTGACGCGGATCGTCGCCTCGGCGCACTCCGCATCCCGCCTCTATGTCACGCTCGACGGACACCGGAACGACGACTACACCACCTACATCTTCGGGAGCGACGACCACGGCGACGGCTTCCGCTCGCTCGCCGCCGGGCTTCCGCCCGAAGCCGCGCTGAACGTGATCCGCGAGCACCACGACAACGAGGACTTCCTCGTCGTCGGGGGCGAGTTCGGCGCTCATGTCTCGCTCGACCGGGGCGCGAGCTGGCGCCGCATCGGCGGCCAGATCCCGACGGTGCCGGTGGACGACCTGGTGATCCATCCGCGCGAGAACGATCTGATCCTCGGCACCCACGGGCGGAGCGTCTGGATCGCCGACGACATCGCCCCGCTCTCGACGCTCGACGGCTCCGACTTCGACGACGAGCTGCACCTGTTCCCGGTGCGCGACGCGGTCGCCTGGCGCATCTACAACCACAAGGGGAACACGGGGCACCAGTTCTTCATCGGGGAGAACCCGCCCGAGGGCGCGCTGCTCCACATCCTCGCGCAGGAGGCGGGCGAGGCCGGCATCACGATCCTCGCCGCCGACGGCTCCGAGGTGCGCTCGCTGAAGGCGGACCTCGAGCCCGGACTGAACCGGACGAACTGGGATCTCCGGCACGATTCGCCGATCCCGGGCGCGGGGCAGGGTTTCGGGGGCCCGCCGCCGGGCCCCCGCGCGCTCCCCGGGACCTACACGGTGCGGGTGACGCGCGGCGACGCCGCCGCGGAAACCGTGGTCCAGGTCTCCGAGGACCCGCGGATTCCGCTTTCCGAGGCCGACCTCCGGGCGAGCCACGAGGCGCTGATGCAGGTCGCCGGGATGCTCGGGCGAATGCACGAGGCCCACGAGGCCGCCGCGGCGACCGCGGCCGAGGCCGCCGAGCTCGTCGAGGCGTTCTCCGAAGAGCCGGAGAGCGAGCTCCGGGAGCGGGTCGTGGCCTTCCGGGAGGCGGCCGACGAAGCGGCGCAGAACCTTTCCCGGAACGAGGGCCGGCAGGGTTTCGGCGCCTGGCCGCGCCCGCTCTTCGCCCGGATCGCGGCGGTGGGCCGAAACCTCGACGGCTACACCGAGGCGCCCGACGATCAGGTCCGGGCCCGGATCGCCGCGCTCTCCGCCGAGCTCGACGAACGCCTCGCGGCGTGGAACGCGGTCCGCGCCGAGATCGCCGGGCTGAACGAGGCGCTCCGCTCCGGCGGCCCGCCGCATCTCACTCCGCGTCCGAACTGACCATTTCGCAAGGGAGTAAGGATTCCATGAACGCACTCACCAGAGCCGACTTTCTGAAGCTCTCCGCCGCCGCCGCCGCTTCGGGGCTCGGAGCGGCCGCCGGCTGTCGCACCGCCGCATCGAGCCGCCCCGACCTCATCGTGCGGAACGCCCGGGTGTACACCTCGGAGTACGCCGACGGCGCCGAAACGATGGATCGCGCCGAGGCATTCGCCGTCCAGCACGGCCGGTTCTCCGCCGTCGGGTCGGACGACGACATCGGCAACCTCGCCGGACCCGGCGTCGAGGTCTTCGACGCCGGTGGCATGACGGTGGTCCCGGGTTTCATTGACGCCCACTGTCACCCCGGAGGAATGCGCGACCTGTTCGAGGTGAACCTCGATGTGCGCACGATTGCGGACATCAAGCTCGCGATCCGCGCCGCCGCCGCCGACACCGAGGCCGGCTACTGGGTGGACGGGTTCAAGTACGACGACACCAAGGTCACCGAGGACGGGGAATACCGGCGCATCAACCGCCACGACCTCGACGAGGCGGCGCCGGACCATCCGGTGCGCGTTTCGCACCGGGGCGGCCACATCGCCTGGTACAACTCGAAGGCGTTCGAGATGGCGGGCGTGGACCGGAATGTCGCCGACCCGCCCGGCGGTCGCTTCGAGAAGGACGAAGCCGGCGAGCTGACCGGACTCGTCGAGGAGAAGGCCCAGGATGTCTTCCGGGGCGTCGGCCAGCGCCGGGTGTACGGCCGGAAGGAGTTCCAGCAGGGCGTCGCCCACATGTCGAAGCTGATGACGGCGGCGGGAATCACGAGCGTCCACCAGACCGGCGGCGACAGCGACGGACTCCGGGCCCTCGAGGACGCCTACGCCGCCGGCGAACTGCGCTACCGCATGTACTACTTCGCCTCCGCCGCCTCGGATCTCTACGCCGGACTCAAGGCGGCCGGGATCCACCGGGGTTTCGGCAACGAATGGCTCCGCATCGGCGCCGTGAAGTACGGCGCCGACGGTTCCGCTTCGGGCCGGACCATGTACATGAGCACGCCCTACGAGGGCACCGACGACCACGGCATCCTCACGATGACCCCCGAAGAGATCATGGAGGGGGTCGAGGACGCCCACGCCCACGACTTCCACATCGGGATCCACGCGAACGGGGACCTCACCATCGGCTATGTGCTCGACGCCTACGAGAAGGTGCTGCGGGACGCGCCGAGAGAGGCGCGCCACCGGATCGAGCACTGCTCGCTGGTGAACCCGGACCTGCTCGCCCGGATCCGCGACTCGGGCTCGATCCCCACCCCGTTCTGGACCTATGTCCACTACCACGGGAACAAGTGGGTGGAGTACGGCCCCGAGAAGATGAAGTGGATGTTCGCCCACAAGTCCTTCCTCGACCACGACATCCGGGTGGCCGGCGCCTCGGACTATGTGCCGGGCCCCTACGAGCCGATGATGGCGCTCCAGGCGATGCTCACCCGCAAGGACACCGAGGGCCGGGTCTGGGGCGAGAACCAGAAGGTGACGATGGACGAGGCGCTCCGCATCGGCACCATCAACGGCGCCTGGGCCTCCTTCGAGGAAGACCTCAAGGGCAGCATCAGGGCCGGCAAGCTCGCCGACTTCGTCGTCCTCGAAGAGGACCCCCACGATGTCGCCGCCACCGACCCCGACCGCCTCAAGCACATCGCCATCCACCGCACCGTCGTCGGCGGCGCCACCATGCACACCGTCTGACCCCAACCCCGCCGCCACGCGCCGCCCCACCGGGCGGCGCACCGGCCCACGCCGCTCACCAGTCCCCCCGCCGCACCGGGCCGGGCCCCAGCAAACCGCAACTAGCAAGGAACCCCCGGTACATGTCAGAGAACGACGCCATCCTCTTGAAGGACTTCTGGACGCCCGACGATCCCGTAACGGCAGACAACGAGGATGTTCCGCGCTTTCTGAAAGACATATGGAAGCCCGACCTTCAGCCTATGGACAAGAAATACCGGGTCCACTTCGCCACCCGCAACAAGGAGGGAGTCCACCCCCTGGACGTTTGGTTGAACTCCGAGCATTCATGGAAGGCCTGGCAAGAATCTAGGCCGTATAGAAATGGAAAGCACGTACGCAGATGGAGCGATGCCAAACGCATATTCTCGGTCATTCAATTGAAGGGTGCCAAGGATTGTTGGTTGTACGCCGGGACCTGGAACATCGACGAAGAGCGTAAGGAAGATTACAGGGTGACGTTCCTGCGAGACCAGTTGGAAGGACGGTTGGTACTCTACACACCGAAAGAATCGAGAAGGTCAAGGCGCGGTCACTTTGGCTCGTTCAAGTTCAAGAGATACTATACGGGAGAGTTCAAACTGGAGGTTTGGAGACGTCTCTCCAAGCGGTATGCTGGAGAAACCCGCAACGAACTTTGAGCCGGGGACGATGGTGATCGTCAGAGAATTGCAGGCGTACTACCGAGCCAACGGTATCCTCGCCACACATTTCACCTGCAAGCACAAGGACGAGTGCAGCCATGGGCATTGTGATTTCGTGGGTCCCAAGTTTGCGTTCGTCGGGTCCAATTACGAGCAATGCCATGACGCGGGGCTGCCACGCGTCGTGTTTGTATCTCTGGACCCTGGAAAGGCGTCTCCGGTTGTCGAAGACCGACTTGCCGACCGCGTGCGGGAGGGGGGGGAGAAGTATGGGCACTGTTCTCCGAAGAACACGCACTGGTACCGCACGTTTGAACTGGCCCATTGTCTTCTCGGCAAATTCGATGGCGCGATCACGATCGAATCTGTCGGTCCTTACTTCGCTCATGCGAACTCAGCGAAGTGTTGCCAGAATAAGGGCAGAGCGGAGAAGGCGGATCGGCATCTGTTCGACAACTGTCGTGAATACACTCGTCGCGAGTTGTCAATTCTTGAGCCGGACATCGTCGTGTCCCAGGGGTGGGAGGCGTACTGGGCTGTAGCCGCATCACGGGACGGGGACACGGAAACTCGGATTGAAGACGACGCACTCCACCTCGTCCGGGTTCAGATTGGCGGCAGAAGCGTCCTCTGGTTGAAGATGTACCACCCGCGTTCGGGTCGCAAGGGCGACCGGTTGGCCAAGTTTGGGCAGAAGGACGAATACGCAGAAAGGATCTTCCGGTGCTTGGGGAGACGGGGATTCTGAGGGACCTCACGCGCAAGAGTAGGGATCAACGGGGACACTGCCGATCTGATGCGCGTCTTGGAGCCAGTCCAGATGGTCCGCGAGTCTTTTTGAGCTCCGGTGCGGGGTACGTGTAGCGGCTGGCGTTCGAGTGCCATCCTCGGTCCCTGCGGGGCCGGAGCGCGGGGGGGCGGTCTCCGGACGGGTGGTCGTGGGGTCAGAAGCTGCGGGTGAGCCGCCGGGCGATGCGGGTCTGCTCGTGCTCGAAGGCCGGTTCGTACTCCGCGACTTCGGGGGAAGACAGCCCGGCCGCCCAGTAGGCAGCCGCGCCACTCGTCCGCGACCGTCGAGACCATGCGCGCCAGCAGGGCTGCAGCCGCATCGCGGCGGAGGTCGAAGAAGGGAGCGCGGCCTCCAGCGCCGCTTCGATGGACGCCTCGCTGCCGCTGAGTTCGCTGATCCCGGTTTCCAGGTGGCGATGGCGCTGCGGCTCGGGGTTGATGTCGAAGGCCGGCGCCAGCACCCACCGTCCGCCACCGGCGTGGAGCAGTCCGTGGTTCTTCAGGTGGTCGTCGTCGTTCGAGACGAGAATGGTGAACAGGATGCGGCGGTACAACTCGGTCAACTGCTCCCGGGGACCTTCGGCGAAGGCCCGCAGACCGTCCGCGATGTCGGTGTAGAAGCCGCCGGTCGCGGCGTCCGCGCCGATGAAGGATCGCGCGGAGAGATAGTGGATGCGGTCGGTCGGGGTGCGGTCGAAGCGCTCGATGAGCGCGACCGGCCGGTCGGTGTCGCCGAAGACGATGCGGGCCCGCGCGGCGTCCACCGACGCGGCCCGGGCGAGGCCGAGCGTGGCTGCCTCGACCTTCTCGATCGGTCTCGTGTCCCGGGGGGAAGTGAACCTGGCGATCACCAGAACGCCGTCTTCGTCACAGAGGCTCGCCTTCGGCCTCGCCCCGCCGAGAGAGCTGGCGCTCCCGAGCCATCGTTCCCGTTCCTTCGGGGTCAGGCCGCGGTCGTCGCCGGCCAGTCGGCGCAGTTCGTCGAGTTGCTCCCGGCCGGCGACCGGCGGACGGGACCGGGCCGAGCGGCGTCCCGGCCTCGTCCAGGTAGCGGAGCGCTCCCTGCCGGGTCTCGTCGTCCGTGGGGAGCAGGTAGTCCGATTCCGTCAGGGGTCCCGGAAGCGCGCGCCGGACGAGTCCGCGCCCCCACGCCTCCGGCGCGCCGTCGCGGAAGGGCCCGAGCAGCGCCGACCGACGGTCGCTCCCGGAGGCGGCGGCGTGGAACGGCGACCCGTAGAGCGGCATCCCCGGAGCCAGGGCG
>CAYGAO010000170.1:0-6463 GCA_964347715.1 uncultured Acidobacteriota bacterium
GTTCCCCATCTCTTCGAGGACGGATTCCCATGCGGGGCGCTTTATCCACCGGCTGTTGACGAGCGCTACTTCCTCCCGCGGACGATCCAGACCACGGCGAGGGCCGCGACGAGAGCGACGACCAGGGTTCCGGCGTTCGCGAGCCCGCGCGTCCCGAACGACAGGATCGCGTAGCCGAGGGCGCCGGGCAGCAGCGCGTAGTAGATGAAGGGGACGAGGGTGCGCCGGATCACGGCCCCCTCCTTCCCGATCAGCCCGACCACCGCGGAGGCCGCGACCACATTGTGGACGCAGATCATGTTCCCGGCGGCGCCGCCGACCGCCTGCAGCGCGACGATCCAGCCCGGGTCCACCCCGAGCCGCTCGCCGACGCCGAACTGGAACAGCGAGAACATCATGTTGCTCACGGTGTTGCTGCCGGCGACGAAGGCTCCGAGGCCGCCGATGAAGGGAGCGAAGAACGGCCACGCCGAGCCGGCGAGCTGCGCGGCGCCCTCGGCGAGCGCGATCGGCATCGAGGCGAGATCCCCGGCGCCGCCGCCGGTGTTCAGGAACACCTGGACCATCGGCACCGTGAAGACGAGCGCCACCGAGGCGCGCCCGGTGTTCCGGAGCGAGGACGACCAGGCGCGCCCGACGCCGCGGGCATCCATCCGGTGGAGCGCGACCGCCACGAGCGAGGCGGCGATGAACACCGTGCCGGGAAGGAAGAAGGGCTCGGCGCTCGCGGTGATGCCGGTGCCGAAGATGTCGGGCCAGCGGATCTCGATCCCGGAGAGGAACTCGCGGAGCGGCAGCGCCGGAAGGCGGGTCAGGAGGAGGAGGCCTCCGACGACCGCGTAGGGGACCCAGGCCGAGAGTGTCCCGATGCGCCGGGCGCGCGCCGGATCGGCCTCCATCTCGTGGCCGGGAGCCGACCAGTCGGCCCCCCAGCCGGAGCGCGGCGGGAACTCGAACCGATCTTCGGGCGGCGGGACGAAGAGGCCCCGGCGGGCGGCGGCCACCGCGATTCCGAGCCCGGCGAGCCCGCCGAAGAGCGCCGGGAACTCGGGCCCGAGCAGCCACGCGGTGAGCAGGTAGGGAACCGTCATCGCGAGCGCCGCGAAGAGCGCGAACCGCCAGACCCGGAGCCCTTCGGCGAAGCTCCGCCGCTTCCCGAAGAAGCGCGTCATCGTCGCCACCACGATCAGCGGGACGAGGGTGCCGGCGACCGCGTGGAGCACCGCCACCCGGAGTCCGATGAACGCGAGGAAGTCGGCCCATTCGGCGTAGCCGAGCCCCGCCGCGTAGGCCTGGACCGCTTCGGAACCGGTGAGTCCGGTCGAGACCCCGACGAGGATCGGCGTCCCGGCGGACCCGAACGAGACCGGAGTGCTCTGGATGAGCATCCCCGCGACGACCGCGGCGAGCGGCGGGAACCCGAGGCCCACCATGAGCGGCACCGCGACCGCGGCCGGAGTGCCGAATCCGGCCGACCCCTCGATGAAGGCCCCGAAGAGCCAGGCGATCAGGATGACCTGGATGCGCCGGTCCGGGGTGATCCCGACGAATCCCCGGCGGATCACCGCGAGCGCGCCGCTCTCCTGGAGCGTGTGGAGGAGGAGCAGGGCTCCGAAGATGATGTAGAGGAGGGTCGCGGCGACGACGAGCCCGTTCACCGAAGCCGCGGCGATCCGGGTGGCGGAGACGCCCCAGACCGCCCAGGCGAGGCCGGCGGCGGCGAGCCAGCTGAGCGGCATCGCCCGCGAAGCCGGCCAGCGCAGGCCGACCAGGAACAGCGCCACCACCGCGATCGGGACGAGCGCGACGGCGGCGAGCCCGAGAGTCCCGATCACCTGGATCGCTCACCCGGCTCGGGGCCCGGCAGCCGACCGCCCGCGCCGCGGGCCGCGTTCGCTTCGCGGGGACGGGGTTTCGGAGGCACGGAGTCGGCGAACCGGGCTCGCCGGTTCGCCGGCAAAGGCTACCCGATCTCCGTTTCGGGGATGGCCACGGACCCCGCCGTCGTCGCGCGGGGCCGGTTATGATTATGAAACCCGTTTTCATTTTCTGGTCGGCGCCCCGGCGGGTGACGGTCCGGGCAGGACCCCGACCTCGTTCCGGAGGCATCCGTGAAGGTTTTTCGAAGGGTGCTCTTCTGGGCGCACCTGATCGTCGGTGTTTCAACGGGCGTCGTGGTCTTCGTCATGTCCGCCACCGGGGTGGCGCTCACCTACCAGCGCCAGGTACAGCAGTGGGCGGACGGGTTCGAAGCGCTCCCGGCAGAAGCCGCGAGCGAACCGCTGCCGCTGCCCGAGCTGCTGCGACTCGCGCGGGAAGAGCGACAGGAGGAGCCGACCGCCCTGCTGCTCCGGAACGACCCCGCGCAGCCGGTCCGGGTCTCGTTCGGGCGACAGTCCGTCGAGACGAATCCATACACCGGCGAGCCGCTCGGGGCGGGGGCGGTCGGGGTTCGGCGGATGTTCCGGGCGCTGATCGGCTGGCATCGCTGGCTCGGCCAGGAAGGCGAGGGACGGGCGGCGGCCCGCGCGATCACCGGGTTCTCCAACCTCGCCTTCCTCTTCATCGTGATCTCCGGGCTCTGGCTGTGGTGGCCCCGGAGCTGGAGCTGGCGGAACTTCAGGGCGATCGTCTTCTTCCGGCGGCGGTTGTCCACGAAGGCGCGACATTTCAACTGGCACAACGTGTTCGGCTTCTGGACCGCGGTTCCTCTCGCGATCCTGGTGATGACGGGGGCGTTCTTCTCGTACTCGTGGCCGACGGGACTCCTGTACTGGTCCACCGGAGAGGAGCGGCCGGTGCGGGGCGGTCGTTCGGGCGCCGCGCCGGAGGAGCCGCCGTCGCCCGACGACTTCGAGGGCATGGGGACTCTGGTGGCGACCGCCCTGCGGCAGGACCCCGCCTGGCGGCTGGCCACTGTGCGTTTCGGCGAGGGTCCGGTGACCGTGACGCTCGACCGGAGTCGCATGGGAACGCGGCCGGACCTCCGCCGAACCCTGGTCATGGACCGGGAGACCGGGGCGGTCCTCGGAGAGGAGACACCCACCCGGGCGCAGACCGCCCGCGTCTGGATCCGCTGGCTCCACACCGGTGAGGCCTTCGGGTTCATCGGCCAGACGCTCGCCGGGATCGCCTCGCTCGCCGGCTGCTTCCTGGTGTACACCGGATGGTCCCTGAGCTGGCGACGGTTCCTGGCCTGGCGCCGGCGTCGGGTCGCCGAGCCCCGGTCGCGGCCGTGGGGCGCGTCCCCGCTCCCCCCTCCGGCCGGAGCGGATCCGTCGCTCCCGGGCCAGGTGACCGTGCTGCGTTCCGAGCGGCGAGCACCCCCGGCGACTACCCGCCCGCGGCGCTGACACGCCCCGGGGCGTCGCGCTCCGCCGACGGATCTTTCGGCGCGCCGCCCCGGGTACACTGCCGCCCGTGCCGCGGGCCTCGTTCACCTCGCTGGGCTGCCGCCTGAACCACACCGAGGCGGCGAACTGGGCGGGCCAGTTCCTGAGCAAGGGCTACACGATCGTTCCCTGGGGGGAAGCGACGGATCTTGCGGTGATCAACACCTGCTCGGTGACCCACCGCGCCGAGGCGCACTGCCGGAACACGGTGCGGCGGGCGCTCCGCCAGTCGCCCGATGCCTTCGTGGTCGTCGCCGGCTGCTACGCGCAGTCCGGGCTCGATGCGCTCCGCGAGATCCCCGGCGTGGACATGATCGTCGGCACCGAGTTCAAGGACTCCTTCCCCGACTACCTCGACCGGCCGCGCAAGCTCCCCGAGCCCGTCGTGCTTCACTCGGCGCGCATCTCGCGCGACGAGTTCGAGGTTCCGGCGACCGGCCGGTACGACCAGACGCGGGCGAACCTGAAGGTCCAGGACGGCTGCGACTTCTTCTGTTCCTTCTGCATCATCCCCTACACCCGGGGCCGGGAGCGGAGCCGCCGGTTCGCCGACCTGATGCGCGAGGCGCGCGAGCTGGCCGCCGCCGGCTACCGGGAGCTCGTGCTGACCGGAGTGAACATCGGGCGCTACGCGAACGGCGGCCACACCCTCGCCGATGTGGCCGAACGGCTCGAGGAGATCGAGGGCGTGCGCCGCATCCGGATCACCTCGATCGAGCCGACCACCGTCGAAGGGCGTCTGATCGAGCGGATGGCCCGGGGCGGGGCGCTCTGCCGCTACCTGCACCTGCCGGCCCAGAGCGGCGACGACGAGGTACTCCGCTCGATGGGGCGGCGCTACACCGCCCGCGAGTACCGGGAGTTCGTGGACTACGCGGCGGCCACGGTCCCCGGGCTCGGGCTCGGGACCGATGTGATCGTCGGCTACCCCGGCGAGACCGAGGCCGCCTTCGAGCGCACCTGCTCGTTCCTCGAGGAGCTGCCCTTCGCCTACTACCATGTGTTCAGCTATTCGTCGCGGGCGGGAACGAGGGCGGCGCGCCAGCCCGGACACCTCGCCCCCGAGGTGATCGCCCGTCGCAGCCGGACGCTCCGCGCGCTCTCGGACCGGCGCCGGGAAGCGTTCGCCCGCCAGCGCCTCGGCGAGCGGGTCGAGGTGCTCTTCGAGCAGCAGGACTCGTCCGGCCGCTGGACCGGGCTGACCGACTCCTACCTGCGCGTGGCGGTGGTTTCGTCCGAGCCGCTCGAGAACCGGATTCGTCCGGTGCGGATCAACTCCGTCGCCCCGGACCCTCCCGGGCTCGCGGTCGGCACGCTCCTCCCGCCACCCTCCGGCTGACCCGCCGCCCCGCGTCACTCCAGCGGGACTGTCTGCACCCTCCAGGCGGCCTTCCGGCGCAGCTTCTCGAAGCCGAGCCGCACTCGAAAGTCCTCCCCGCGGGACGGAGCGTTCCGTCCGGCCAGCCAGATCGAATCCTCGACGGTCGGGTTGTAGATGGCTTGCAGCCTCCCATTGGGAATACACGCGACGACGATGCTTCGAAGCTCGTGAGACTCGTCGGCAGGTTCGTACACGTATTTCGCCACGATGGTGACGACGAGGAAGAGCCGACCGTTGCGTTCGATTTCGGTGCGCAGCTTCCCCTTCTCCTCGAGGTTCTGCCCCGCCCGCCGCATCCTGACGGTCATCGAAGTCTGTGACATCTGGATGGTTGCCGTTCGCTGTCCGTCGGTCTTCTCGGCCTTGGCGTCGAGCATCAGCGCCACCGGATGAGGTTCCGGCAGGAAGACGTAGATCGCCTTCTCGACGTCCACCTTGCCGTAGAGACGTTCGCGCAAGCCGGGCAGTCCCATGGACTCGAGGGCCTCTCGGGTGACATCCTCGGCGATGTCCTGCGGCTTGTTCGTCTCTTCCCGGAAGATCTCGACCGCGTCGCGACGATAGTCGAAGAGGGCGCGAACCACCATCGCGAGCGTCGTTTCCTCGATCCGTTCGATCTGTTCAGGAATCACGCATTCGCTTCCTCGCCAGTTCCGCCCAGTCCGGGTCGAGGTCGATGCCCAGCCAGTGGCGGCCGAGCCGCTTCGCCACCGAGGTCGTCGTGCCGGTTCCCACGAACGGATCCAGGACCGTGCCGTCCTTCGGCGAGAACAGCGCGATCACCCGTTCGGCGAGCTCCTCGGGAAACTCCGCTTCGTGCCGGGAGTTCCGGCGCACGGACCGGATCCTCCAGACGCCGCGTGATCCCCACGCGGCCCACTCCTCCGGGGACAGGCGGCTCCGGTCGTACTGGGTGATTCCCGGCTTCCAGAAGATGTAGAGGTGCTCGAACTCGTCCACCGCCCGGTAGGAGACCGAGTGCCAGCGGCTGTTCGCCCAGCACGGATCCTTGTGCCAGATCCGCTGGTCGTAGAGATAGAAGCCGGCGTCTTCCGCCCACTCCGCGAGCAGCCCGCCGGTCAGTTCGATCTTCGTGGGCCGACTGTGCTTTCCGCCTCGCACGTTGTTGTGTTCCAGGCGACGCTGGATCGTCTGCTCGCTGCAACCCAGGATCGCGGCGAGTCGGTGGCGGTTCGCCGACGGGAATTCCCGCTTCGCCTGCAATATCTGCTCCCGGGTCACGGGCACGACCTTGCGCCGCACATCGTTCGCCTGGAAGCGCGGCATCGAGTCGTCGGGAAAGCAGAGGATGTCGGCGATGTTCACCGCCAGAAAGCCACCCGGTTTGAGGATCGGCCGGTGGCCCCGGATCACCTCGCGGAGGAGTGACTGCCAGTCCGCGAAGGTGAGATGGTCCTCGTAGGACTTGCCGACATGGTACGGAGGGGACCAGAAGCTGAGATCGACGCTCTTTTCGGGCAGCGTCGGAAGCAGGCGGCGCGCGTCCCCGGTCAGGATGCGATCGAACGGGTGCGATGGCGATTCGGGCTCCCGCTGGCGCCGCCGGGTCCCGGGGCCTCTTTTGAAATTCGGGTGGATTTCCGGGATCCGCTGATCGGGTGGTAGCAGCCTGTGGAGAAAGTCGGCCCATCGGCCCATCTGACAATTGTTGTCGGCCGTCGGGGGGGAT
>CAYGAO010000171.1:0-6450 GCA_964347715.1 uncultured Acidobacteriota bacterium
CCGACCGCCTCCGACCCGGAGCCCGAGCGCTACCTCCACCTGGGAGCTGCTGCGCGGGCACGCGGACTTCTTGACGGACCGCGGCGTTTTCGGCCGGGCCGAACCGTGGGGTGACGAGGCGGTCGCCCCGGCCGGTCGTTTCCGCTGGACCGACGACTACTCGAACGTGCCGGGGGTGCTCCGCCGACCGCCTCCGACCCGGAGCCCGAGCGCTACCTCCACCTGGGAGCTGCTGCGCGGGCACGCGGACTTCTTGACGGACCGCGGCGTTTTCGGCCGGGTCGAACGGTGGTGCGACGAGGCGGTCGCCCCGGCCGGTCGTTATCCGGTGGACCGACGACTGCTCGAACGTGCCGGGCGTGCCCCGCCGATCGCCTCGGCCGAACCGAACCTTCCCGAGAGCCCCGGCGTTCGTTCCCGAGGCGGCGAAGGCTTAGGATTCGCGCCTGAACTCGACGCGGGAGGATTTTCCATGACCCCGACACCTGCTTCTCCGATTCGGATGCGTCCGGGCAAGGCGTCCGGAACCGTGCTGCCAGCCCTCCTGCTGCTCCTGCTGGCGGCGCCGGCGCCCGCCCAGAACCGGGACATGCCCGAGGGCGAATGGCGCTACCAGAGCGGCGACGCCTGGGGCACGCGCTCGTCGCCGCTCACGGACATCGGCGCCGGGAACTTCGGCGACCTCGAGGTCGCCTGGCACTGGCGCGGCGACAACTTCGGCCCGAAACCGAGCTACCTGTCGAAGTCCACCCCGAGCTACATCAACGGAAAGCTCTTCACCGTCGTCGGCTACCGGCGCGCGGTGGTCTCCATCGATCCGGCGACCGGCGAGACGCTGTGGACCTACAGCGAACCGACCACGCGGCGCTTCGAGGAATCCATGCGCTCGAGCTACGGCAAGGGGGTCGGCTACGCCGAGATCGACGGGCGGACGATCATCTATGTGATCAGCCCGGCGTTCTTCCTCCACGCCCTCGACGCCGAGACCGGCGAGCACCTCGAAGGCTTCGGGAAACCGGTCCCGATCCCGGGCTTCCCGAAGACCGGCGTCGTGGACCTGCTCGCCGACTTCGGCCACAACTACGACCCTTTCGAGGGGCTCCCCCCGACGATCGGCTACATCACGAGCTCCTCCCCGCCGATCGTGGTGAACGGCACGGTCATCGTCGGCAACTCGCACTCCCAGGGCTACCACCAGACGCGGATCGCCAACATCCCCGGCGACATCCTCGCCTACGACGCCCGGACCGGCGAGCACAAGTGGAAGTTCCATGTGATCCCGCAGTCCGAGGACGAGTTCGGGATGGACACCTGGGAGAACGACGCCTGGCGGTGGACCGGCGATGTGTCCTCGTGGGCGCCGCTGTCGGCCGACCTCGACCGCGGAATCGTGTACATCCCGACGAACGCGCCGACGATCGACTTCTACGGCGGCTTCCGCCCCGGCGACAACCTCTTCGGGACCAGCGTCATCGCGCTCGATGTCGAGACCGGAAAACGGGTCTGGCACTTCCAGACGACGCACCACCCGATCTGGAACTACGACCTGCCGAATGTCCCGATCCTGGCCGATGTGACCGTGAACGGGGAGAAGGTGCCCATGGCGATCCAGACCACGAAGCAGGGTCTGACCTTCGCCTTCGACCGGGAGACCGGCGAGCCGGTGTGGCCGATCGAGGAGCGCTCCGTCCCGCAGTCCATCGTCCCTGGCGAGAAGCTCTCCGAGACCCAGCCCTTCCCGACCGTCCCGGCGCCCCTCGAGCCGCTCGACCTCGAACCCGAGAACCTCATCGACTTCACCCCGGAACTCCGGGAGAAGGCGATCGCGATCACGAGCGAATTCCGGACCGGCGGCCCCTACATGCCTCCGACTCCGAAGGGCTACACCGAGACGAAGGGATGGATCGCCTGCGGGAGCACCTCGGGGGTGAACATCACCCATCCGGCGGCGCTCGATCCGGCGACCGGGATCCTCTACCAGTCGTCCGGCCCGAACTGCTCGGGACGCGAAGTGCAGCCGGGCGTGGACGCCGACCGGCCCGAGCACGACTGCACCTCGCCGAGCGGCAAGTGCACGACGATCGGGGAGACGGTGGCCGATTGGGTGAACTCCCGCACGATCGGGGTTCCGGGGCCCGACGGGCTGCCGATCTACAAGCCGCCCTACAGCCGGGTGACCGCGATCGACATGAACACCGGCGAGCACCTCTGGTGGGTTCCGGTGGGCGAACCGAACGACCGCATGAAGAACCACCCGGCGCTCCAGGGGAAGGACCTGTCCAGGGTCGGCGGCCGGGGCCGCGCGATCCTGATGGTCAGCGGCGACCTGCTGCTGACCACCGAGGGGATGGCCGGTCCGCCGGTCCTGAACGCCCACGACAAGCGGACCGGCGAGAAGGTCGGCTCTGTCGAGCTGCCGGCGCCGGGGATGTACGGGATGATGACCTACCGCCACGACGGACGGCAGTACATCGTCGTCCAGGTCGCCCAGCGCGGCCGGATTCCCGAGTCCTATGTCGCGCTCGCCCTGCCCGAGTCGAACTGACGCCGGCCGCCGATGGACCGGGGGGCGTAGCCGGCTGGGGGGACCGTCCGCGCGGATGCGGGGCGCTTCGCGCCGCCTCGGCGCACGAGGGACTTTCCCACAGCCTGTTATCTGGGGCGCCCGTGGCCGGGAGCAGTGATCGGCGGCTTCGCCCTGCCGTCGCTGGCGGTGGCCTCCATCCGTGGGCGCCGGGGTCCTTCCTGACCTCGTTCGCCCTCTTCCCGTCCGACCGGGGCGGTACCGGCCGCCCAACCGTTTCGCCGTCGGAACCCGGCGGTCGAACCGTATGTCCGGTTCTCGCAGCGAAGGCTGGGGTCCGCCGGATCGAACGCCCGATACCTCGGTCTCCGCGATCAGCGTGTCCCCACTGTCGGGGCAGCCCCGGACGCCGTGAGCCGACGCACTTGCCTCGGGACGCCGGTGATACGCAGCCGCCAGCGGATCATGTCCGTGCTCACCTCGAACCGCTCGGCTAGACGCTCTTCGGGTTCGTTCGCCCGGAAGGCCGCGAGGAGGCCGTCACGGGGGACGAGCAGACAGCCGGCGAGCCAGTTCGCCTCTTCCTCCTGTTCCCGGTCGAAGGAGCCCCGGAAGAACACCCCCTCGTTCGACAGGACGGAGCAGTCCGACGGGTGGTTGAGGATGAGGTGGGCGAGTTCGTGCGCGAGGCTGCTCCTCCGTCGCGCCCGGCTGTGGCCAGAATTCAGGATCACGAGGCGGCGGCTGCCGCGGGAGATCGTCACCGCGGACCAGCTGGCCGGATCCACGACCGTCAGCTGATGGATGGCGCCGGGGGGGAGAGTGGGAATGGCTTCCGGGGTCATCACCCGGACACTCAGGATGGCTGCCAGCGCCTCGAGGTCGAGGGCCGCGGTCGGCGGGGTCGTAGTGGTTCGGCGATAGTCGGCGGCGGTCCTTTCGCACCAGGCCTTGAAGCCTCGCCGCATCAATCTTTCTTCTGTTCCTCGGAGAAGGTTTTCTGAGCCTCCACGATCAGTTCGCGCAGCGCTCCGGCGGTGGCGAGCGACATGGTGGCCTGGCTGCGGAAGTGAATCGCCGCCACCGGGCGCCCGAGGGCGTCGGAATCGAAGCCCAGAACCTGCCCGGGATCGAGCTCCAACCACCGGCAGATCCTCCGAAAGTTCTCCAGATCCGGCATTCGCCCGTTCTCGACCCGCGAGAGGGTGGCCGGCGCGATCCCGATTTCCCGGGCGGTGGCGCGGATGCCGACCTTGCCGCGCTTGCGGGCGACGAGTTCGCCGAGTTCGGCCAGCGAAGGGGAAGTGGTCATCGGTTCTCTCCGTCGAAGTGTTTGACTTGTGAGACAACCTGTGCTAGTGTCTCACGAGTCGCGCACTTTGACAGGAGCGAGCGGCTGACGCAACCCACGACCTCGGTGGCGGTTCCTGGCCCGACAGAGAGGTACTACCCTTGACGAACGCCAACGACCGGAAGACACCGGTTTCCATCTCCGTCCCGGATCGAAAGGGGCCCGGCGACGGGCCGCGAAAACTCCACATCCGCATCGACCGCAAGGACTACGAGGTACCCGCCGACGGGCTCACCGCCGAGAAGCTCACGGGGGCCGAGATTCGCCGAATCGCCGAATCGCCGATCCCGGCCGACCGCGACCTCTTCGGGATCGTGCCCGGCGCTCCCGACCGCAAGATCGGAAACGACGACGCCGTCGGAATCCGGGATGGGATGCGGTTCTTCTCGGCGCCGGCAACGATCAACCCGGGCATCCATCCCGGGAACCGTCCCCGTCGCCGCGGGTTCCTCGTTCCCGAGGCGCGGGGAAAGGGTCATGCTGCCCGCTGAGGATCGTCGATACCTCGAGGGCCGGTTCGCTGGGTATCAAGAAGCGGTCGAGCGCGGGACCATCTGCATCGTCGTACGGGAGTTCGAGCTGCCCGCGGGGCTGACGCGGAACCGGGCCGATCTTCTGCTGCGGCTCGCCCCCGGCTACCCGGATGTGCCACCGGACATGTGGTGGTTCGACCCGGCGGTCCGGCGGCCCGATGGCCGGCTCATCTCTCAGACCCAGGTCTCCGAAACCCACCTGGGACGGAGCTGGCAGCGCTGGTCGCGCCACCTCCGCCCGGACCAGTGGCGGCCGGGAGTGGACTCCCTCCGAAGTTACTGCGCTCTGGTCCAGAAGGAATTGGCCCTGGCAGCCGCTTGAAGGCTCCATGAGCGCGACGCTCGTCCTCACGGATCCGATCAGGTCCCGATTGGTGGAAGAGGCCCGGCTGCCAGTCGAGACGGGCGGCGTCCTGCTCGCCAGACGATACCGAACGCCGGAAGGCGATACCCGGCTGCTCTCCCGGTCGCTCCACTGGGTTGCCGAATCCGGTTACCTCCTGCGCTCACGCCATGAAATGCGGATCCGGGCCGAGGCATACACGGCGCCGCTCCGCCTCGCGGAACAGGATCAGTCCGTGGCGTTGTGGCTCCACACCCACCCCGGAGGGAGCCCGCTGCCAAGCCCCAAAGACGGCCGGGTGAACGCGGCAATCGCGGAGGTCTTTCGCCTGCGAAGCGGGTCCGACTGCTACGGAACCGTCATCGTCGCCCGCAACGGGAACGGCATCGAACTGACCGGCACGATCGCGGCCGCTGATGCGGAGGCCGAAGCAATCGATCGATTCTGGATGGTGGGGGACCGCTGGCGTTTGCAGGAAGCCTTTGACCGAAGTCGAGACCCGGACGATACGGCAGCCTTCGACCGGAACATCCGGGCCTTCGGCGAGGCCGTCCAGAGGACCATCGGAAGGCTGAGGGTGGCTGTGGTTGGCGCGGGCGGCACCGGATCGGCGGTCGCCGAGCAACTCGTTCGGCTGGGCGCGCGACGCCTCACTCTGGTGGATGCGGACACTCTGAGCGAAAGCAATGTCACCCGCGTCTATGGATCCACGCCGGCCGGCGTGGGTCGTCCCAAGGCCGAGGTGCTCGCCAACCATCTGCGCGCGATCGCCCCCGACCTCCGCTGCATCGCGATCCGCGGCATGTGTTCCTCTCGGCTGGTAGCCCGGGAGCTGACCGGCGTGGATCTCATCTTCGGGTGCACGGACGACAACGCCGGGCGGCTGGTGCTGTCGCGGTTGTCGTCCTACTACCTGATCCCGCTGATCGACCTCGGCGTCGTGCTCGGCAGCGACGGGCACGGATTCCTGACCGGAATCCACGGAAGGGTCACCGTGCTGTCTCCCGGGAGCGCATGTCTGCTCTGTCGCGGCCGCGTGGATGTCGCGCGCGCTGCCGCGGAGATGAAGCCGCCGGAGGAACGGCGCCGGCTCGCCGACGAAGGTTACGCCCCCGCGCTCGGCCCGGTGGAGCCGGCCGTGGTGACCTTCACGACGATGACCGCATCGGTTGCGGTTTCCGAGCTCCTGGAGCGCCTGGTCGGCTACGGCGACCCTGTCCGTCCGAATGAAATCGTGTTGCGCATGCACGACCGAGCGATCTCCACGAACTGCGCCACCCCCGAGCCGGGCCATTACTGCCATCCGGCCTCCGGCAAACTTGGACGCGGGGACACCGAGCCCTTCCTCGAACAGCTGTGGGCCGCGTGACTCCGATGAAGAACCGAGCCCGGAGGTGGCGGACGAAGCGGTTCCGGCTTTCTGCCAATTGGTTGCGGCAAGGCCTCGCGGCGGGTTGCCTCTTTCGCATCTGGAGGATCGGAGCCACCGAATCAGCCCGTGGACGAAGGGGTGTTCAGGGTGAGCGCCAGCGGTTAGCGGGGGAACGCCGACGACGGGTGAAGACGGGGTATCCCGGTGGCACACGGGGAATGAGCAGCCGGAACACCCACAGAATGGCCCGGAAGCGAACGTACGGCCTCACAGAGCCGATATCGGCGCACAAAATGCCGCTTCCGGCAGCGATACGACGGTCCTGCA
>CAYGAO010000172.1:0-6425 GCA_964347715.1 uncultured Acidobacteriota bacterium
CGAAGCCCGAGGCGGGATGGCCGTGTTCAAGTGGGCGCTCGCTTCACTCCTGCTGATGGGCGGCCTGGCCAACGTCGGTCTCCAGGTGCTGACGAATTTCGAGTTGACCGCCAGAGCGCTAGAACGCGGTTACGTCGAAAACCGCCACCTCGTCCCCGGCGACACCCACGGCGGCTCGACCTTCAACACCCGGTACTGGGACGAATCCGGGATCGTCAGTTACGTGAAGGCGAACCCGAGCATGGGTTCCCTCTACTACAGCAACATCGCCGCCGCGCTCGCCTGGCGGACCGATTTGCCAGCCGTGAGATGGATCATGAGTCCGGAAATCGCCTCTCGCGCTGATGTGGCAAACCCACACATCGTGTGGCATTGTAATCCGGGCGGCAGACCGGCGTGCCCCGACGTCGCGCCGGGACTGGAGGTGGTGGCCGAGCTGTCCGACGGTCTGATATTTCGTCGGTCGGCAGATCACGGTCCCGGGCGTGGTGCGTACTTTCCCGCGTACTCTCCCGGCGGCCTTGTTCCGAGGGTGGGGGAAGCCTTTTACTCTTCGTTGTCCCTTGGGATCAGGAGCCGGGGCTTTACGGACCGGAGCCCGTGGCGATGGGAGAAAGGCAGCGACGCCGACGGCTGGACGGCGCTCCCCGGTTCGACGGGGCCCACCACCTACCGGTACATCCCCACGGCCGCAGACGTCGGGCATCGCTTGCGCGCCCATGTGTATTACACCGACAGCGACGGCTCCCGGAGAATGGCGGTCACCGAACCGTCCGAACCGGTGGAGAGGGCGGACCCAGACTGATGAACCCCTGCTCCCTCGCTTCGTCAGAGTGAACGGGAGTCGGTTCAGACGCCCGCCCCGCTGCCGTGTTCGTCAGAGGAACCACAATTCTTCGGGCGGAAACGACTCCGCCCGGTCCATTTCCCGCGCGTCGCCGCGCGGACGATGACGCCTTCTCGAGCGGGATACGAACGAACACCCGACCGAGTTTCCGGCTCAGCCGGTTGTTCATGAGGTGGTCGATCATCCGGCGCGCGGTCTCGGCGATGCGCTCCGAAAACTCGCTGATCTCGATTCCGTGGAACTGATCAGACATCCGCGACGGATTGCCAGGAGACATCGAGCACCGCCCGACTCGTCGCTCCGGTCGTTTCCCGAATGTCCCGGATCACGCCGATCTCGAGTCCCCGCAGCTCGCGGTAGGCGATGATGACGCAGTTGCCGCAGCCGCACGCCGGATCAATGAAACGCGGCCGGCCCAGCTTCGCCTGGAACGCCCGGGGCCGGGCGAGACGGCCGCGCGGCCGCGCCGCACCGGGATCGCCTCGAACTCGGTGCGCGGGTCGTCGAGGAGCAGCGGCTCGGTTACCTTCCGGATGTTCTTCTCGGTCGTGTAGCGCGCGCCCGAGGCGGGGCGCGCCGCCGGCTCCATCACCGACTGGAACAGAGTGCCGAAGATCGCCGGAGAAATGTTCGACCAGTCGAACCGGCAGGCGTCCAGCAGCGCTGCGCGCATCTGGCCGTCGAACGGGAACCTCCGCAGGGTCTCCCGGCACAGGTCGCCGTTCACCCGGGGAACCCGGCGAGATCCTCGTCGAGGGTCGCCGCCCGCCTGCCTTCCGGCGTGTCGCGCACCTCGAAGAGCTGCGCGAGCCGGGGGCCGAGATCGGCTCTGTCCTCGCCGGTCCGGGCCTCGATGAATTCGAGGAGGATGTCCCGCGGTTCGAAGATCCCGGTGTCGTCTCTCCCTTCTCACGACCAACTTCCCGGTACTCCCGGGCGAACCCGGCCGCGCGGGAGCGATTGTCGTTCGCGACAGACGCCGCATTCCGCGGCCTCCGCTCCCGCGCGGCCGTTACGGTCGCGGTTCGGAGGAAGGAAGCCGGCAACCGGCTCGGCGCGGCGGCATGCGTGCGAACACCCGCGCCCACGACGACCAACCGGTGGAAGTCGTGGCTGCGGGCGACCGTCCGGGCGAGTAGCGCCGGCCAGTCGAGGAAGTCAGTCTCGATCGTGGTTTCCGGGACGCTCGCTGGCGGCATTTCCATGACCGCGCGGGCGCTACGGCGCCGGCTCGTGGCCTTGCGCGGGCGTCGGAGGCGTGCTCTCCGACTCGTCGTTACGGACGACGCTTTCGAGGTGCGGGTTCAGCAGCCTCCACCGCTGGCCCGCGCGTTCGAGATCGCCCGTCAGGACGACGAGCGCCCGATCCTTGTGAGCCTGAACGACCGGCTCGTAGTCGGACCGCTCCAGAACCGTGACGACGGAGAGTCGTTGCCCGTCGAACTCGGTGGCGAGATGAATCGTTCCGTCGTCTTCGGCCTCCGCGCGCTTCAGGAGCCTGACGAAGCCGTGGAGGCGGACGTCGGGTCGAGGCGCACGCCCGCGGAACGAGCGCGCCGCTTCGCGCAGAAGCGCAGCATCGGCCCGGCCGAAACGAACTACGGCGACCGGAGTCGGCGAGGGCCGGGTCCGCGCCCAGGAAACGCCGACATCCAGTGTCGGAAACGGTTCGATGATCCGGACCAGCGCCTCGCAGAGGTTTGCGCTCACCCCGTTCTTCACCGTTTCCTCGAACGCGCCCTCGTCGCCGGCGGCGGCTCGTTCCGTCGCCTGACGCGCCACCGTGACCGCCTCGACCAGCCGCCGCGTCATGCGGCGTTCGATGGGGTCATCGCCGCCCGGAAGCAACGCCGGCAGCGGCGGTGGCACGACCGGCGTCAGCAGCGTCACCACGAAGCTGCCCTGGTCCGTCTGCCCGAGCCGCATCCCCTGCAGCAGATCCCCGGCCTCCAGGTTCGCTCCGGCTCGGTACACCGGCCGCGGTGCGCGAAGGGAACAGGCAGCGGACAGCACGAGATCCCTGGCGCCGCTCACGAGGTCCACGCCGTCCTCCAACCGGACGCTGCCGTCCTCGCTCTCGGCCGCCCTCAGGCGCACGATGTCCCGGTCCGCCGTCACGAGAGAACGGTAAACGCTCGACTCATCCTGGCCGGTGGCTTCGGCGAAGATCTGGATCAGCGTCGCAACGACGCTTGCGTAGTCGCCGAGCCGCTCGGTGCGCGGAACGATGATCTCGCCCCGCGACTCGCTGAGGTAGATGTCCGAGTGCGCGCGGTAGGGCTCCTGCCGCCGCCACCCGGCGCCACGGGCCCACGCCGCCAGCGCGGCCGGCGAAACCGCGAGCAGCGCATCGCGGTCGCGGATGCTGCCTCGCATCAGATCCCCCCCTGCCGCGACCGCTCCATGAGTGTCCGCAGTGCCTCGAGATCGAACAGATTACCTTCCGGGATACGAATCGTGATGGTCGCCTGCCCGCCTCTCTCTTCGTGTCCGTGCTGCAAGCTCAGCCAGTAAGCGCGACGCCGGAGAACGAGCTCTTCGGTGGTCAGGGTCATCCACTGTGCCTCGTCCCGGGGCAGTTCCAGCACGACGAGCAGCCGTGGTGTCTGAGTCTCGATGCGAAGGTCCCGGTAGTTCCTGGCGGACAACCGAAACGTCCGGTAGCCGGCCTGCGGCTCACCCAGACCGACCGTGGCCTTCAACTGCAGGTCGAGCGCGGGGCGACGTCGGCCGCCCGCCTGAATTCTCAGATCGACGCTGTCTCGGTCGGGCTCCGGCACGGAAGTCGAAAACCCTGCGCGTATCGCGAGGGCCTTGACGTACACGCGGGACAGTCCCTCCTTCTGATCCGGAACGGTGAGCAGCGGGCCGCTCATGCGAGCGCTCCGACGAGTCTCCTGGAGCGGGAGATCCAGGTCTCGCCGGTGACCGGTCTCGGAAACGGTGAGAGATCTTCGGTTGCCACGAAAACACGTACCGGTTCGCTTCCCGGAACGACGATCTTCGCGGGAAGGACCGTTGTCCGGCAAGTGGGACGCAGGAACCCGGGCCGGGGACCGATGGTCTGCGAATCATCCCGCCGTCCTTTCGTCCCGCGAAGCACGGGCGCCTTCAGCAGCCTGTGGACAAAACGCCCCGCTGGGGAATCTGTCCTCGAAGAGATGGGGAACCCCATCGTCCGGGCGGATGCGGGGCGCTTTCCCCACAGGGTGGCGGCCCGTATCGCTCGCGCGATCCGGGCCGCCGTCTTTCGCGGGGAGGGAGCCCCCCCGCACCCCTCCCCGGCGGCGCTTCGCGCCGCATCGGCGCTCGAGGGACTTTCTCCACCGCCTTTCAGGGGACGGCGGCGCCGAGGGTCCACACGATGGTTCCCACGAGGGTGCGGCCCGGGGCGAGGACCGCGCGGGCGTCGGCGCTGATCGGGTAGGCGGCGTTCAGCAGGTTCCGACCGGACACCCGGAGTTCGGCGCCGGTCGCCAGCGGGAAGCCGAGGGCGACGTCGAGCCGGGCGTAGGCCTCGGTCGGAGCCTCGGTGGGTCCGGGGTCCGGGTCCTCGGCGAAACCCAGGAAGACGAACTCGGCGAATCCCTCGCCGGGCAGGCGGCGGCGGAGTCCGACCCGGACCGTGCCCGGGGCGATTCCGTCGAGCGCGCTCCCGTCCTCGGTCGTCCCGCGGGTCATCGCGGCGGCGAAGTCGAAGACGAAGGGATCGGCGGGGGTCCCGAGCTGGAATTCGAGTTCGAGGCCCGAGAGGCGCGCTTCCCCGCGGTTCCGGAAGAAGTAGAGATCCGGGCCATCCTCGTAGCGCTCGATGGCGTCGCCGATCCGGTAGCGGTAGGCGTGGAGTCCGCCCTGGACCCGGCCCCGATCGAAGCGGAGCGAGAGGTCGCCCTGGAACGAGCGCTCCGGATCGAGGTCGGGGTTGCCGTGGACCACCCCGCGGCCGCTGAGCCCGGTGTAGTAGCGGTCGGAGAGCGTGGGATCGCGGAAGCCCCGCGAGAGTTGCCCGGTCAGGGCGAGACCCGGAGCGAGTTCGCCCCGGACGGCGAGGAATCCGCTCGGCGCACCGTGGCTCGTCGTCCGGGGAGCCTGGCCGACGGCCGTCCCGGATTCGGTCCCGACCGCGGAGAGCCGCCCGCCGGCGATCACCGAGAGCCGCGCCGAGAGGCTCGTCTCGAACTCGCCGAAGAGCGACGCCTCCCGGCGGAACGCGCCCGCGAGGAGCGAGGGGCCCCCCACTGCGGGGGACGGAGTCGCGGGGACGGGGGACGCTCCGGGGCCCGAGGGAAACCCGTCCCCGGTGGTCTCGGCGTGGACCCCGAACCGACTCAGGACCTCGGCGCCGAGTTCGAGGCGCCCGTCGCCGAGGGAGCGCACCCCGCGGGTTCGCAGCATGAAGTCCTGCGCCGCGACTTCGGAATCCGTCACGCCACCGCTCGACTCGCGTCGGGTCTGGAGCCGGTTCGCGCCGAAGAACGCGGTGGCGTCGAGGCGGGCGAAACCCCAGCGCGGCAGCATCTGGTAATCGGTGACGAACCGCAGCGAGTCCTCGTGGGGATACGAGGTGAACGAGGAGGTGCGCCGGGGACGCCCCACCCGGCGGGCGGCGTCGTACTGGACCGAGGTCCCGAGCACTCCCCCGCCGAGATCGCGGACGGCGCGGAGGAGCATCCCGAAGTCCTCCGCGCCCGAGCCCGGGACGACGCCCTCGGGACTCGAGTACTCGGAGAACACGCGGCGCCGCACCTGGGCGAGGAGCCCGGTTCCGAGCGCCGACCCGCCGACCTCGGCCCCGAGACTCGTCTCCGGGATCCCCGTTCCCAGCGTGCCGCGTCCGCGCGCGGTCCAGGGATCGTCCGGGCTCGGACGCCGGGTGCGGGCGTGGATCACGCCGCCGAAGGCGTCCGAGCCGTAGGCGACCGGCGAGGGGCCGCGGACCACCTCGACGGCCTCGAGGAAGAAGGGGTCGAGGAAGGTGGCGCTCGCCCCGGCGCGGCGTTCCGTGGTCACCCGGGCCCCGTCTAGCAGGAGCACCGTCCGGCCCCGCGAGAGGCCCCGGAGCGAGGGCACCGAGGCGTGGAAGTCGCTGCTGCGGCCCCCGCCGGGCACCGCCTCGAGCACATCGGTGAGCCGGGGCGCCTGCCGGGTGCGGATCGCCTCGCCGGAGATCACCGCCGGGGCGCTCGCCGGGGTCGCATCCGTGTGCGGCACCGCGCCGCTCGTGACCGTGACGCTCTCGAGGACCGCGAGCGGCTGGACCCGGATCTCCAGGGGAGGCTCCCCGAGCGACTCGACGAAGACCGGGTTCGTGTAGCGGTCTCCGGGAAGCACCACGAGCACATGGAACGGGGGCGCGGGTTCGGGGCGCCACTCGAACCGGCCATCGGCGCCGGTGACCACGGAACCCGGACGCCCGAGGATCTGGACGATCGCGCCCGCCGCCGGCTCGCCGTCCGGCAGCAGCACTCGCCCCTCGAAGCCGGACGCGGGAGCGGCGGCGAGGAAGCACGCCGCCAGCAGGCGGTGGAGAAAGTCCCTCGCGCGCCGCCGCGGCGCGCAGCGCCGCCGGGGAGGGGTG
>CAYGAO010000173.1:0-6418 GCA_964347715.1 uncultured Acidobacteriota bacterium
TTCAACGGCTTGCGGACCCCTCCGCAGGGGCAACCGGCAAAGTCAGGATGCGGGGTGTTTTGTCCACAGGCTGATGGGGGTCCCCATCTCTTCGAGGACGGATTCCGATGCGGGGCGCCTTGTCCACAGGCTGTCAGTAGCCCCGGCGCCGGTCCACGACATTCCGCAGCGGGCGGGCGGTGAAGAAGCGCTCCAGGTTGTCGAGGGCGATGCGGAAGACCTCGGGCACATACCGCTCGATGTCGTCGGCGCCCACATGCGGCGTCAGGATCAGGCCGGGGGCATCCCAGAGCGTGCTCGCTTCCGGGAGCGGCTCGGGCCAGACCACATCGAGGAACGCCCCGCCGAACCGGCCGCTCCGGAGTCCCGCTTCGAGCGCGGACTGCGCGATCAGCCGGCCCCGGCCGAGGTTCACGATCCCGGCCCCCTCGGGGAGGAGAGACAGCTCGCGCTCGCCGAGGATCTCGAGGGTGTCCGGGGTGAGCGGGGCGGCGAGGACCACGAACTCGGCGCGAGGGAGCGCCCGGGCGAGGTCTTCGGGGGCGAACAGCTCGTCCACGAGCGGATGCGGGCGCGAGGTGCGGCGGACGCCGAGGACGCGCATCCCGAGCGTCCGGGCGGCCCGCGCCGCCCCCGTCCCGACCGCGCCGAGGCCGATCACCAGCGCCGTCTTCCCGGGCAGCGTGCCGGTCTGGATCTTCCGCCACTCGCGCCGGCGCTGGTGTTCGAGGAGGCGCGGCAGCCGGGTGTGGAGCGCGACGAGGGCCATCAGGACGTATTCGAAGGACTTGTGCGTGTGGACGCCGCTCGCGGTCAGGAGCTCGACTTCGGGAGGGAGCCAGTCGAGGGGGTAGAGGTGGTCCACCCCGGCGCCGATCGCCTGGACCCAGCGGAGTCCCGGCGCCCGCGAGGCGAGATCCCGGCGCGGAAACTTCCAGCCGATGAGCACCTCCGCGTCCCGGACCCTTCGGAAGAAGCCGGCGTCGTCGTCGGAGTAGCTCGGCCGCAGCCGACGGAAGGTCTCCGGAAACCCGGCGCCCGCCGCCTCGAAGCGTTCCCGGTCGAGCCGGTAGGGACCGGCGCCCGGGTCCGAGGCGAGGTGGACGCGGAGGGTTCGCGGGATGCTCACCAGAGGCGGTCGTTCATGCATGACAGGCTGTGGAGAAAGTCCCTCGTTCGCCGCCGCGGCGCGCCGCGCCGCCGGGGAGGGGTGCGGGGAGGGTCCGCCCTCCCCGCGAAAGAGGGCGGAACGGATCGCGCCAGCGATTCGGGCCGCCACCCGGTGGGGAAAGCGCCCCGCATCCGCCCGGACGACCGGGTTCCCCATCTCTTCGAGGACGGATCCCCATGCGGGGCGTTTTATCCACAGGCTGATGAGGGTGGCGCCGGAGAGCCTAAGCGACCACAATCGGGAGATGGCCACGAACGCACCCTCTCCCGCCCCGCCGCCGGGTCCCGAGCGACTCGCCTGGAACCGCCGCCGCTTCGTCGCCGGGCTCTCGGGGCTCGGGCTCGGCTCCACGCTGCTCCCCGGAGCGCTCACCGCGTGCGCCGGCGATGCGGCCGAGGTCAGCGTCTCCATGCTCCGCGCGGCGCAGCGCCTCGCCGGGCTCGCCCTGTCCGACGAGGAGCTGGCGACGGTCGCCGAGCGGCTGAACGACGAACGGACGCTGATGGACTCCTACCGGGGCATCCGCGATCCGGAGATCCACAACCACCTGCCGCCGTCCTTCGTCTTCCACCCGCTGCCGCCGGGCAAGGCGATGCCGGAGCTCGCCGGCGGCATGCGGGTCTCGCAGCCCGATCCGGTGCGACCTGACTCCGATGCCGACCTCGCCTTTCTTCCGGTGACCCACCTGGCGCGCCTGATCGAGTCGCGCGTGATCACCTCGACCGAGCTCACCGAGCTCTACCTCGCCAGGCTGCGGGAGCACGACCCCGTCCTCCACTGCGTGGTGAACCTGACCGAGGACCTCGCCCGCGAACAGGCCGCCGCCGCCGACCGCGAGATCGCCGCCGGGAACTACCGGGGCCCGCTCCACGGGATCCCCTGGGGCGCGAAGGACCTGCTCGCCGTCCGGGGGACGAAGACGACCTGGGGAGCCTCGCCCTACCGCGATCAGACGATCGACGAGGACGCGACCGTGTACCGGAAGCTGACCGAGGCCGGCGCGGTGCTCGTCGCCAAGCTGACGATGGGCGCCCTCGCCCAGGGGGACCGCTGGTTCGGCGGCCGCACCCGGAACCCGTGGAACCCCGAGCAGGGGTCGAGCGGCTCCTCGGCCGGGCCCGGCTCGGCCACCGCCGCCGGGCTCGTCGGCTTCTCGATCGGAACCGAGACCCGCGGCTCGATCATCTCCCCCTCGACGAGGAACGGGATCACCGGGCACCGTCCCACCTTCGGCCGCGTGAGCCGGGCGGGCGCGATGGCGCTCTCCTGGACGATGGACAAGATCGGGCCGATGTGCCGGAGCGCCGAAGACTGCGCGCTCGTGTTCGACGCCATCCGGGGCGCCGACGACCTCGACCGGGCCGTCCTCGACCCGCCGTTCGCCTGGGACGCCGGAGCGGACCCGACGGCGCTGCGGGTGGGCTACGACCGGGCCGCCGTCGAGGACGACATCGAGGACGACCCCGAGAACCCGGAGCAGTCCGCCGCCCGGCGCGCCGGGCAGGCGAACACCCGCGCGGCGATCGAGGCGCTCCGCGGCGTCGGGGTCACGATCACGCCGTTCGAGCTGCCGGATCTCGGTTCCGACGACCTCTCGTTCGTGCTGACGACCGAGTCGGCGGCGGCGCACGACGCGCTGACCCGCAGCGGGGCCGACCTGGCGATGAAGGAGCCGCCCGAGGAGAGTCGCTGGCCCGATTCCTTCCGCCTCCACCGGTTCGTGCCGGCGGTGGAGTACATCCAGGCGATGCGCGTCCGCACCCGGATCATGCGCGAGTTCGACGAGGCCCTCGGCGATCTCGACCTGTTCATCGGGTCGCATCTCGGGCTCACGAACCTGACCGGCCACCCGGAGGTCGGATTGCCGAACGGCTACCACGAGGGATCGCCGACGAGCCTCCGCCTGACCGGAAAGCTCTACGGTGACGCCGAGATCCTGACGCTCGCCCACGCGTACCAGCAGGCGACCGACTTCCACTCGCGGAAGCCGCCCGGCTTCGGCGGCTGAGCGCACACCGAACCCCGGACATGTGACTCGCCGCGTTCGCCGAGCGGTGGCGAACGCCGGGGGAGCAGGCGGTCCACCGCGCAGATGTGGATCGAGGCCCGCGCCGCGTTCAGGTCGCGCCGGTCGTCTTCGTGCGGAGGAACACCCGGTCCGGTATCACCTGCCGGACCGTCCCCAGCGCGGGAGGTCGCCGACGCAGGAGAACAGCGCAGGGAGGGCCGCCGCCCGACCGGAAGGCTCTCCGGCGCTGACGCTCGCCCACGCGTACCAGCAGGCGACCGACTTCCACTCGCGGAAGCCGCCCGGCTTCGGCGACCGAGCGCGCACCGACCCCCCGGGGGACGCGCGGCACGCGCCCCCGGGTCGGTTTCCTACATGTAGCTCGCCGCGTTCTCCGAGATGTGGCGGACGCTGGCGAGCAGGCGGTCCACCTCGTGGGGCATGTTGTAGATGTGGGTCGAGGCCCGCACCGCGTTCAGGTCGCCGGTGGCCATCGTGCGGATGAACACCCGGTCCCGGTCGAGGACCACCTGCTGGACCGTCTCCATCGGGAGGTCGCGGACGGAGAACAGCGTGAGCCCGGCGGCGAGGTCGTCGCTCGTCGAGGTCCACAGCTTCACCCCCGGGATCTCGGCGAGTCCGTCGCGGAGGCGACGGGCCAGCATCCGCACCCGAGCCTCGATCCGGTCCTTGCCGACGAGGTTCTGGAACTCGACCGACTTCAGGAACGCGAAGGCGCTCGGGACATGGCGCTGCCCGGTCCGCTCGTACTTCCGGGAGTCCTCGTAGAAGCGGAGTTCGCCGTCTTCCCGGTAGGACCCGGCGCCGATGAGCGGCCAGACCTCGCCGAGCGTGTCTCGCCGGATGAAGGAGAGGCCGGTGCCGGTCCCGGCCATCAGCCACTTCTGCCCGGCGCCGGCGTAGTGGTGGCAGCCCAGCTCGCGCATGTCGAGGGGGATCATCCCGAGCGGGTGGGCGCCGTCCACCGTGAGCAGGAGGTTCTTCCGCTCCGAGAGCTCGGCGAGCTCCCGGACGGGCATCAGGAGCCCGGTGACATAGGTCATGTGGCTGACCATGATCGCCCGCGTCCGGGGCCCGATGGCGTTCTCGTAGATCGAGACGATCTGCTCCGCGCTCTCGGGCGGGGCCGGGACCTCCACCCACCTGATGACGACCCCGTGACGCTCGCGCGCGTGGATGTAGGGCTCGATGCCGCCGTTGTGCTCGTGGGTGCACATGAGCACCTCGTCGCCCTCGTTCCAGTCGAGTCCCCGACCGAAGATGTTCATCCCCTCGGTGGTCGAGCGGGTGTAGGTGACCTCGTCGGGGTGGGCGCCGATGAAGGAGGCGAGGCTCTCGCGCCGCTCGTGCAGCTCGGCGGTGCGGTAGCCGTTCGTCGGGTCGGCGGCGATCTCCGCGTGGATCCGGGCTTCCTCGTCGGCGACCACCCGCGGGGTCGGCCCGAGGGTGCCGTTGTTCATGAAGGCCATCCCGTCCACGACATTGAACTGGGAGCGGACCTTCCACCAGTAGTCCTCCCC
Source organism: uncultured Acidobacteriota bacterium (assembly GCA_964347715.1). Taxonomy (GTDB): domain Bacteria; phylum Acidobacteriota; class Vicinamibacteria; order Marinacidobacterales; family Marinacidobacteraceae; genus CAYGAO01. The sequence continues at coordinate 4,721 of CAYGAO010000173.1, forward strand.
GGGGTCCGCCGGCGGGACGAGCTCCGAGAGCGGGAGCGCCGGGACCGCCCGCTGACCGGCGGCCGCCGGGAGGGCAGTCGCGCCGAGCGCCGCCGCCGACGCGCCGAGAAAGCGGCGCCGGGAGAGTCTTCCGGGGAAACTCGAATTCGTCACGGGGATCCTCCTTCCGTTTCGGGAATTCGCGGAACCTATCCGAATCGCGGCGATCCGCGCAACCGACACGATCCCCGATCTGGGATAATGCCCCGAATGGCCGAGCCCTGCACCATCCTGGTCGTGGACGACGAGCCGGACCTGGAGACGCTCGTCCGGCAGCGCTTCCGTCGCCGGATCCGAAAGGACGAGATCCGCTTCCTCTTCGCGCGGGACGGGATGCAGGCGCTCGAGACGCTCGAGACGAACGACGATGTCGAGCTGATCGTGACCGACATCAACATGCCGCGGATGGACGGGCTCACGCTCCTGAACGAACTGCAGTCCGTGCGTCCCCGGGTGCGCGCCGTCGTCGTCTCCGCCTACGGCGACATGACGAACATCCGCACCGCGATGAACCGGGGCGCCTTCGACTTCGTCACCAAGCCGATCGATTTCAAGGACTTCGAGCTCACCATCGACAAGACGCTGACCCATGTGGCGCTGATGCGCGAGGCGCTGAAGCACCGCGCCCAGCTGGTCGCGCTCCAGCAGGAGCTCCGCGTCGCCCGCGACATGCAGATCTCCATCCTGCCGCAGAAGTTTCCGGCGACGGCGACCGCGGCGACCCACGCGGTCATGAACGCGGCGCAGGATGTCGGCGGGGACTTCTACGATGTCTTCTATCTTCCCGGCGGGCGGATCGGGGTGGTGATCGCGGATGTCTCCGGCAAGGGGGTTCCGGCGGCGCTCTTCATGATGGTCAGCCGCACGCTCGTCCGGGGGCACGCCGTGGGTCGGATGGGGCCGGGAGACGCGCTCACGAAGATCAACGATGTGCTGTCGGAGGAGAACGAGAAGGGGATGTTCGTCACCCTCGTCTTCGGGATCCTCGACTCCGGAACCGGCGAGTTCACCTACGCGAACGCGGGCCACTGCCCTCCCTACCTGGTGCGCCCCGGTTCGGCCCTGACGGAGCTTCCGAGCAGTTCGGGCATCGCGCTCGGGGTGCTTCCCGGCCGGCCGTACCAGGAGAATTCGGTGCAGCTCGAACCCGGCGATCGCCTCTTCTTCTACACCGACGGCATCTCCGAAGCGGAGGGTCCGGGGAAGGAACTGTTCGAGAACGAACGCCTCGAGGCGGCGCTCGCCGCCGCGGCCGGGAAGACGCCGGAAGAGATGAACCACGAGGTCGTCGAGGCGGTGCGCGCGTTCGCCGGCGGGGAGCCGCAGTCCGACGACATCACCTGCCTGACCGTCGCCTACGGCCCCGGGAACCAGGCGGCGGGAGGCGGCGCCGAGACCGGGTAGCAGCCGGTGGACGAGGTGGCGGGAGCCAGCGGAGTGCGCCGGCGCCCGGTCGGCGGCGCGGAAGGAATCCTCGGCCCGACCCCCGCGGCGCGCCGAAGCGCCGGGACCGTCACGCGGGGCGCCGGGTCGCCCGAACGCCGCGCGACCCGCCCGGCCGGGGTCCGTGGCCGCCCGAACACCGCGCGGGCCGCCCGGCGGCTCGCCGCCGGCATCGTCGTCGCTGGCTGCGGCGCGCTCGCCGGCGGCCCGCCGGCG
>CAYGAO010000174.1:0-6383 GCA_964347715.1 uncultured Acidobacteriota bacterium
GTGGTCCTGATGTAGTACTGGTCGGCGTTCGCCCAGTGGAGCTTCACTTCCTCGCCGTCGTAGGGGACGAGGTAGGCGGAGCGGTTGCCCGAGGTGTAGCGGCGCTGGGCGGCGAAATCCCCTTCCCGGTAGTAGCGCTCGAAGAAGGCGGCGAGGTGGTTGTAGATGTCCCCCTCGGAAGCGTCGTCCTGTCGCGCGCGCCCCGCGATTTCGTTCCGGAGATCGGACAGCACCGTGGAGCGGTCGGGGTTCAGTCCCATGCTCGCGGCATACCGCCGGCCCGAGGCCAACTCCATCTCCGCCTCCAGGCGGCCCACCTCCTTCGCCTCCTCCAGGATCTCCCGCGCCTGCGGCAACAGGTCCTCGCTCAGGAAGCGCTCCACTTCGGCCCGCTTCAGGTTCATGATGCGGTAGAGGCCGAAGTCGAGATCGCCCCGGTCGAGCTGGAACATCTCGCGGAGCACGGTCCGCAGCCGTTCGAACTTCTCCGTCTGCCCGGGGGCCGGAGCGCTGGCCGCGCTGCGACGGAAAGAAGACCCCGAGGCGTCGCCGCGCGTCTCGTTCATGGCTCCCTCAGCAGCCTGTGGACAAGGCGCCCCGCATGGGGATCCGGCCTCGAAGCGATGGGGAACCCCGTCGTCCCGGCGGATGCGGGGCGCTTCCCCCACCGGATGGCGGCCCGTATCGCTCGCGCGATCCATTCCGCCTCGCCCTCCTCCACCGACACGAGGACGGCGCCCTTCGGCCCGGTCTCGCGGAGGTGGCGGCCCTGCAGGTTGCCGGGGAAGACGACCCAGGGCCGCTCATGCAGCACCTGTCGCCGGTGGACATGCCCGAGCGCCCAGTAGTCGTAACCCTTCGCCGTCAGGTCGGCGAGCGTGCAGGGGGCGTAGTCGTCGTGGCCGTCCATGCCGCCGAGCCCGGTGTGGAGGACTCCGATGTTGAACATCCCGCGCCGGGGCGAGGGATAGTCGGGGACCAGATTCCTGGTGACCGCCCTTTCGGGAAAGCTCTGGCCGTGGAGGGCGACTCCGAACCCGTCGAGGATGAAAGTCTGGGCTCGCCGGCTCTGGAACACCCGGAGGTTCGGAGGGAGTTCGAGCCGCTTCGTGATACGGCTTTCGGCGTCGTGGTTGCCGTAGAGCAGGAAGGCCGGAATTCCGTGCGCGTTCAGCCGCCCCATCTGGCGGGCGAAGAAGAGGCCGGTGCGGTAGTCCTTCCAGTCTCCGTCGTAGAGATCGCCGGCGATGACGACGAAGTCCACCGCTTCCCGGATCGCGACGGCGATGAGCTTCTCGAAGGCCTCGCGCGGTGCGGTGCGGATGCGGCGGGCGATGTCCTCGTCGTGTCCATCGAGCCCGCGCAGTGGGCTGTCGAGGTGGATATCGGCGGCGTGCAGGAAGCGAAACGGCTTCATGCCGCGCACGCCCTCCCGGTCATGGCGGGGAAGCATGCGGGTGGAGCGCGCCGAATCGTGTCACCCCGTCAGCGGCTTCCGGTTTCCGCGCGCTTCGCCGCGGCGCCACCGTTCAGATGGTGGTCGAAGAACTCCGTCATCCGCCGGTAGCTGTCGCGGCGGGTGGGGATCTCGTCCCAGCCGTGGTCCTCGACCGGATACACCACGAGGTCGAAGTCCTTCTGCTTCTCGATCAGGATCTGGGCGAGGCGGAAGGAGTCCTGGATCTGGACGTTCCCGTCCACGAGGCCGTGCTGGATCTGGAGCGCGTCGGCGAGCCCGTCGGCGTAATAGACGGGGCTCGAGATCCGGTAGGCCTCCTCGTCGTCGAGCTGGCTGCCGTTCAGGATGCGGCTGGTGTAGCCCTGGTTGTAGTGGGACCAGTCGGTCACCGGGTAGAGCGCCACCCCGGCGGCGTAGCGCCCGGGATTCCGGAAGAGGGACATCAGGGTGAAGAAGCCGCCGTAGGAGCCTCCGTACACCCCGATCCGGTCGCGGGCGACGCCGTGCTCCGAGACCAGCAGGTCGAGAAGCGGCAACGCGCTGTCTATGTCCGAAACGCCCATCTGCCGGTAGGCGTAGGTGCGGTTCGCATGGCCGTACCCCGAACTCCCCCGGTAGTCCACCGAAGACGCCGCGTAGCCGCGCTGGATCAGGTAGTTGGCGTACACGATGCTCCCGAGGCGCGCCCAGCCCTTGACCACCGCCTGCGCGCACTCACCGCAGCCGTGGGCATAGACCACCGCCGGAGTCTCCCCGGGGGTCGCCCCGGCGGGTGCGTCCCAGATCCGCGCCCATGCGGTCGTGTCGTCAGGCAGGTCGTACTCGACGATTTCGCTGTCTGCCCACGCGGTGCGGTAGAACGCATCCGTCCCGCTCTTCGTGATCCGGGTGGGTTCGGCCCCGGCCGCGGAATCCATCAGGTAGAGGTCGCCGAGATCCGTGAGCGACTGGCTGACCATCGCGATCCGGCCTCCGTCCGGAGAAACCGCCCACGAATGCATCCCCTCGCCGGTTGTGATCCGCTCGAGTTCGCCGCCGCGAGCAGGGAGGCGGTAGAGGTGTTCCTCTCCGGGATGCTCACGGCTGGTCGTGACCAGGAACGACTCCCCGCCGGGGGCGAGTTCGGCGCGGCGCACCTCGAACGGGCCGTCGGTGAGAGGGGTCGTCTCGCCCTCGAGGTTCGCGAGCAGCAGCATGGCCCAGCCGCTCGCGGTGGACCCGAAGGCGAGCGCCTCGCTGTCGGGCAGCCACTCCACGAAGCCCGGCGACCAGCGGCCGACCACCAGCGGGCCGCCGATCCAGGCTTCCTCGGTCTGGTGGTCGAGGTGGCGTAGCGTCCCCGCTTCCAGATCCAGAAGCGAGATCCAGCGCTGCTTGTGGTCCATGGAGAGCACCTGCACCACCCCGTGCCGGCCGTCCGGGCTCCAGACCGGGCCGAGCATCACGGTGTCTTTCTCCAGCCCGTCCTCGACCCAGCGAATCTCGATGTCGTCGGTGGGAACCGCCGGGTCCACTACCACGATGCCCATTCTCCAGGAGGGGAGAGCCTCTCCCACCTTCGGGCGGGCCTCCTTGTCCGTCGCCTGGCCGCTCTCGTTCACGAACTCCATGAAGTGGGTACGGTTCGGCTTCGCGGGGTCTTTCCGGGCCCGGAAGACCACGAAGCGGCCGTCGGGGGAGAGCCGAAGATCCACGGCGCGCTCCCCCTTCGGCATCGGAATCGGCTGCGGCCGTGAAGTGCGGCGGACCCGGCGCAGCTCGTCGCGCCGTTCCTCGCGCGCCTTGCGGTCGCGGACCACCGCGACCAATTCCTGCTGCTGCGCTTCGAGCCAGGTCTCCTGCTCGCTCGGGTCTTCTTCGGCGGCCACTACCGCGGCGACCTGGCGCAGCAGTCCGGATTCGATCCGGTACTCCCAGAGATCGCCGTTTTCCGGCGGGTTCGCCGACAGCCCGCCGGTGGCGAACAGGACGGCGCTGTCATCCGGGCGTATCCGCACGGCGCCGATCCGGCCGGCGCCCGAATAGACGGGCCGGGCGCCCTCGCTCCGCGTCCAGACGAAGAGGGTTCCCTCGCGGCTCCAGGCGTGCGTCTCTCCCGTGGAAGAGCGGACCCGGTCGGCGCCGGGAACGAGCCGGATCTCGCTTTCCGTCAGCTCCCGCAGCGTCCGGCCAGCCCGGTCCACGGCGAACCAGGGGTCGTCCTCGGGGAGCTGGCCTGGCGCCGGGTCCTCGCGCCAGCGGAAGTAGAGCGTCTGGCCGTCGGGCGCCCAGCGAAGATCGCGGGGGGCGAGCCCGAAGACGCGGGCGCCGCCACCGAGGTGGTCGAGGGTGAGCCGGAAGTCCGGGTCCGCCGCCGCCGGGGTCAGGTCGGACTGGGACCGGAGCTGGGCGGTCCCGAGCGCCGGCAGCGCCAGCAGGAGGGCTGCCGCCGAGGTGTTCCGAAGCCGCATGGGGGCCTCCTTCGCAGCCTGTGGATAAAGCGCCCCGCATGGGATCCGTCCTCGAAGAGATGGGGAACCCCACCGTCCGGGCGGATGCGGGGCGCTTTCCCCACAGGGTGGCGGCCCGAATCGCTGACGCGATCCGTTCCGCCCGCTTTCGCGGGGAGGGAGGACCCTCCCCGCACCCCTCCCCGGCGGCGCTTCGCGCCGCGTCAGCGCACGAGGGACTTTCTCCACAGCCGGTCAGCGGGTTCAGCGAATCAGCAGGATTCGGTCGTTCGCCGGATAGAACCACTCCACCCCGCGTTCGGTGACGATCGCGTCGTCCTCGAGCGGGATGCGAACCTTGGCGCCGCCGAACTCGTCCGCCTTCGTGTAGGCGAAGAGCTCGATCGCGAACATGTTCGTGGGCGCGATTTCGTATTCGAGCCGGGTCGGGTTGAACCAGGCGATCGAGGGTCCGATGCCGTGGCCGAGGTTCCCGACCGAGTGGCAGCCGATCGCGATGTCCGTGGTGTCGTCATCGGTGGGCTGGTTGAACTCGATCATCTGGAAGCCCGCCGCGGTCAGTTCCGCGCCGAGGCGCTCGAGCATCGCGCCGGCGGTCGGGCCGGGGACGATCGTGCGCCGGATCACCTCGCGCGCCGCGCGCCCGCGATCGAAGGCGTTCTGGATCCCGGGGGGCGCCGCGGTCTCGCCGTCCTTCAGGACATAGGCGATGCGCTTCATGTCGGTGTAGAAGTTCAGGTAGCCGACCCCCCAGTCGATCATGAGCAGGTCGCCGCGCTGGATGATCCGCTCGGTCGAGGTGGCCTCGATGCCGTCCGGGCCGGTGATGTAGATCGAGGGCATCCCGAACGAGCTGTCGAGGCCGTTTTCGAGCAACTGCTGCTCGATCCACCAGCCCACATCCTCGAGCGCGGTGACGCCGGGGGTGATGACCTCGTTCGAGAAGGCGCGCTCGGCGATCCGGCGCGACCACTCCCCGGCCTCGCCGAACGCCACGATCTCGCTCGCCACCCGTCGGGAGCGGAAGTCCGAGATCAGCTTCTCGGCGGAGACGAGCCGGTCCCGATAGGGCTCGCCGAGGGTTTCGCGGAGGTGGAGCCAGCTGGTGTGCGAGAGCCCGTCGGCGGCACCGATGCTCCGGGACATGTTCACCCCGATCCGTTCCGGGTCGCGCTCCCGGACGAACGCGGCGAGATCGGCGCTGCCGAGGACCTCGTCGTACACGCCGCAGCGCTCCAGCCTGTATCCCGAGACCCCGATGGCGACCCGCTCGATCCGCTCGCCGCCCCGGTCGGTGAAGATGTAGTAGCCGGTGCTCCCGATGTAGCCGCGCCCGAGATCCTCCCAGAGCGGGTCGCGGAGCCCCTCCTTCATCACCGTGATCCACATGTCCACCCCGTTTCCGCGCATCGCCTCGGGGAGGATCAGGTCGAACTTGTCCGCCCGGATCTGGCACATCCGCTCCCAGCGCACGCGGGCTTCGGTCTTCGCCAGCGCCGCGGTTCCGCAGAGCAGGGACAGGGCGCCGGCGACGACGGTCGTCCGGAGCGAACCGGTTCGCAACGAGGGTCTCGGAGCGGCTCTCATGGCGGCACCTCCGGGGTGAAGCCTATGCGAGCGCACCCCCGGAGAGCGACGGCCGCGGACCGGGAGCCTCGGGCGACCCGGTGCGGAGCGTCGCTTCGCGACGCGACCGTACCGGAAGGGTCCGGCGCCGGAGCTACCCGGACCGCTCCTCCCGCGGGCCGGCGTCGTCCGCCGGCGCGGGCGCCTCCGGAGCCGGCTGTCGGGCGAGCGCTTCCCCGTCGGGAGGCCTCACCTCCTCCTCGGGGAACATCTCCTCGAATCTCGCGCGCGCCGCCTCGTTCGCGGACCGCTGCTCCTCGGTGAGATCCGCGTGGTCCTCGCTCAGGAGCGCCACCGCCTCGCTCGGGTCGTACACCTCGATCTTCCCGGCGCGCAGCTCGGCGAGCGCGATCGCGCTGGGCCGACGGGACGGCGTTTCCAGCCGCGGCGGCGCCCCGACGATCAGCTGCCGAACGCGCTGGGCAACGGCGTTCACCTGCAGGAACGGGCTCGCATCCTCGATCTTCAATCGATTCCTCCCTCGCGCCGGGGCGGCGACGCCCCGTGCTGCAAACGCGGAATTCTAGCGTGGAGGGGTGTTGGGCGCGGATTCGGCGCCCGGCCGACGAAACGCGCGGGGAGGGACTGCCGGGTCCGGTGCGCCGGGGAACGCGACGAGGAACATGGCGATTCGGCCGGGATGCCAGGCCGCTCGCCCCCGCTCCGCGCCGCCTCGACCTACCGGCGGCCTTCCCGAGTTGGCCACACCGCTCGCCGCCACTCCGCGCCGCCGCCTCCACCGACGGCCCTTCCCGAGATGCCGGACCGCTCGCCGCCACTCCGCGCCGCCGCCTCCACCGACGGCCTTCCCGCGCTGCCCGACCGCTCGCCCCCCCACCGCGCAGCCC
>CAYGAO010000175.1:0-6379 GCA_964347715.1 uncultured Acidobacteriota bacterium
CTCCCCGGCGGCGCTTCGCGCCGCGTCGGCGCGCGCGGGACTTTCTCCACAGCCTTCTGATCCCCCTCCGGGGCGCTGCGCCGGAGGCGTTCCGCGCCCCGGTCCGTGCTACGGTTTCAACGAGGGAGCCCGCCCCGCCGTGCAACGAGAACTGATCGTCACCAGCCTGCCCGGCGAGACCCGGATGGCGCTCCTCGAAGACGGCGAGGTCGTCGAGCTCGGGGTGGAACAGCGCACCGAGGCGAGCGTGCTCCACGGGATCTTCCGGGGGCGGGTGCAGCGGGTGGTGCCGGGGACGCAGGCCGCCTTCCTCGACATCGGGCTGCCCCGCAGCGCCTTCTTGCAGGTGGACCAGGTGCCCGAGGGCGCGCTCGCAACCCTCGCCGGGGCGACGGACGAGGCGGGGACGGCCGAGGTCCCCGCTTCCGGCGGCCGCCGCCTCGAGGACCTCTTGCGGACCGGGAAGACGGCGCTCGTGCAGGTGGTCCGCGAACCCCTCGGCCCGAAGGGATACAAGGTCAGTTGCGATCTGAACCTCCAGGGGCGGTTCTTCGACTACCGCCCCTTCGGCTCGACCGGCGTGATCGTCGCGCGGGACATCCTCGGGCCGCGGGAGCGGCTCCGGCTCCGGGCGCTCGCCGAGCGGCGAGTGACCCTCGATGGTCAGTGGCTCGTCCGCCCGATCGCCGAGCAGCGCGACGAGGAATCGCTCACCGGAGACATCGCCCGGATCGAGGCCGACTGGGCCGAGATCCGGCGCGAGGGGAGCAGCGGCCCGCCCGCCTGTCTCCGGGCCGAGATCCCGATGGTGTTCCGCACCGTCCGCGATGTTCTCTCCACCGGCTTCGGAACGATCCGGGTGGACAGCGAGACGCTCTACGGCCGCATGGTGAATTTCGTCCGCCAGTCGCTTCCGGGCGCCGAGCACAAGGTCCGCTACTACTCGAAGAACTATCCGATCTTCGAGGAGTACGGCGTCGAGTCCGCCTTCGACCAGGCGACCAGGCGGCGGGTGAAGCTGCCCTCGGGCGGGTCGATCGTGATCGACCAGACCGAGGCGCTGGTCGCGGTGGATGTGAACACCGGGAAATTCACCGGGGACAACCGGGAGCGCGAGGAGACGAACACGCACACGAACCTCGAGGCGGCCGTGGAGACTGCTCGTCAGCTCCGCCTGCGCGGCCTCGGCGGGATCATCGTGATCGACTTCATCGACATGCGGGAGGCGCAGAACCGGACCCGGATCTTTCACGCCCTGACCGAGGAGCTGCGCCGGGATCCGGCCTTCACCCGCGTCTCGCCGCCGGAGCCCCGGGCCGGGCTGGTGATCGTGACCCGGAAGCGCGAGCGGCCCGCGCACGAGACGAGCCTCCTCGCCTCCTGCCCGGCGTGCCGGGGTTCGGGGAAGGTGCCCTCGCTGCGGGCGGTCTGCCAGGAGGTGCTCACGAGGGCCCAGAAGAAGGCGGGCGAGTTCGCCTCGGGGCTCGTGATCCGCGCCGCCCCCGAGCTGGCGGCGGCGCTGCTCCGGTCGGAAGTGCTTCCGGAAGTGCGGCGGGTGATCGGCGGGCCGGTCGAAGTCGAGTCGGTCCCGGCGTTGCCCGAGCCGCAGTTCCGGCTCTCGGGGCCCGCCGCCGCCGCGTCGCTCCCGGTGGCGGGCTGAGCGCGACGAGGGTCGCCGGGTGTCCGTCTCGCTCGATGTCGAGACCCGGATCGAGTGGGTGGGGGTCCTGCTCGGGGTCTTCGAACGCCTCTGCGCGCAGTGCGGCTACGACCCCGACGCCACCCACTGGATGGGAGCGGCAGTGCGCGAAGCGGTGACGAACGGGATGCGACACGGGAACCGGATGGATCCGGCGAAACGCATCCGCATGGAGATCGAGATCCGGTCCACCACCGACGGCGGGCCGGCCGTCGAGGTCGCCGTCGAGGACGAGGGCGAAGGGTTCGACGCCGAGGAGGTCCCCGACCCGCTCGAGCAGGAGAATCTGCTCAAGGCGAGCGGGCGGGGGATCTTCTTCATGCGGCAGTTCATGGACACGGTGACCTGGAGCCGGACCGGGAGCGGCGGCACCCGCGTCGTCCTCGCGCAGCGACAGGCGCCGGCGGCGCCGGGCTCGTGAAGACCGCCGCCGGGCGCGCGTGCGTCGCCGCCGCGCGAGCGGGGGCGGCCGTCGTCGAGCTGGCCCACCGGTCCCGTGGTTTCCGCCGCTTCGCCGTGGACCGGAAGGGGCCGATCGATCTGGTGACCTCGGTGGACCGGGAGGCCGAGGCCGCGGTCGTCGCCCGGCTCGCGGAACTGATGCCGGAGGCTCCGATCCTCGCCGAGGAGAGCGGTCTCGTCGGCGGCTCGCGCGCCGGTGGCCGCTTCCTGGTCGATCCGATCGACGGGACCACGAACTTCGCCCACGGGTTTCCGGTCTTCTGCGTCTCCGTCGGTTACGAGGAGGACGGGCGGGTCGTCGCCGGGGCGATCCTCGACCCGACCCGGCGCGAGCTGTTCACCGCCGAGGCCGGCGCCGGAGCCCGACTGAACGGCGAACCGATCCGGGTCTCCGAGACCCGGCAGGTCGGCTCGGCGCTCCTCGGGACCGGGTTTCCCTACTCCCGAGCGGCGATGGAGCGGGCGCTCGCGCGGTTCGCGCGGGTCATGCGGAGGGTCCGGGCGGTGCGGCGCGCCGGCTCGGCCGCGCTCGACCTCGCCGCGGTCGCGGCGGGACGACTCGACGGCTACTGGGCGGAGACGCTCTGTCTGTGGGATACCGCCGCCGGCGAGCTGCTCGTCCGGGAAGCCGGGGGGCGGGTGAGCGAATTCGACGGCGCCCCCTTCGAGAACGGCGCGCCGAACCTCGCCGCCTCGAACGGCGCGTTCCACGCCGCCTTCCTCGACCTGTTGCGCGAACCGGGCTGAGCCGGCCCCGAGCGGCGCCTGCGACCGCCTCCCGGGGAGGCCCCTGGCCGGGCGTCCACCTCGGGCGCCCCGGGGCGGCGACCCGTCCCCGCGGCTTCCTCGACCTGCCGCGGGAATCGAAGGGGTCCCCGCCCGCACCTCGGATCCTCGGCGGGAACTGCAGCCCTTACCGGACGCCCGCGAACTGCCCGGGGGAGCCCCGCCCGCGCCTTCGTCCCCCGGCGCGACCGCAGCCCTCACCGGACGCCCGCGAACCTGCCGGGGGAGCCCCGCCCGCGCCTTCGTCCCCCGGAGTGACCGCAGTGCTCACCGGACGCCCGAGACCGCGTCGCGGAACCCGAGCGGAATCTCCATCCCGAGCGCCTCCGCCCGGGCGAGGTGCCCGAGCGCCTCCGGTCGCCGGCCGCGCTGACGCTCCACATCGGCGAACAGGAAGTGGAGTCCCGCCCGCTGCTCCCGGGTAGTTTCCCGGATCTCCGCCGCCCGGAGGGCTCGGTGGAGCGCTTCGGCGGCGCCCCGGAGATCGCCGCGCGCGGCGCGCAGCTGCCCGAGACCCTGGAGCGCGGCGGGGTGTTCGGGGTCGCGCGCGAGCGCTTCCCCGAGCAGGCGGCCGGCTTCCCCGAGGTTCCCGCCCCGGAATTCCAGGTTCGAGGCCCCGAGGATCGTCGGGAGATGGCCGGGGTCGGCCGCGAGCGAGCGCCGGAAGAGCGTCGCCGCTTCCTCCTCCCGGCCGCCAGCGGCCAGCAGGTTCGCCAGGTGCGCGAGCGCCGCGCTCGATTCCGGATCGCGGGCGAGCGCGGCGCGACAGGCGGTTTCCGCCTCGCGAGCTCGCCCCTGACGGGCGAGCGCGTTCGCGAGGCCGAGGTGGAGCCCCGCCTCCCCGGGCCGCTCGGCGACGAGGCTCCGGTAGATCCTCTCGGCCGACCGGAAATCGCCCCGGTCGGCAGCGCGGCGGGCGCTCGCCTCGCGCCCGAGGGCGTCCACGCGGAGCCCGGTGAGCGCGTCGAGAAAGGGATCGGCGTCCGCGAAGGCGCCGCGCGAGGGCGACCTGGCCGCGGTCCGGGCCCGGCCGAGCGCCTCCCGCGCCCCTTCCGGGTCTCCCCGGAGCTGCCGGGTCCGGGCCAGGAACGACCAGGCTGCCTCCGCGCGGGGAGCGATCTCCGCGGCGACCCGGAATCCGGCGGCGGCAGCGGCGAGGTCGCCGTCGGCCAGAGCGGCCCGCCCGGCGGCGAGGTGAGCCTCGAAAGAGCCGGGTTCGCGGGCCCGGAGCGCTTCCCAGGCGGCGCGAGCCCCGGGGCGCCCGAGCGCTTCCAGCAGACGGGCGCGCAGCGCGAGCGCGGGGGCGAAGCCCGGAGCGAGGGCCAGGGTGCGCTCGGTGAGCGCGAGCGCCCTCTCCCGGTCCGCCGTCTCGAGCAGCCGCGCCGGAAGGTGGGTGAAGCGCGGGTCGGAATCGTCGAGCCGCGCCGCTTCGGCATAGGCGGCGAGCGCGGCCTCGTCCAGACGGTGGGTGTGGAGGAGCATCGCCAGCGATCCGCGCCGCCCCCCGTCGCCCGGGTCTTCCCGGACTGCCGCCTCGGCGCTCCGGATCGCCGCGGCGACCCGCGGCTCGAGTCCCGCGGTCGGGATCTCCGGAGGCGGGGGCGCCCCGCACCCGGCGAGCAGGAGACCCGCCCCGAGCCCGAGGAGTCGCACCGCAGCTCGCTCAGCGAGCGCTCCGGCCCGCTCCCCGAACGAGCGTCACCGCCGCGGCGTCCGGAGGGGCGAAGACTTCCCGGGCGCCGTCCGACCAGATCACCACCACGGCCTCGATCCCGGCTCCCTCGGGAATCCCGAAGTGGGCCCGGGGGTCGCCGGAGGACAGGTAGGAGACGCCCGGGTTGACGCGCGCGGCGAACGAACCGGCGTTCGTCTCGAGGCGGACGACCGCCCCGGGATCGCTCCGCCCCTCGGGGAGGCGGAGGGCGACGAGCAGGCCGCGGCCCTGCTTCCCGGATTCGTTTCGCAGGAGGCGCGCCCCGGCCTCGTTCGCGGTGAGCACGAGATCGAGGTCGCCGTCGCCGTCGAGGTCTCCGGCGGCGAGCCCGCGGGAGACTGCCGGTTCGAGGAGAGCCGGCGAGTCGGCGGTCCGGTCCACGAAGCGCCCGCCCTCGTTCGCGAGGAGGAGCGCGGGCTCGGCGTACGGCGCGAGGAACGGCTCGCGCGGCGCGATTCCGGCGGGGCGCGCCACCCGCCCGTTGGCTACCAGTGCGTCGAGGCGGCCGTCGTGGTTCCAGTCGCCGAGCGCCACGCCGAATCCGGTGGTTCCGAGGCCGAGCGTGCCCATCCCGAGCGGAATCGTGGCGTCGCGGAACCCGGGCCAGGGCCCGGTCAGGTACACGGTGTTCGTCTCGCCGCCGAAGTGGGTGAGGACGAGGTCCAGGGCCCCGTCGCCGTTCAGGTCGCCGATGTCCACGCCCATCCCGGCCTCCGCCCGGCCGAAGCCGTTGAGCGCCGCCCCGAACAGCATCGCTTCCTCGACGAAGGCGCCGTCGCCGCGGTTCACCCAGAGGTGGTTCGCGCGGCCGTCGTTCGCGACGAAGAAGTCGAGCCGCCCGTCGCCGGTGAAGTCGTGGCAGACGACGCCCAGCCCCGGCGCCGCCAGCGCGCGGATCCCGGCGGTGGCGCTCACCTCGACGAAGCTGCCGCCGGCGTTCCGGTAGAGGAGGTCGGGGAGGCCCTCGAGGTCCTTCGGGTCGCAGTAGTCCTGCTGGCCGCCGCGGGCGTGGCAGGTGAAGTCCGGGTCGTAATCGAGGTAGCGGGTCACGAAGAGGTCGAGCCACCCGTCGGCGTCGTAGTCGCAGAAGGTGGCCGAGGCGGACCAGGCCGGGTCGCGGGGAGCGTCGGCCCGGGTGAACGCGGCGCCGGTGTTCCGGAAGAGAGCGTCCTCGCCGAAGCCGGCGCGGAAGAGGTCGGGGTCGCCGTCGTTGTCGAGGTCGCCGACGGCGATCCCGGTCCCGAAGGCATCGAGTCGAGGTGGCTGCTCGGGAGCGGGGGCGAACCGGAGGCCGCGCCCCGAGTTCTCGAAGAGCGCATCGGGCCCCGAGCCCTGGACCAGGTACAGGTCGAGATCGCCGTCGCCGTCGTGGTCGAGGAGCCCGACCCCGGAACCCATGATCTCGGGCATGAAGTAGGCCGGACGCCCCGCGTCGCCGCGCCCGGACCGATGGTGGAACCCCACTCCGGAATCGCCGGTGGCGTCGGTGAACCGTTGCGCTCCCGGCGCCGCGGCGACGGCGCAGACGGGAACCACGAGCGGGGCGAAGACCCGAAATCCCCGCCTCCGCCCGATCCTGACAGCCTGTGGACAAGCGCCCCGCATGGGAATCCGTCCTCGAAGAGATGAGGAACCCCATCGTCCGGGCGGATGCGGGGCGCTTCCACCGGATGGCGGCCCGAATCGCTGGCGCGATCCGTTCCGCCGTCTTTCGCGGG
>CAYGAO010000176.1:0-6308 GCA_964347715.1 uncultured Acidobacteriota bacterium
CCATCTCTTCGAGGACGGATTCCCATGCGGGGCGCTTTATCCACAGGCTGCTGAGGCCGGACGCCGGGCGGGCGCTCGCCGCGCTCGCGCTGCTCGCGCTTCCGGCCTCCGCATCGGCGCAGGAGGCGGACCCGTTCCCCTGGGTCGCCATGACCACTGTCGGGGTGGAGCCGGGCGCGGTCGAGGAGTTCCTCGCGGCGCAGCGCGAGCTCGCCGCCCTCGACCGGCGGGCGGGCGCGCCCTGGCGCAGCGTGAGCCGAACGGCCGTCTTCGGCGACGCCTACCGGTTCCTGATCCTGACCCCGCTCCGGAACTTCGCCGGGCTCGACCGTTCTCCGGGCGCCGATCCGGTGCGGGCGAGGGTGATGAGCCGGATCGAGCGCGTGGTGACCGGACGGACGACGCTCGCGCTCCGGACCACCCCGGACCTCGACGATCCGCTCCCCGAGGACGAGGAGCCCGCGCTCATGATCGTCCAGACGGTCTCGGTCACGCCGGGGCGCGAGCAGGAGTACCTCCGGGTCATGGCCGAGGAGGTGCTGCCGCACTTCGAGGCGGCGGCGATGCGTCACCGCTCGGGGGCGCTGACGCTCGGCGGGGAGAGCGGCTTCGTCCACTTCTTCCATGTCGGGAACTTCGCCGCCCTCGACCAGGGGTCCCCGCTCGCCCGCGCGCTCGGGCCGCAGGGGGCGCAGGAAGTGGCGACGAAGCTCGCGGGCGTCGTGACCCGGACCGAGCAGTGGCTCGTCCGTCCGGTGCCGGACGCGAGCTTCCGCGCCGAACCGGAGACCGAATCCCCCGAGAGCGCGTCCCGCGACCGGCGCTGACCGCGCCTCGCCCCCCGGCGCAGCCGGGGCGTCGGCTCCGGGCGTGGAAAGGGGCCTCGGTTCCCGCGTTGGCGGCGCCTGCGGGCGTAGATCGCGGCTCGCCCTCGGCGTAGAAGGGGCGCCGGTTCGGGCGCAGATCGCGCCTCGGCCCCGGCGTAGATCGCGCGTCTCTCCCTCGTCGGTGGCGCTTCGTCACCGCCGTTGGTCTCGCCTTGCCCGCGGTGTGGATCGCGTTTTGCCCCCGGCGTGGATCGCGTCCTGCCCGTGGCGCGGATCGCGTCCTGCCCGTGGCGCGGATCGCGCCTCGCCCGCAGTGTGGATCACGTTTTGCCCCCGGTGTGGATCGCGTCTTGCCCATGGCGCGGATCGCGCCGTGGCTCGGCGACCGTTGCGGGTCGCCCGGCGCGTTCCCGTCTCGCGGTTACAGGGAGCGGAGAGCCTCCCACGGGTCGTTCCGGGCGGCCCGGAACCCGACCGCAGCCCCGGCCGCGAGAACCAGCAGGGCCAGGAGGGCCACCGGGCCGAGGACGAGGAACGGATCGCCGGACTCGACCCACGGTACGCGGTTCGCCAGCAGGCGGACCACCACGAAGCCGAGCGCGCCCCCGGCGCCGAGGCCGATCGCGGCGGTGCGCGCCGTTCGCCGCAGCGTCTCCCACACGAGGAAGTCGGGCGCCGCGCCGAGAGCCGTTCGCACCGCGAGCGACCGGGACTGGCGCGCCGCGTCGTCGGCGACCTGGCCCATCGCGCCGGCCAGCGCGAGCAGCATCCCGGCGAGAACGACCGGGCCTCGCGTCGGAGCAGCGCGACCTCGCGCCGGAACAGGTGTTCGTGCCCGGGCTCGAGCCCGGCTCCGCTCATGGCCGCGACGCGAACCAGCTCCTCGGCGTCCCGCCAGGGCAGGGCGCGCTCGTTCACGGCGACCCCCACGGCGTGGATCGCCTGCTGCGCCCCCACCGCGGCGGCGAGCATCACGATCACCGCCAGCGTGTTCCACGGCGCCCCGAGACCGGAGCGCCACGCCAGCGCGAGCGCAAGGCGCGCCGATTTACCGATCCGCCACCCACCGGACGGATGAGGTCACCGGACGAACGGGGCGGCCGCGCAGCCGTCCCGATTCGGATTCAGATACAGATGGTCGTTTCGGTTCAGATGGTGTATTCCGGGGTCACGACGCAGTTCGTTTCGATCCGGCACTGCTGCGCAGCAGCGTCCTCCAGAGCGACCCACGATGCCCCACTGATCGCGATCATGGCGAAGAGTCCGAGTCTGAGCAGTTCTTTCGTGGTTCAGCCAACCTCCTGGATGAAATATTGAGAGAGAGGGAGGGGGGAAGCGCACGATTCATCATGATCTCGGGTCGCCGGACTCAGGTGTTCGGGGCAGCGCAGCTTCCGGAAACGCGGCGCGCAGCCGGTCGCCGATCGGGCCGCGCAGCTGAAGCAGGTATCGCCCGGACGCTCCGGCGGACCCGTCGAGAGCCACGCCGTGCTCCAGCAGCGTGGCGACGAGGGCTTCGTGCTTCAGGACGGTGACGGCCTGCACGAGCGCCGTGCCCGCGCGCGCCGGGTCGGCGCCGTGCCGGAACAGCGTTCGCACCAGCGCCAGCCGATCTTCTTCGCGCTCCGCCGGCGCTTCCGGGATGCCTACCCGGGCCGCGAGCCATCCCGAGAGGATCGCGTTCAGCGCGGACACCGGGGCGCTCGCGGATTCCAACGGAGCCCCCGCCTCGATCAGCCGCTCCGCCACTGCCGGAGACCCGGCGAAGGCCGCGTAGGCGAGCGGACTCCAGCCGACCCCGTCCGGCGCGCCCGGGTCGGCGCCCCGGGCGAGGAGCAGTTCGACGACATCGAGAGCGTCGCCCCGGGCGGCCTGATGGAGCGGCCCGTCGCCGTTCAGGTCCATCGCTCGCACCGACACTCCCTTTCCCAGCAGGTCTCCGACTTCGCCTTCGCGTCCTGCTCGGGCGGCGGACACGAGCCGCCCCTCCGGGCTGTCGTCCGGTTCCTTCGTGCGCGTCCTGGTGACCGTGACCGAGTTCTGCACCTGCGGCGCCGGGTCGCCGCCGGCACCCTCCGGCGACCCGATTCCGGCAGGATCCGGATCATCGCCCAGGCGAGCGAAGGTCAGCAGAACGACCGAGGCGAGGGCGACGACGACTGCGAACGCACCCGCCCGTCGCTTCCAGGCCGCGAAGGAAATGGAGAGGGAAATCATGATGGTCGGATTGGAGCACATCTGCTGGCAGAGGGTCGGTCCCGAACCAGTGATCGCATCCTCCGGGTGGGCGCGTGACCTTTCGCGGACCGGTCGCGCGACCCGCCATCCGCCGGGAGCCGCCGCCGCGGGTCCGCCTCGCTAGAATTCCGCCGTCGCCGTCTCGCGGGCGGCGGCGCCGAGAGTTGCTTCCCATGGGACCCCCCCCGCGCCGGGCGCGAACCGCCCTCGCGCTCGGCGCCCTTCTCCTCTGCGCGTTCCCGGCGGCCTCGTGGGCGCCCGAGGGGCACCGGCAGATCGGCGAGAAGGCGATCGCGTCGCTCCGCGATCCGCTGAAGGAGTTCTTCGAGGATCGGGAAGAGGCGCTCTTCGATCTGCTCGAGGATCCGGGCCGGGACCGGAACCCGGCGCACTTCTTCCTCGAGGGCTACGACACCTTCCCCTTCCACGATGTGCCGGCGACCCGGGAGCTGGCGCTGCGGCGCTTCTCCGAGGAGGAGATCGCCGCGAACGGGGACGCGCTCTGGCGCCTCCTCGAGGCCTGGGAGGCGCTCGTCGAGGCGTTCCGCACTCCCGACTTCGACCTCGCGCTCGAGCTGGCGAGCGATGTGGCGTGGCTCGTCGGCGAGATCGGCGTCCCCCCGAACGTCTCCGCGACGGGCGACGGCCAGGCCACCGGCCAGGAAGGGCTGGCCCGGCGCTTCGACACCGAGCTCGTCGAGACCTTCGCCGACGACCTCGATGTCCGGGATGCGACCGCCGTCTATCTCGACCGGCCGGAGGAGTTCATCCGCTCGCTGCCGCTGAAGGCGCACATCTGGGCGGACAACATCTCGTTCGCGGACGCGATGTCGCGCCGGGGCGTCGCCGGCTACGACCGCTACTACCTCGACGGAATGTGGAACGAACTCGGGTGGCTCGTCGGCGGCGCGATGAGCGACGCCGCCCGGGACGCCGCGAGCCTCTGGTACACCGCCTGGGTGGCCGCGGGCCGCCCCGAGGTTCCCGACTCCTGATCGGGCCTCCCGGTGACCACCGCGGCGCCGGCGCCCGCCGGGGACGAGGAACGGCTCGCCGCGGACGAGCGGCGGAACGAGCTCGATGTGGCCACGATCCGGGCGCTCCGGTCTGGCGAGATGGATCCGAACGCCGCCTGGACCGATCTGATGAGCCGGCACCGCCGCCGGCTGTTCTCGCTCGCCTACCGGTTCACCGGCCGGTTCCACGAGGCCGAGGAGCTGACCCACGAGATCATCGTGCGGGTCTTCCACAACCTGGACCGGTTCGATCCGCGCGCCCACTTCGCCGTCTGGCTGAACTCGGTCGCCCGGAACTACTGCATCGACCGCTACCGGATGCGGACGCGGGAGAAGGCGCGCTTCCTCCCCGAGGCCGCGCCCTTCGAGCGGATGGCGGGCAGGCCGCAACTCGACCCGAACCGCCTGGTCGAACAGCGCGAGGCCCGGGACGACCTGCGCGAGGCGCTCGAGCGGCTCTCGCCGAAACTCCGGGAGGTCGTAAGGCTTCGCTTCTTCGAGGAGCTGCCGTACGAAGAGATCTGTGACCGGCTCGGGATCCCGGAGGGAACGGTGAAGAGCCGTATCCACCGGGGGCGCGCCGAGCTGAAGCGCCACCTCGCCGAGGTCCAGAGACCCGCGCGCGAGGTCCGCACCCCGCCGAAAGGGAGAACCTCGTCATGAACTTGCAAACCCGGAGCGAACGCGGCGCGACCGTCGTGCGCGTCGAGGAGCCGCGCCTCGTGTATGCGTCGCTCGATTCGTTCCTCGCCCGGATCGCGCCCCGGCTCGATACGCCGAAACCGCTCCTCGTCCTCGACCTGTCTCCCGTGAACTATGTGGATTCGGCGGCGATCGGCTGCCTCATGGATCTCTACCGGAGAGCCGCCGGCAAGCAGGGGCGGATCGCGGTCTCGGGGGCCATGGCGCGCGTCGCCCGGATGCTGCGGATGGCCGGCGCCCACGAGTTCATCCCCATGTACGATTCCGTCGAGAGCGCGGTCGCGGCGCTCGCGGAGTCCGGCGAGGAGGAGGGATGAAGCGGTCCATCAGGATGTCGGGCGGGCGGGAGATCCCCCTCGATGGCGACCTGCTCGGCATCCTCGAAGCGCTCTACCGGGAGGTCTCCGTGAAGAGCCGGTTCCGCAACACCTACGAGACGATGATGGGGGAGATCAGCCACCTGGTGGATTCGATGGACGAATCCGAGCGGCGCGGCTACCTGATCGAGAGCCTGTTCCTGAACATCGTCCGCTACGAGAACGAGCGGCTGTCCGCGTTCCTGAAGTCCGTCGAGGCCCGGGAATCGGAGTCCTGACGAGGCCCGTGGCGCTGCGCCGGTTCGCCGTCGGACTGCTGCTCCAGGCGGTGGCGCTCGCCCCGCTCGCGTTCGCCGGCGGCGGGGCCCAGCGCGGGCCCCGGCTCGAGATCGAGCCGGCGGAGTGGGACTTCGGTCGCGCCGGGCCCGGCGAGGAACTCGTGCACGACTTCGTGGTCCGGAACGCCGGCGGCCGCGATCTCGAGATCGGCCGGATCGCGTCGGCGTGCGGCTGCGCGGCGGCGATCAGCGACCGCGGCGTGATTCCTCCGGGGGAGGAGAGCACGCTCCGGGTGACGCTCGAGACGCGCGACTACCGCGGCGTGCTCGAGCGCTGGCTCACGATCCGCTCGAACGACGCCCGCGGGGCGCGGCGGGTGCGAGTCCGGGTCTATGTCGAGGCCCGGTGACCCCTGCCGGGGGTTCAGCGGCCGACGGCGAGCAGCCAGATCCAGTTCCCGACCAGCGCCGCGCCGGCGAGAGCGAACACCCGGCGCTGGCGTCCGGGCGCGAACCACGGTGGTTCCCGTCCGAGAACCTGCGACACGCCGCTGACGACGAGCCCCGCGTGGAGCAGCGTCGCAGCGGGGTTCCACCAGAGCGCCTCGCCGATCTCGCCGCGCCCGAGCGCCCGGGTCGCCCGGAGCCCACCGCAGAAGGGGCAGGGCAGCCCGAAGAGCGCCTTCACCCCGCAGAGGGTGATGCCGCGGAGCGATTCCTCGACGAGCAGCGCGATCGCGACCAGCGAGAGCGAGAGCCCGAGGAGGGCGAGACCCCGGGCCCGGCGGTGTTGCACGCCGCCCATTGTGGCCCGTCGCGCGGCGGGGTCGCTCGCTGACGATGGCGACGCTCTTCGGGGAAGGAGTCGCCCGAAAGAAGAGGGGGGCGCGGAAGGGCTCGGGGAAGAAGGCGGTCGGGAGTGGCGCCGGG
>CAYGAO010000177.1:0-6262 GCA_964347715.1 uncultured Acidobacteriota bacterium
AGCGGGCGGAACGGATCGCGCCAGCGATTCGGGCCGCCATCCGGTGGGGAAAGCGTCCCGCATCCGCCCGGACGACAGGGTTCACCACCTCTTCGAGGACGGATTCCCATGCGGGGCGCTTTATCCACCGGATGCTGATGTACTCCGGCAGGGCCGCGGCGTGCCCGCCGTCCCGCTGGTGCTGGTCGGCGTGGCCCCGTAGCCGGAGCCGCCCGTACCCGTGAGTCGGACCGGCGCCGAAGCGAGTCTCGCCGCGGCGCTCGACCACGGGCTGACCGAGGCCGAGTTCGAGCGGATCCGCGACCGCCTCGGACGCCGGCCGAATCCGGTCGAGCTCGGGATGTTCGCGGCGATGTGGTCGGAGCACTGCTCCTACAAGTCCTCGAAACTCCATCTCGCGCGGCTGCCGACCGGGTCGCCGCGGGTCCTCGAGGGCCCGGGAGAGAACGCCGGGGCGGTCGCCATCGGGCACGGGCTCGCCGCCGTCTTCAAGGTGGAATCCCACAACCACCCCACCTTCATCGAGCCGTACCAGGGCGCCGCGACGGGCGTCGGCGGGATCCTCCGGGACATCTTCACGATGGGGGCGCGCCCGACGGCGCTCATGAACTCGCTCCGCTTCGGGCCGCTCGCGGAGACGCGGAACCGCGCGCTCTTCGAGGGCGCCGTCGCCGGGATCGCGAACTACGGGAACAGCATGGGTATCCCCACGCTCGGCGGCGAGGTCGCCTTCGATCCCTGCTATTCGCGGAACCCGCTGGTGAACGCCTTCGCGCTCGGGATCGCCCCCGCCGGCCGGCTCTTCCGCGCCCGCGCCGACCGCGCCGGCGATCCGGTCTTCTGCGTCGGCGCGAAGACCGGGCGCGACGGGATCCAGGGCGCCTCGATGGCGTCGGCGGAGTTCGACGAGGATGCCGCCGACAAGCGGCCCACGGTGCAGGTCGGGGATCCCTTCCTCGAAAAATTGCTCCTCGAGGCGTGCCTCGAGCTCATGGAGGGGGACGCGCTCGTCGCGGTCCAGGACATGGGCGCCGCCGGCCTCACCTGCTCGACCGCGGAGGTGGCGGCGCGCGGCGGGTGCGGGATCCGGGTGGACCTCGACCGGGCGCCGCAGCGGGAAGCGGGGATGTCCGCCTACGAGATCCTGCTGTCCGAGTCGCAGGAGCGGATGCTCCTCGTGGTGCGTCGCGGAAGCGAGGCCGAGGTCGGGCGCGTCTTCGCGAAGTGGGACCTGGACGCGGCCCCGATCGGGGAGATCACCGGCGACGGCCTCGCGCGGGTGCGCTGGCGCGGCGAACCGGTCGCGGAGGTCCCCTGCCGCGCGCTCACCGACGACGCTCCGGTGTACGACCGGCCGCAGGCGACGCCCGCCTGGTGGCCCGAGCCGGAGGTGCGCGCCCGGGAGCTGCCCGAACCCCGGGACTGGAACGAGACGATCCTCCGGCTGGCGGGCTCGCCGGGACTCGCCAGCCGGCGCTTCGTCTTCGAACAGTACGACCACCAGGTGCGCAGCGACACGCTCGCCCGCCCCGGAGGCGACGCCGGGGTGATGCGGATCAAGGGAACGCCGCTCGCCCTCGCCATGACGCTCGACGGCAACGGACGCCACGCGGCGCGCGATCCCCGGCGCGGCGGCGCCCTCGCCGTCTCCGAGGCGTGCCGCAACCTCGCCGCCGTCGGAGCGGAACCGGTCGGGGCGACGAACTGCCTGAACTTCGGGAACCCCGAGAAGCCGGAAGTGATGTGGCAGTTCGCCGAGGTGATCTCGGGGATGCGCGAAGCGCTGACCACCCTCGGGGTTCCGATCACCGGAGGGAACGTCAGCTTCTACAACGAGACCGACGGGGAGGGCATCTTCCCGACGCCGGTAGTCGGCGTCGTGGGCGTCCTCGAGGACGCCGGCGACCTCGTGGAGCAGCACTTCCGGGAACCCGGCGACCTCGTCTTCGTCGCCGGGCCAGACCCGGAGGACTCCCTCGGCGCGAGCGAGTTCCTCCAGGTGCTCTTCGGCCGCACCGACGGCCGCCCGCCGGCTCCCGACCTCGCCGCCGAGAAGCGCCTCGGCGGCTTCCTCCGCGCCGCCGCGAAGAAGCGGCTGACCCGCTCGGCGAAGGACCTCTCCGACGGCGGGCTCGCCCAGGCGGCGGTGGAGGCGCTCTTTCCGCCGGGCGGCCTCGGATCGGGGCTCGGCGCCGCGCTGGACCTCGAACCTCCCGGAAGCCTGCTCCCGGCGCTCTTCGGCGAGGCCCCGGCGCGGGCGCTCGTGAGCATCGCGCCCGAGAACGCCGATTCGCTCGCCGCGCTCGCCGAGGCGCACCGGGTGCCGCTCCGACGGGCCGGAACCGTGGGCGGCGACGAGTTCGTCGCGCGGGCGAACGGCGTCGAGACGATCCGGCTCCCGGTCAGGGCGCTCCGGGACGCCTTCGGGGGCGGCCTCGCCCGCGCCGCCCGCGGCCGGTAACGTCCGAACGGCCGGGAGACTCCGACCCCCGCACGCACTCGATGACGAATTCTGGCGCCCCACCGCGCGACCACCGGCGGGAACGGGTCGGATTCCCCGTGGCCCGCCTGACGTGACGAACCCGCTTCTGTTCTCGAGCGCGGCGCTTGCCGTCGCGGCGCCGGCCCCCCAGACCGCCGTTCCGACCGCAGGGGGGGGCTCCCTTCCTCCCCGGGCACGCGGCATCCAGCCGGCGCCGTGGACACCACCGACCGCGCGGAATCCCGAGCCACGCTGGGTACTCGGTGAGGACTGCCGAACGGCGTTGCCCCGGCTCGCCGAGCACTCCGTTGCCCTCGTCCTGACGGATCCTCCGTACTTCATGGATCGGATGGGGGCCGAGTGGAACAACGGGGATCTCCACGCCCGAATCAGGCCGGGGGTCGTCGGCGGGTTGCCCGTCGGAATGAAATTCGACTCCGGGCAGGGGCGGGAGCTCCAGGCGTTCCTGGAACCGATCGCCAGGCTGTGGCTGCGGGTGCTGAAGCCGGGGGGATTCGCGCTGTGCTTCGCTCAGCCGCGGCTGGCCCACCGCACGGCGGTGGCAATCGAGGACGCCGGTTTCGAGATCCGGGACCTGCTCGCCTGGCGGCACGAGGGACAAGCCAAGGCATTCTCCCAGGACCACTTCGTGCGCCGGCGCGCGATTCCCGAACGAGAGAAACGTCGGCTCCTTCGCGCCCTCGACGGGAGGAAGACGCCACAGCTCAAGCCGCAGATGGAGATGATCGTCCTCGCGCAGGCCCCCCGGCGGGGCACCTTCGTGGACAACTGGATGAAGTATCGAGCCGGGCTGATCGATGTCTCGGATCCGCTCCTGGAGCCGACCCGCTTTCCCGGGACGGTGATCCCGTGCGCCAGACCGAAGGAGCGGTTCGGACACCTGACGCCGAAGCCGGTGGACCTCCTGCGGCACCTGATCCGCATCTTCTGCGCGGACGGGGAAGCGAGCCTGGTCCTCGACCCGTTCGCCGGCTCCGGTTCGACCGGGGTCGCAGCGCGGCTCGAGGGGCGCGGATTCCTGGGGGTCGAGATCGAAGAGAAGATGGCGAAAACTGCGGAAGCGCGGGTGGAGAACGCGATCTGATGCGTCGCCCGGTGCCGCCGCGCGGCGAGCTCGACGCGGCGTGGGAGCAGGCGAAGCAGATCCACCGGGAGTACCTGGACCGTCACGGCGTCAGGCTTCCGGCGGCGACGAGCTACAAGTGGGTCTGGTTGGCGATGCTGTTCCACTACCGGCCCGGTGGGGTCCACAAGAACGAAGTGTCCGATGCCGTACGCAGCATCTTTCCCGATGCTGCTCCCGACCAGCAGGTGCGCCACCTGAAGCGGGATGGATGGAACGTCGAGGATCAGGGCCAGGGCGTCCATGCCATCGTTCACCCGCACGACCCTTTTCCGGCATTCGCGAACGAGC
Source organism: uncultured Acidobacteriota bacterium (assembly GCA_964347715.1). Classification (GTDB taxonomy): domain Bacteria; phylum Acidobacteriota; class Vicinamibacteria; order Marinacidobacterales; family Marinacidobacteraceae; genus CAYGAO01. Next base: position 3,918 of record CAYGAO010000177.1, read on the forward strand.
AGGCGCGGCGCCGCGGGCGACTCGCGGCGACAGGCTTCGACGAGCTGAAACGGGCCTTCGGAAATCGCTGCGCGACCTGTGGCGCTCCCGAAGGGCAGCCCGATCCGCGTTACGGAGGAGATGTCGTTTCGCTCCAGCAGGGACATCGGGACCCCGACGGGCCGGCGGACGACCCGAACAACCTGATCCCCCAGTGCGGGGTCTGCAACCGAGCCTACCGGCGCGACTTCGTGTTCGACGAAAAGGGGCGTGTCCGCGCCATCGCCGACATCGGACCCGTGAAGCGGGCCCGGAGGACGGTCCGGATGAAGGTCCGCGAGTACCTGAACCAGAACCCCTGACCAGACTGCCATGTCGGTGACGCTGCCGGGAGTCCACGAGTCGTTCGAGGCGGCGCAGGTGCAGCACCTGATGAAGGAAACGGAGCATCTGTGGAATCATCCTTCGAACTACGGCTTCCACCGGTTCGACCGCACGCTCGCGAGGAATATCCTCGACTTCTTCTTCGCCGATCCGTGTCTGGAACTCGATCTGAACGGCACGTTCGTAGGTCGTGTCGAAGGACGGATCGCGGAGATCCGGCTGCTCGTCCAGTACACCGACGAAGACGACGGAACCGGAGTCACCCGCTGGTTCGTGTATGCACCGAACGAGAAGAGGCCCGGCTTCTGGAAGCGGATCGAGTCCGATGAAGACTGAACCCGAACCTCGCACCAGGCAGGCAGTCCGCGCGGGCGGGTTTCGGGAGGAGTGCGGGGTCGTCGGGATCTGGAACCATCCGGAGGCGGCGCGGCTCGCCTATCTCGGGCTCTACGCGCTCCAGCATCGGGGGCAGGAAGCCGCCGGCATCGTCGCCGCTTCGCCGGACGGCGCCGGGCTCATCGGGGTGAACGGCCCGGGGCAGGTGGCCGAGGTCTTCGATGTGTCCGCCCTCGACTCGCTCGCGGGGCGCGCGGCGATCGGGCACACGCGCTACTCGACGGCGGGGGACAGCAGCCCGAAGAACGTCCAGCCGATCCTGATCGAGTGCAAGTTCGGCCACATCGCGGTCTGCCACAACGGGAACCTCGTGAACGCCCATCTGCTCCGGCGCCAGCTCGTGGAGCGGGGATCGATCTTCCGGACCACCTCGGACACCGAGGTCCTGGTGCATCTCTTCGCCAAGTCGGGGCAGACGGAGGAGCTCGAGGCGGTGGCCGAGGCGGTTCGTCAGGCGGAGGGCGCGTTCTCCCTCCTCTTCCTGACCGAGGACGCCCTCTACGCGGTCCGCGACCCCCGGGGCTTCCGCCCGCTCCTCCTCGGAAAGGTCGGCGACGGCCATGTGGTCTGTTCCGAGACCTGCGCGCTCGACCTGCTCGACGGCGAATACATCCGCGATCTGGAGGCGGGGGAACTCATCCGGATCGACGCGAACGGCGTCCGTTCACTCCGGGTCTTCGACGAACGGCCGCTCTCCCAGTGCATCTTCGAGCATGTCTATTTCGCCCGCCCGGACAGCCGCGTCTTCGGCCGCGATGTGTACCGGACCCGGATCCTGCTCGGGCGGAGCCTCGCGAAACACAGCCGGGTCGAGGCCGATGTCGTCGTCCCGGTGCCCGACTCGGGCCTGATCGCGGCGCTCGGCTACTCGCAGGCCTCGGGGATCCCGCTGGAGATGGGGCTGATCCGGAACCACTATGTGGGCCGGACCTTCATCGAACCGCGCCAGTCCATCCGCAACTTCGGGGTGCGGGTGAAGCTGAATCCGGTCGCCTCGGTGCTCCGGGGACGGCGGGTGATCCTGATCGACGACTCGATCGTCCGGGGGACGACGAGCCGGAAGCTGGTGCAGCTGACCAGGAGCGCCGGCGCGACCGAGGTGCACTTTCGGGTCTCGTCGCCCCCGACGACCGGGCCCTGCCACTACGGGATCGACACCCCGCTCCAATCGGAGCTGATCGCCGCCCGGCAGTCGGTCGAGGAGATCCGCGCGTATCTGAACGCCGACAGCCTCGCCTACCTGCCGCTCGAAGCGCTCGAGGCATCCGTCGGCGAGGACCGGGGCGACTACTGCACCGCGTGTTTTTCGGGTCGCTACCCGATGCCGGCGCCCGATCCGGATCAGGCCGGCAACCTGTTCGCGAAAGACCGGCGCTGACTCGCCTCCCGGCAGCCAGCCCGCTCAGCCGAAGGCCCCAACGGCGAACCCCCGGCGTCCGCACCCCCGGCGCCCCGAAGCCGCGATCCAAGAGCTCGACCGCCAACCGGCCCGCATCCAGCACGACGACGACCGCACGGCACGCGCGCCCCGTACAGCCCGACCCCGCTCTCGCGTCCCCATCCGAACCCCGACGCGAAAGACCGGC
>CAYGAO010000178.1:0-6251 GCA_964347715.1 uncultured Acidobacteriota bacterium
GAGGGCGGAACGGATCGCGCCAGCGATTCGGGCCGCCATCCGGTGGGGAAAGCGCATCCGCCCGGACGATGGAGTTCCCCATCGCTTCGAGGACGGATTCCCATGCGGGGCGCTTTCTCCACGGGCTGTCAGACGGGGTCCGCGTTCTCCGGCGAGCCGTGCTCGCCCGCTTCCTCGCCGGCGGGCGGTTCCGCTTCGGGGGCGCTGCTCCCGTCGGCGACCACGACCGCGGCGGGGCGGACGACCCGTCCGTCGAGGAGGAACCCGCGGTGGAAGACCGCGACCACCTCGCCGTCCGACTGTTCCGCGGCGGCGGGAGCCCGGTGCACCGCCTCGTGGAGGCGGGGGTCGAAGAGCGCGCCCGCGGCCTCGATCTCGACGAGGCCCTGCCGCGCGAGCGTGCTCTCGAACCGGCGGAGGACGAGCCGGAGGCCCTCCCGGAGGCCGACGAGCGCCCGGTGGGAGGGATGCTCCGGATCGTCGGCGGGCGGGGCGCTCCGCTCCGCCTCGGCCACCGCCCGGGTCAGGTCGTCGAACGCGGGGAGGAGGCCGCGGCAGACCTCCTCGAGCGCCCGCGAGCGCAGCCCGGCGCGTTCGTCGTCGGCGCGGCGCCGGACGTTCGCGAGGTCCGCGCGGGCGCGGCGGGCGAGGTCCTTGGCCTCCGCCGCCTCGCGCTCGACGCGTTCGAGGTCCTGAGCCAGCCGCGCGATCGCGGCGTCCGGGGGGGTGGAGTCCCCGAGGTCGTCCACCCTGTCGTCGTCGGTCTCGGGAGCTTCGGAGTTCTCCGGTGCTTCCTCGAGGATCTCGGTCGAAGAATCGGTCATGGAATCAGCCCTGCGGGCGGTGCGAAAGAACCTCACACGCTACCACGCGGTACGGCGGGCGCTCGGGCGTTCGCGCCGCCCGCGCCGGCCGGTCGAGCTCAACGGATGAGTTCGCGCACCGGGCAGTAGTCGCGCCCCTGCGAATCCGCGACCGGGCGGCAGGTGAGGCGCCCGGCGTGGGTGTTCACTCCCGCCTCGAGGCACGGGTCGCGGCGCACCGCCTCCTCGATGCCGTGATTCGCGATCGCGAGGGCGTAGTTCAGGGTGACGTTCGTGAGCGCGTAGGTCGAGGTCCGGGGCATCGCCCCCGGCATGTTCGTGACGCAGTAGTGGACGACGCCGTCCACGGTGTAGGTCGGCTTCGAGTGGGTCGTCGGCCGGGTGGTCTCGGCGCAGCCGCCCTGATCCACGGCGACATCCACGATCACCGACCCTTCGTGCATCGCCCCGATCATCGCCCGGGTGATGATCCGGGGAGCCGCCGCGCCGGGGACGAGGACCGCTCCGACGACGAGATCGGCCTCGGCGAGCGCCGCCGCGACGGTCACCGCGTTCGACATGAGGGTCGTTACCCGTCCCCCGAAGACATCGTCGAGGTAGCGCATCCGGGCGGGGCTGCGCTCGAGGAGCGTGACCTCGGCTCCGATCCCGACCGCGAGCTTCGCCGCGTTCAGCCCGACGACGCCACCGCCGACGATGACCGCCCGGCCGCGCGGCACGCCGGGGACGCCGCCGAGCAGGATTCCCGAACCGCCGCACGAGCGGTGCAGATGGTGCGCCCCCTCCTGGATCGCCATGCGCCCGGCGACCTCGCTCATCGGCGTGAGCAGCGGGAGGGTCCCGTCCGGCGCGGTGATCGTCTCGTAGGCGACCGCGGTGACCCGGCGCTCGAGCAGGCCGTCGGTCAGCTCGGGCAGGGGGGCGAGGTGGAGATAGGTGTAGAGGATCTGCTCCGGACGGAGCAGCTCCACCTCCTCGGGAAGGACTTCCTTGACCTTGATCAGGAGGTCCACCGCGCCGAAGACCTCCTCGCGGGTCGCGACCATCCGGGCGCCGGCGGCGGCGAACTCCTCGTCGGAGATCAGGCTGCCCTTTCCGGCGCCCGCCTCCACGAGCACCTCGTGGCCGGCGGCGACGAGGGTGGCGACCCCGCCGGGAACGAGCCCGACGCGGTTCTCGCTGTCCTTGATCTCCCGGACCGTCCCGACCCTCATGACGCGGGGTCCGGTGGCGGCTCGGAGCGTCGCTGATGCACCGTGCCCTCGAAAGTCGCGCCGGGGCGGACGACCACCGAAGGCGCCGAGATGCCCCCGACGAGCGATCCCGAGGCCGCGATCTCGGTCTGTTCGGAGGCCTCGATGTCGCCGACGACATGGCCGTGGATCGTCACGCTCCGCGCCTGGATGTTCGCTTCGACCCGGCCGCCCGCGGGTACCAGGACTGCCGACTCGCCTTCCACGACCCCGGTCAGGCGGCCCTGGATGCACAGGTCGTCGTTCGTCGCGATCTTGCCCTCGAGGGCGGTGTGCTCGCCGATCCAGGTGGAACCCGGGGAACGGCCTCCGGCAGCCGGAGGAGCTCCCTCGTCCTCGGGGACGCGACGGAAGATGGCCATCAGGAACGCTCGGAGCGGGCGACGGGGCTCGAACCCGCGACACCGAGCTTGGGAAGCTCGTACTCTGCCAACTGAGATACGCCCGCCCGGAAGGCGGGGATTCTAGATCGAAAAGCCCTTTCGAAGAGTCCTGCCGACCGAGGGCAGGGATGCCGGGCGTTCGAGATCCGGGAGGCGCGCCCGATCAGCCGGGCCCCCGGCCGCTCCCGGCGGGGGTCAGGGGGCCGAGGAGCGCCACGATCCGGTCCCGTCGCGCCTCGGCGAGCCCGGGACGGAACGCCTCGAGCGTCAGCCGCAGCACCGGCTCGGTGTTCGAGGGACGGAGTGTGAAACGCCAGTCGGAGAAGTCCATCGTGAGTCCGTCCGTTTCGTCCACCGAACCGCCGGAGAACGCTTCCCGGACCCGGGCGAGCGCAGCGCTGGTGTCCACGACCCCGATGCTCACCTCGTCCACGGTGAAGTAGCGGCGCCGAAGGTCGGCGCCGAGCTCGGCGAGCGAGCGCCCGCGGTCGCCGATCCGCCGGATCATCTTCAGGATCGGCAGGAGGGCGTTGTCGGTGTAGCCCGTCGCCCGGAAGAAGAAGTGCCCGCTCAGTTCGCCGCCGAAGACCGCGTCCTCCCGGGCCATCCGCTCCTTGAGGTAGGCGTGGCCGACGCGCGTCGGGCGCGGGATCCCGCCGGCGGCGCGGATCGCGTCGGGCACCGCGCGCGAGGAGCGGAGGTCGAAGACGATGCGGCCGCCGGGCTCCCCGGCGAGCTCGAGCGGAGCGAGGAGCGCGGTCGTGAAGTCGCCGGGCAGGTGGATTCCGTCGCCGTCCACGAAGGCGCAGCGGTCGGCGTCGCCGTCCCAGAGGACCCCGAAGTCGGCGCGCTCCTCGAGCACCCGGCGGGCGAGCGGCTCGCGGTTCTTCGGGTCGAGCGGGTTCGGCCCCCGGTTCGGGAACGAACCGTCCGGCTCGAAGTGCATCCGGATCGCCTCGCCCGGGAGCCCGGCGAGTACTCGCTCCGCCATGAGGCCCCCGACGCCGTTTCCGGCGTCGAAGACGATCCGGAGCGCCGGGAGGGAGCGGAAGTCCACGATCCGTTCGAAGAACGCCCGGTATTCCCCGACGATCTCGCGGTCGGGGTCCGGGGGCGTCTCCGGGAGCAGGTCCGGCTCCCGGGCGCGGGCGGCGCGGTCTTGCACCTCGGGGAGTCCGCGTTCGCGGAACACCGGCGCCGCGCCGCGCCCGACCAGCTTGATGCCGTTGTCGCCGGGCGGGTTGTGCGACGCCGTGATCACCGCGCCACCGTCGAGCTGGTGCTCGCGAACCGCGAACCACATCGCGTCGGTCGGGAGAACGCCGTACTCGTGGACCTCTGCTCCCGCGGTGGCGAGCCCCTTCGTGAAGGCGGCGGCGAGCCGGGGGCTCGTGGCCCGGGCGTCGCGCGCGACCCCGATCCGGCCGCCGCCGAGATGCCCGGCGAACGCGGCGCCGACGCGGAAGGCGAGCATCGGCGAGAGCGGCGCCGGCGCCGGCCCGCGGATGTCGTAGGCCTTGAAGAGCGCCGCTTCGGCGCTCGTCAGTCCCCGGGACACGCCTCGGTCTCGTCCCACGGGACCCTGCTGTGGGCGCCGAGCGCGCTCTGGTCGCCGAGCACCGCCCCCCGGACGCGCGCACCCCGCCCGATGAACCCGCTCGCGCCGACGATCGCCTCCGAGACCTCGGCGTCCTCGCCGATCCGGGTCCCCTCCCAGAGGATCGAGTCCGTGACCCGCGCCCCGCTCTCGATCCGGACCCGGCGCCCGAGCACGGCGTAGGGGCCGATCTCCGCCCCGTCCCGAACCCGGGCCGCGGGCCCGACGAAGGAGGGGCCGACGAGCCGGGCGTCCGGATGGACCGAGGCGCTCTCGTCCACGATGACCCCGCCCGGGTTCGGGCTCCCGACCCCCGGGATCCGGATCCTGCCGTCGAGGAGGTCGCGGTGGACCGCCCGGTAGCCGGCGAGGCTGCCGATGTCGTTGAAGTAACCGGAGTGGCGCCAGGCGGTGACGGGACGCCCGGCGGCGAGGACCCCGGGGAAGACCGTGTGCTCCAGCGAGACCGGACCTCCGGGAGGGATGAAGTCGAAGATCTCCGGGCTCATCACATAGATCCCGACGCTGATGTCCGCCCGGCCCGCCGCCGCCGGCTTTTCCGCGAAACCGGTGACCCGGAGTCCTTCCCCGGCGGGATTCGCGGCCGTCCGGACGACGCCGTAATTCTCCCCGTTCGGGACCGAGGCCACCGAGAGGGTGAGGATCCCTCCCGCCTTCCCGTGCGCGGCGACGAGCGCGCCGACATCGAGGTCGGTGAGCACATCGCCGTTCAGGCAGACGAAGGGGGCCGTCAGCTGCGAGCGGATGTGCCCGATCGCTCCTCCGGTGTCGAGCGGCTCCGGTTCGATCTCGTAGCGCAGCGAGACGCCGTGAGCCGACCCGTCCCCGAAGGCCGCCCCGATCCGGCGGGGCAGGTGGGCGAGGCAGAGGATGATCTCGGTGATCCCCGCGGTGCGGAGCTGCGCGAGCTGGCTCTCGAGGAACGGACGCGAGAGGAGCGGCACGATCGCCTTCGGGCGGGCCGCGGTCAGCGGCCGCAGCCGGAGCGCCTTTCCGCCGACCAGGATGACCGCCTTCATCGGACGAGCGGGGATCTTCTCACGGCTGGCGCCGCGCGGACGAGGTGGCGGGAGCAGCCGGGCGCGCGGGCGAGGGAGGCAGTCCCGACAAGGCGATCTTCACCGCGGCCCACGAGCGTGAGCAACCGGGCGCGCGGGCGGGGGAGGCAGTCCCGGCGCGACGAAGCGCGGCGCGGTGGGCCCACCGGGGGGCCGGGTGGCGTGGGCCGCGAGAGGGGCCGGACGTCCGGCCGGGCGTTCGGCGGACGAGGCGCGGGAGGGAGGAGACCCCGGGGCGGTGACCCGAGCGCGGAGTGGTCCGGCCGGAGGGACGGGGGGAGCGCGCCGCGGGACCGGGCCGAGGCGCTGCCCGGCGGGGACGAAATGTCCCCGCGAACGCTGCGGAACCGCTTCCGCTGGTTGCCGGGGCCGGGCGGCCGCGATCCCGGAGCCCGCGCCCGGACAGCCCCGGCTTGATAGCATCGGTCGGGCGCCACGGGCGCCCGGAACCGATCGAGGAGGCGATGAGCGCGGCGAACCGACTCACGCTGCTCCGGGTGTTGCTGACCCCGCCGGCGGCGGTGGCGCTTCTGTCCGAGTGGCCCGGTTGGCAGCCGGTGAGCCTCCTCCTGGTCGGGTTCGCGGCGTTCACCGATCTGCTCGACGGGATCGTGGCGCGTCGCCGGAACCAGATCACCGCGCTCGGCGGCCTCCTCGACACGATCGCCGACAAGTTCTTCATCTCCACGGCGTTCATCTGCCTGGTCGCCCGCGGACTCTGCCCGGCGTGGGTCGCGATCATCGTCGTGGGGCGGGAGTTCGCGGTGACCGCGCTGCGCATGGCCGCGGTCCAGCGCGGTGCGAGCGTTCCGGTGAGCATGCTCGGGAAGATCAAGATGCACAGCCAGGTGTACGCGGTGCTGCTCGTCGTGTCCGGGGCCTGGTTCCCGGTGTTCGAGCGGCTCGGCGTCGCGGGTCTCTGGATCGCGAGCGCGCTGACCGTCTGGTCGGGTCTCGACTACTTCGCGCGGTTGCGCCGGGCCGCCCCCTCCGGTTGAACAGGCCGTGGAGAAAGTCCCTCGCGCGCCGACGCGGCGCGAAGCGCCGCCGGCGAGGGGTGCGGGGAGGGTCCTCCCTCCCCGCGAAAGAGGGCGGAACGGATCGCGCAAGCGATT
>CAYGAO010000179.1:0-6237 GCA_964347715.1 uncultured Acidobacteriota bacterium
CGGCGCTTCGCGCCGCGTCGGCGCGCGAGGGACTTTCTCCACAGCCTGTTCAGGGTGGGGGCGGACCAGATACGGAATTCGCCGGGCTGGAGAGCCGCGCCCGGCGGGTCGCCGCTCCGTCACCGCCGTCGTTTTCCCGCGGCTGGAGCCCGGACCCCGGGGACCGGCGGTAGCCGAGTGACTCCTCCGCGTCCGTCTCCGTTCTGGCCCGGTGTCCTCGCGCCGGTCCTCGCTGCCGGGCTGGGCCTCGGGCTCTACCAGGGGCTCACGCGGCTGAGCCTGGATCCGGACGGCGACTATCTGTTCCGGCTGGGTGCGGTCGCGCTCGGGATGCTGCTCCCCCCGGCCTTCGCGCTCCGCCGCGCGGTGAGGTGCTACCGGGCCGGGACGCTCTCCCGGGCCGGCTGGGTCGGGAGTTCGATCGCGGTCCTGAGCCTCGGCCTCCTGATCGTCCCGATCGGCGGCGCCGCCCGGCGCGCTCGCCAGGCCGCGAACCTGGCTCTCTCCGGCGTGCCCGCGCCCTCGTTCACCGCGCGCGACCTCGACGGGGAGTGGCGCCGGCTCTCCGACTACCGCGGCTCGGTCGTCCTCGTGAACATCTGGGCGACCTGGTGTCCGCCGTGCCGCGCCGAGATGCCCGAGCTCGACCGGCTGGCGCGCGAGCGGGCAGCAGACGGCTTCTTCGTCTTCGGCGTCTCCACCGAGGACGAAGAGACGCAGCGGGCTTTCCGGGATGAAGTGCTCCGGGTCGAATACCCGCTGTTGCTACCGGACGCCGGGGGTGCTCCCGGTCCCGCCGAAGCCGCCTTCATGCCGCCGATCTTCACCGAGACGGCGCGCTATCCGGCGAACTTCCTGATCGACCGCGCCGGGAACCTCCATCCGGCCCCGAGCACCGACCGGAGTTTCGCGGTCCTCGAGGCCGAGGTGGAACGGCTCCTCGCCGAACCCGCTCCCGGCGGCTGAGCCGCCGTTCTCCCGTCGTCCCGGACCCTGCCGTCGGGAGCAACTCTCCGTCGGGAGGACCCTCCCCCGTCCGGTACCGAACCCCGGCATCCCGGAGCCCCTCCCCTTCAGGCCGAACCCCTCGCCGCCGCCGAACCCGGCCGTCGCGCCCAGCACCGCCCCGGCCTGCCCCCTCGCGCCCGACGCGGCCGGTCGGCTCCGCCGATCGCCGGCCCCGGACCGGGCCGGCGACGGTTCAGCGTTCGCCGCCGAAGATGCCGATCGCCATGATCGCCGGGACGGCGACGCCGTTCAGGGTCGCGGGACGGAAGCGGCCGCGCACGAGCGACATCATCGTCCGGTGGATCCGGCGGGAACTCTCGGGGTTGTAGTGCGCCGACTTCACATCGCCCCGGTGGTCGACCAGCACCATGACGCCGTCGTTCTCCGTTGACCGACGGGATCCGCCACCGCGCCCGAGCGGAGTCGGGGTGCTGCGGAGCACCGGGGGCTCGTAGTTCACTCCGGGCTCGGTGCGGCTTCGCACCGCGATCAGGAACGGCGCGAGATCATGCATCAGGTAATCGAAGTCCGTCTCGAACGCCACCTCGAACGCCTCCGCCGACGAGTCCTCGTCGGCGCGGAGGGCGTAGAGGTAACCGAGCTGCAGATGGGCCTCGGCATCGCGGGGACGGAGATCCAGGAGCGCGCCGTAGAGGTTCTCCGCGTCGTCCAGATCGCCGTTCAGCGAATGCGAGCGCGCGAGCAGCCGCAGCGCGCGATGGTTCGAAGGATCGAGGAGCAGAACCTCCCCGAGCTCCTCGATCGCGCGGTCCAGGTCCCGGGCGCCGAGATGCGCCTCGCCGATGAGCAGACGAACCTCGTTTCGCTGGTGGTCGGAGACCGGCATGAAGGTCGAGAGCCAGTTGATCGCCTGGTCGAACTTGCCGTCCTCGATGTAGCGTCGCGCCTGTCGGATCGGATCGTCCATGCTCACGATCATCTCGAGCGGTGGATCGCGCTCGGTCGGCCGCAGCATGAAGTGGCGCTGCGGCACCACCCCGCGCTCGTCGAGGCTGACCACGAGCGCCGGATACGCCACCGCGAGTCGCTCCATCGCCACTTCGAAGTCGTCGAGCACGCGGATCTTCTGCCCCTCGTACACCATCCCCTGGCGCTCGGCGCCGGCCCGGATGGTGCCGATGTACACGGGTCGGTCGGCAGGCACCGAGATCACCGTCTCGCCGCGCTCGTGCGCTCTCGGCGACACCGAGAACCGCTGCCGGATCGGCCGGAAGTCGCGGAAATTCCTCGGCCGGAGATTCGGGAAGTAAACCGCCTCGAACCCCTCGACATCGTAGATGCCCGGGGGCACGAGCTCGGCGATCAGCCCGAGGCCGTCGTCGATCGAGAGGGTCTCCCTTCGTCCCGAATCGCGGTCGCGCAGCACCACGCGCCGGGAGCGGAAGTCGGGGCTCTCGAACTTGCCGACGAAACGCCCCACGACGAGCGAGCGGCCGCTCCGCTGCACCTCGGACCAGACCGAATCGCGGGACGGCAGCTCCGCCGCCGCGAGACCGGGGAGGAGGAGCGCCGGGAGCAGCGCCGCCCGCCACCGGAGCGCCCGAAAGGGGAGCGGCGGCCGGGCGAAGCGACCGAAGAGGAGCCGGGAAGAGCGAAGCGACGAGGACACGCTCGGGATCGTCTCACGCTTCCCGCCGCTGATTCAACCGGCCCGAATCGGCGATCCCCGGCGGGCGACGGTGATTCTCGCCGGGCGGCGGCGGTTCTCGCCGGGCGGCGGCGGTTCTCGCCGGGACGGCCCCCCGCCGGGACGCGCCCTCCGGGCGCCCCCGATGAGCGGTGCGCGGTTCCCCCAGCGACGGCCACCTCCCGGACGCCGGCCGGCAAGCGGTGGGCGCTTCCCGGCCAGCCGGCTCACCCCCGGACCGCGGGCTTCAGGGGCCGGTTCCCGTCAGCGGCCGCCCCTTTCGGAGCAGGGCGTCGGGGGCCGCTTCCCGCCAGCGAGTCCCCTTCCAGACCACGGCCCGGGCGAACGAGGCCGACGGCCGGTCAGGGCCGGGACGGCTCCCCTGCCTCCGGACGGATCCGGGCCTGGAGGCGGCGAACCGCGAGCCGGGCCCGATCGGCGAGCTGCGAGTCCGGATCGCCGGTCACCGCTTCGAGCGCCGGAATCGCCTCGGGATCGCCGATGCGCTCGAGGAGCATCACGAGCTCGAGCCGGAGGTCCTTGTCGGGATCGTCGAGGTAGCGGACGAACTCCGGCATGCCCTCGGCGCCGATCTCGAGCGCGTATTGGCGCGCCGTCTCCCCGAGGCTGCCGTCGGTCAACGAGAGGACGATCCGGTCCACGAAAGGCGACTGTCCGAGCCGCACCAGGGCGAAACAGAACGCGAGCTGGACGCGGCCATCGTCCTCGCGGAGGAAATCCCGAATCAGGCCGTCCACGAGCGAAGGGTCGCCGATCCGCCCGAGTCCTTCGGCGGCATACTCGCGACGGCGGGCGTCCCGGCTGCCGAGCTCGTGGTAGAAGGTGCCGCGGGCGCCCGCGTGGCCCATCCGCGCGAGCGCTTCGAGGGCGTCTCGCCCGAGGCCGCTGTCCGGATCCTCATCGTAGATCCCGAGGAGCGCCGTTCCCGCGGGGCGATGGGCCATGAGCCCGAGCGCGCGAACGGCCTCGACGCGAAGATCGGGGGTATCGAGCAGGTCCACGAGCAGCGCGCCGGCTTCGTCGGTTCGGATCTGGCCGAGCGCCCGTACCGCCTCGCGCTGCACATCGCGCTCGGAATCCGCCGCCGCCGCCCGCGCGAGCGCCTCGGCCTCCGACGCGCCCCGGAGGGCCCCGAGGGCCTCCGCCGCCAGCTCGCGAATATCCGACTCCTCGTCCGAAAGCCGCATCCCGAGCGCCCGGAGGATCTCCGGCGCCACCGGGCGGAGCGGATCGAGGACGAACTCGTCCTCCCGGCGAAGCAGCCAGGCGACCGCCCGCGCCGGCCGGCTCGCCGGAGAATCACGGCTGTGCATCTCGACGAGCCCGCCGATCGCGGCGCGACGGAAGTCCTCGTCCTCATCGTCGAGCATGGCGATCAGGCCGGGGGCGGCGGCCGTCCGCCGGAACGAGAGGAGCGCGTCGAGCACCGCCCGCCGGACCTCGGGGTCGGGATCCGGGTCGGCTGCCGCCTCGTTGAGAACCCGGATCGCGGCCTCGGACGCCTCCCTGCCGAGATCGCGCGCGGCGTCGCGGCGGGTCCGGGCGTCCCGGCTTTCTAGCCGGGAGGCGAGTTCGTCCACGCTCGACTGGCCGAGCGCGAGAGCGCCCGAAGCGGAGATCGCCAGGGCGGTGAGCCAGGCGCCCGCCCGGATCCAGCTGCCCCCGGACGGGCGGCGACGAGGAGAGTTTCGGGAACCGCGCCCCCCCGGACCCGGGAGCGGCTTGGATGCGCGGGAGTCCACGGAGCTCGTCTGCTCTCCGATCTCGGCCCGGCGACCGGAGCTACTGGCCTTCGGTCGTCGCCGCGGCCAGGTATGCCTCGGGGTCCCGCAACAGGAGGGCCGCCTGCGGAATCGCCTCGAGCGCGGCGACGACCTGGGGATCGCGATCCATCGTGGCCCGGCGCGAGGCGGCCGGTCCCCAGAGCAGGGTGAAGACCTCGGCCTCGATCCGGAGGGCGAGGTCGTCCCGATGCGCCTCGAGCGCCTCGCGGTCGTGGGGGATCCGCTCTGCGGCGAGGAAGTCGAAGAACTCCCCGACGGTCGCCGCGTCGGCGCGGAAGGTCTGGTCCACCGCGCGGATCTGGTCCCCGCGCGCCTCGATCTCGTCGGGCCGCTCGCCCGCCCCGTCCACTGCGCCACGCCCGTCGGCCGGCACGAAACGGGTCGCAAAACGGAAGAAGCCCCCGTGCTGGACGATCTCGACGACGCTCTCCGGCAGCTCGGGCATCCTCACTTCGAGGTCGGGCGCGATCCCGCCACCGCCCCGGATCTCGCGGCCGAGCCCGGTGAACACGGTCGTCCCCGCCTCATCGTTCGAGTCACGCTCGCCGCGCCCCTGGTAGTACTCGAGGAAGTCCCCGGATCCGTAGTCGCGCTGCAGGCGGCGACCACTCGGGGTGAAGTACTCGGCCGAGGTGAGCCCGAGGCCGTAGCCGTGCGGCAGGTGGAACACCGACTGGACGAGCCCCTTGCCGTAGGTGTTCTCCCCGAGGATCAGTCCCCGGTCGTGGTCCTGGATGGAACCGGCGACGATCTCCGAGGCCGAGGCGCTCTCGCGGGAGACGAGGACGATGAGCGGCAGATCCGCGTGCGAGCCCGGGTCCTCGGCGAGGTAGACCTGGTCGTTCTCGGAATGGCGCCCGCGGATCGAGACCACTTCCTGGTGCTGTTTCAGGAAGACGTTCGAGACCGCGACTGCCTGGTTCAGGAGGCCGCCGGGGTTGTGCCGCAGATCCACGAGCAACCGGCCGGCCCCGGCGAGGCGGAGTTCCACGATCGCCTCGCGCAGCTCGGTCTCCGTGTTCTCGTTGAAGTCCGAGATGCGCACATAGCCGGTCTTTTCTTCACCCGTCGGCTCGTCCAGGACGAAGAAGTAGGGGACGCTCTTCAACGGGATCCGGTCGCGGATCACGGTGAAGTCGAGTGGCGCGTCGTAACCGGGGCGGGTGATCGTGATGCTGACCGGGGTTCCCCGGGGCCCCCGGAGCAGGTTCACCGCCTCGTCCATCGAGTACCGGGTCGCGTCCTCGCCCTCGATCCGCGAGATCACATCGCCGGCGCGAATCCCGAGCCGGTAGGCCGGGGTGCCCTCGAACGGGGAAACGACGGTCAGCAGCCCGTTCTGCTGCTGGACGCGGATCCCGAGGCCGACATAACCGCCCTGCTGCCGCTCGCGCATCTGCCGGTAGTTCCTCGGCACGAAGAGACTCGAATGCGGATCGAGCCGCCCGAGCATCCCGGAAACGGTGGCGCGGGCGAGCGTCTCGGGCTCGATCTTTCGCGCGTAGGCGGTCTCGATCTGGCGAATCACATTCGCGTGGCGCTGGAGGAGCGCCCGGTATTCGTCGACCGCCTCGGGCCCGTCCGCCGGCTGCACCGCGAGAACGGTTCCGGCGATCGCCGCGCCGACGAGCAGCGGCAGGACGAACGGAACGACCCGGGCGCGAAGTCGCAGCACGGCGCAATCCTAACAGCCCGTGGAAAAAGTCCCCCGCATCCGCCCGGCTCCGGGAAGGGAACCGGAATCCACCCCGATTCGGGGATGCGGGGCGCTCTTCC
>CAYGAO010000180.1:0-6209 GCA_964347715.1 uncultured Acidobacteriota bacterium
GCATCGGGCTCGGGGTGGACGACTCGGGGACGCCGATCTCGGTGCAGGAGGTGGCCACGGTCCAGATCGGGCCCGACATCCGTCGCGGGCTCGCCGAGCTGAACGGCGAAGGCGAGGTCGTCGGCGGCATCGTCGTCATCCGCTCCGGCGCGAACGCGAACGAGGTGGTCGAGCGGGTCCGGGCTCGCCTCGCCGAGGTGCAGCCCGGGCTCCCCGACGGAGTCGAGATCGTGCCGGTCTACGACCGGACCGAGCTGATCGGGCGGTCCATCGAGACGCTCCGGCAGAAGCTCGTCGAGGAGATGGCGATCGTGGCGCTCGTCTGCGCCGTCTTCCTGCTCCATGTGCGCTCGGCGCTCGTCGCCGTGCTCACGCTGCCGCTCGCGGTGCTCATGGCGGTCATCGTGATGTATCTGCAGGGAATCGGCGCGAACATCATGTCGCTCGGCGGCATCGCGATCGCGATCGGCGCGATGGTGGACGCGGCGATCGTGATGGTCGAGAACACCCACCGGCACCTCGAGCGCGACGGGGGCCGTTCGCCGCACTGGCGGGTCGTGACCCGCGCCGCCACCGAGGTCGGCCCGACGCTCTTCTTCGCGCTGCTCGTGATCACCATCTCGTTCGCTCCTATCTTCTCGCTCGAAGCGCAGGAGGGCCGGCTCTTCGAGCCGCTCGCGTTCACGAAGACCTACGCCATGGCCGCCGCGGCGCTGCTCTCGGTAACGCTCGTGCCGGTGCTCGCCGGCTACTGGATTCGGGGTCGCGTGGTGGCGGCGCGTCGGAACCCGATCGCCTGGCTGCTGATGCGGGTCTATCGGCCGATCCTGCGGCGCGCGCTCGCCTGGCGGTGGGCCGTCGTCGGGCTCACGCTCGGCGCCCTCGCCGGGACCGCCACCCCGATCTCGCGGCTCGGCTCCGAGTTCATGCCGCCGCTCTGGGAGGGCGATCTGCTCTACATGCCGTCCACGCTGCCGGGGATCTCGATCACCAAGGCGCGCGAGATCCTCCAGCAGACGGATCGCATCCTGCGCACCTTCCCGGAGGTGGAGCTGGTGTTTGGAAAGGTCGGGCGGGCGGAGACGGCGACGGATCCGGCGCCGCTCAGCATGCTGGAGACGACGATCAGGCTGAAACCCGAAGACGAGTGGCGTCCCGGCATGACGCCCGAGCGGCTGACCGACGAGATGGACCGCGCGATCCGCTTCCCCGGCGTGACGAACGCCTGGACGATGCCGATCAAGACCCGGATCGACATGCTCTCGACCGGGATCAAGACGCCGGTGGGGGTGAAGATCTCGGGGCCGGATCTCGCCGTCCTGGAAGCGGTGGGGCGCGAGGTCGAGGCGGTGCTCCGGCGGGTGCCGGGGACCCGCTCGGCGTACTCCGAGCGGGTGATGGGCGGGAACTACCTGACCTTCTCGATGCGGCGGAACGAGATCGCACGCTACGGGCTGACCGTCGGCGAGGTGCAGGATGTCATCCGGTCCGCCATCGGCGGGATGAACATCACGACCACCGTGGAAGGGCTCGAACGCTATCCCGTGAACCTCCGTTACCGCCGGGACCTGCGCGACAACCCGGCGGCGCTCCGGGACATCCTCGTCCAGACCCCGACGAGGCAGCAGATCCCGCTCGGCCATCTGGCGACGATGTCGTTCGGCAAGGGGCCGCCGGCGATCCGGAGCGAGCAGGCGCGCCCGAACGCCTGGGTCCATGTGGACATCGGAGAGGTGGACATCGGGACCTATGTCGAGCGCGCCCGGGAGGCGGTCGCCGCCGAGGTGGAGATCCCGACGGGTTACAGCCTCGGCTGGAGCGGTCAGTACGAATCCATGGTGCGCGCCGAGGAGCGGATGCGGCTCGTGGCGCCGATCACGCTGCTCCTGATCCTGCTGACGATCTACGCGAGCACTCGCTCGGTGGCGAGGACGCTGATCGTGCTCTCGGCAGTCCCGCTGTCGCTGATCGGGACCTTCTGGCTGCTCTTCGCGCTCGACTACGACCTCAGCATCGCCGTCTGGGTGGGAATCATCGCGCTCGCCGGTCTGAGCGCCGAAACCGGAGTGGTCATGCTGCTCTATCTCGACCGCGCCTGCGACGGCGCGCGCGCCCGGGGGCGGCTCGGGACGCTCGCCGAGATCCGGGAGGCGGTCTTCGACGGCGCGGCGCAGCGCGTCCGCCCGGTGGTGATGCTGAGCGCGACCACCGCGCTCGGCCTGCTCCCGATCATGTGGAGCAGCGGAACCGGGGCCGATGTGATGAAGCGGATCGCGGCGCCGATGGTCGGCGGGGTGATCACGACGGCGGTCGTCGTGCTGTTCGTCTTCCCCGCCGTGTACACGATCTGGCGGGGTTTCGAGCTGCGGCGCGGCGCGCCTTCCTGACCTGCGCCCGAGACCGCGCGGGCCGCACCCGTCCCGCGGCGCCCACCCGAGGGGCCCTGGACACACCGGGATCGAACAGGCGGTGGAGAAAGTCCCTCGCGCGCCGACGCGGCGCGAAGCGCCGCCGGGGAGGGTCCTCCCTCCCCGCGAAGAGGGCGGAACGGACCGCGCAAGCGATTCGGGGCGCCATCCGGTGGGGAAAGCGCCCCGCATCCGCCCGGATGGTGTGGTTCCCCATCTCTTGGAGGACGGATTCCCATGCGGGGCGCTCTATCCACAGGCTGCGAAGACGAACCGGTGATCTCCCGGCAGGTTGCGGGCAGAACCGGGCGACCGTGGACACCGTTCCGGCGGCGCGAGCCACGGGAGAGACCCGCGCCCGAACCCTGCCTTCGGGAGGAGATCGTTCGTCCGGTTCGTTCACCGGCGCCGCCGCGCACCCGTCGTTCCTGGCCGGGCTCCGTCGCGTTCGGCGCCGGCGCCGGTCTTCGCAGGTGAACCGGGCCGTCCGGGTCTCGGCGACGAGATCGTCCGGGCGGCCGCGTATCGCCGCCCACCGCCTCTCGAATCGGATTCGGCTTTCCGCCGGGAAGTCGGGATCCGCGAAACCGCGTTCCCGACTCTCGACGGAGAGATATCGGTCGTCAGCGGGAACGAGACGCGAGAAGAACCGGCGGATCGGACGACCGGAAGGCGAGGACGAGCCCCCCCGCTCGGGGAATCAGCGCAGTCGGCGCCGGCATTTGCTCTCGGGTTCGTGGCCGTGGGTGGTCGAGCAGGTCGATCAGCGGGTACGCGCCCGACGCGCGGGCAGACAGCGTTTACCCGGTGGTGGGGGCAGAGGGCGCGGAGACCGGCGCGCGCCCGACTCTCGAGATCCCCGAAGGAATCGGGCCGGGCGCCTCGGTCGGCGACTCGTTCACTGGCCGCGGCGGATGACGACCCCCGCGAGCGCCCCGGTGGCGCGGCCGTCCTCGATCGCGGCGACGCCGTTCACGAAGACCCAGGGAATCCCGGTCGGCGGGGCGCCCGGTTCGAGGATCGTCGCCACATCCTCGACCCGCTCGTAGTCGAACGCCACGATGTCGGCCCGGCAGCCGACGCGGAGGCAGCCCCGGTCCGTCAGCCCGACGATCGCCGCCGGCAGGCTCGTCGAGGAGCGGACCATGAAGGGCAGGCTGATGATCCCGCGGTCGCGCGTGTAGTACGCGATCTTCCGGGGATAGCTGCCCCAGTAGCGCGGATGGCGGCCGGGCGTCGCGGCGAGCGCGATGCCGGCGTCGGTGGCGGTGGCGGTGAAGTCCTGGGCCATGTAGGTCTCCACATCGAACCGGTGGCCGGCGATCGGCCGGATCAGCACTCCGTGGAGCAGCTCCTCGGTGCCGGTGCGCGCGAACTCGATCAGCGTGTCGGCGACGGTGTCGCCGCTCTCCCGGGCGACTTCGGCGACCGTCCGGCCGACGAGGGTCGGATCCTCGGGGAACAGCACCACGACGAGCCGGTCGGCGCCGCCGAAAAGATCGATCTGCTGTTCCAGATCGAGGAGGAGGTCGGCGCGGTGGTCCGGGTCGGCGAGGTTCGCTTCGAGGTTCTCGAGGCTCAGCAGTCCCGGCGTTCTCCACATCGGGTCGTCGAGCCCGCCCGAGCGGTCCGTCCCCGGAGGCGCGAACCCCCAGATCGGGATGACGCCGACGGGGCCGCCGCCGAAGGTCTCGTAGGGGTACTGGTCCAGATACACCTGCACCCCCTCGGCGCGCGCCCGCCGGATCGCCTGGACATCCTTCGCCGAGTGGCCCCAGCTCGAGGGCCCCTTCGCCTTGATGTGGGTGCCCACCACCCGGATCCCGGTCTCGCGGCCGATGTGGATCGTCTCGGCCATCCCCTCGGTCCCGGTCAGCGTGGGCCCGTCCACGATGCTCGGAACCTGCCAGCGGGGCATCGGGGACTGGCTGCGCTGGTGCGAGTAGTAGAAGCCGTCGTAGTCGGCGACCACCCGGGCGAGCGCCACGATCTCGCTGGTCTCCGAGAAGCGCGCCGGGCGGTATTCGGGGCCCGCGCCGAGGCCCCAGGCGCCGTCCTCCATCCCCTCGCGCACGAGCTCCACCATCCTCCGGACTTCGGCTTCGGTCGCGGGCCGCTCGTGATCGTCGCCCATGACCTGGAGCCGGACCGTCGAGTGGCCGACCATGGGAATCACGTTGAGCCCGACGCCCCGGCTCTCGTAGGCGGCGATCTCGTCGGCGATCGGCCAGATCGGATTCCGGCCGTCGGCGCCCATGACCACCGTGGTGATGCCCTGGGCGACGAGGTTCACCGCCTTCCGCTCCTCCATGTCGTCGCCGACGAGCGAGCGGTCGGCGTGCGAGTGGAGATCCACCCAGCCGGGGGCGAGGAAGAGCCCTTCGACCTCGATGGTCCGGGCGGCGTCGTGGCCGGGGCGGCCGGCGAGCCGCCCGACGGCGACGACCTCGCCGCCCCGGATGCCGAGGTCGGCGCGGACCGCCGGGTTGCCGCTGCCGTCGAAGATCCGGCCGCCAGCGAGCAGCAGGTCGTAGGCGCCGCCGCCCGCCGCCTGTTCCGGCGCGGCGGCAGCCCCCGCCGGGAATGCGAGCCAGGCGCCGAGCGCCAGTCCGATGAGCCGCTGTCCGTTCGTCCGCACGATGCCCTCCAACCGGCGCCCGTCCGGGCGCCGCCGGCCCATTATCCCGGATACCGTCCTCCGTCGTCGGCGGCTCACCGGAAGAGCGGCAGCCGCCGGTCTCGAAAGGGAGTCCGCGTCCGTCGCGCGCGGAGGAATCCGTCGTATTCCTCCCGGCGGACCAGTTCCGCGGAGAGCTTCCCGAGGTGGATCTGGCGCAGCAGCTCGGCGCCGAACGGGCGCTTCGCGTCACGAAATACCAGGGAGTCGAAGAAGCCGGCGGCCGCGCCCGAACCGAGGATCTCGAGCAGGAATCCGGCTTCTCGTTCGTCCGCGCAGGGGAGGAAGCAGACGGTATCGTCGAGCATCACCGGCTTTCCCCGGATCGGGGCGACGATGCGCGGGGCGAAGTCCCGGTAGAGGCCGGCCACCGCCACCTTCCACCGGGCGAACGAATAGTCCCCGACTCCGAACATGGCGAAGGCCGGCCGGCCGCGATAAACGGAGCTGGCGCGCCGCTCGAATCTCCGGGAATGGGCGTTCAGGTAGCCCCTGTCTTCGGAGCGGCGTCCCGGAGGCGGCTCGGGTCGGAGTCCAGCCGGTCCTGGGTGACGATCACGCGCCGGCGCGGCGGGCCCGGCTTCGGGTTCGCGAGGTCGCTGCCCTTGAGCAGGGGGTACACCGGCTCCGGTTCGATGTCCACCGGTTCTCCGAGGCCGTTCGTCAGGGAACCGTTCCCGTCGTCGCCGAGCTCCATCACGGCGGCGCAGTCGTGCTTGATTCCCGAACGCCACCGGTAGTCGGGGTCGGCTCCGCGGAGGTGGCGCCAGCGGTCGTAGCCGGCAGGGTTCCGAATCACGGTTTCGTCGCGGAAGGCGAGCGTGTCGCCCGGCTCGGCCGCGCTCAGGGTTTCGTGGATCGGGCACGACCTTCGTCCCCTCGAACCGTCCCGGCAGACGATCAGGAAACAGGCGCCCGCCGCGACGCCGAAGGCCTGCGCCGCGTCGAACCGATGTATCCGGGCGCGCGAGACGGCCATCCCCTGTCTCCACAGGCGGCCCAGGAGCTTCCTCGCCACCGATTCCTTGCACAGGACGGCGAGTGCTCCGGCTCGTTCGTCGAGCCATTCGAGGTATCTGATTAGCGGGGTCTTGGGCCGAGAACGACCGGGTTGAATTTGTACG
>CAYGAO010000181.1:0-6208 GCA_964347715.1 uncultured Acidobacteriota bacterium
GGGGGCCGCGGACGGGGGCCGGGAAGAAGGGGGGCGGGTGGGGCGCGGGGTATGGGGGGGCGCGGAAGGGCGCGGGGAAGAAGGCGGTCGGGAGTGGCGCCGGGGTCGGGACGGTCCGGAAGGGCTCCGGGAAGGAAGCGGTCGAACGGGGTTCCGGGACGGGCGCGACCCGGACGGAGGCCGGCGCGCCGGCGGTCGCAGACGG
This sequence comes from uncultured Acidobacteriota bacterium, assembly GCA_964347715.1. GTDB lineage: Bacteria > Acidobacteriota > Vicinamibacteria > Marinacidobacterales > Marinacidobacteraceae > CAYGAO01. The sequence goes on from CAYGAO010000181.1 coordinate 206, forward strand.
TTCCGGGAAGAGGGCCGCCGAGCAGAGGGCCTCCGGCCGGGGCTCGGGGACGGGCGCCTCCGCCGAGGGTTCCGGCCGGGGCGCCGCTCGCCGGAGCTCCGGGGCCGGGGCGGTCGAGAGTGGCTCCGGGAGACGGGCCGGCAGAAAGGGGGCGGCGACCGGGGTCGCCACCGGGTCGCCGACCGGGGCCGCTCGGCCGGGCTCGGGGAAGGGCGGCGTCGGCGGCGGGTCACCCCGGGCAGCGGTTCCGACGGAACTCGAGCGCCTCACCGGCGAGCGCTACCGGACCTACGCGCTCTCGGTGATCACGAGCCGCGCGCTCCCCGATGTGCGCGACGGCCTGAAGCCGGTGCAGCGGCGGATCCTGACCACGATGTGGCGCCAGGGGCTCCGCTCCGGCGGCCGTTTCCGGAAGTCCGCGAAGGTCGTCGGCGATGTGATGGGCGCGCTCCACCCGCACGGCGACGCGGCGATCTACGACGCGCTCGCGCGGATGGCGCAGCCCTTCTCCACCCGGCTGCCGCTGATCGAGGGGTCCGGGAACTTCGGTTCGCTCGACGGGGACCCCCCGGCGGCGATGCGCTATACCGAGTGCCGGCTCGCGGAGGCGGCCGACGAGGTCCTCGGGGACATCGCCGCGGACACGGTGGACCACCGCCCGACCTACGACGGGTCCGGGAGCGAGCCGGTGGTGCTGCCGACCCGGCTGCCGCTGCTCCTCGTGAACGGCTGCACCGGGATCGCCGTCGGGGTGGCCACGAGCATCCCCCCGCACAACCTCGTCGAGATCCTCGACGCGCTGATCCGGCTCCTCGACGAACCCGGTCTCGACTCCGGGGCGCTCGCCGGGATCGTCCGGGGGCCCGACTTCCCGACCGGCGGCGAGATCCTCGACCCGCCCGAGCGGCTCGCCCGGATCTACGCCGAGGGCCGGGGCGCGGTGCGGGTGCGGGGAACCGTCGAGGACGCCGGGGTGCGGCAGCGGGTGCGGACCCTCTTCATCACCTCGATCCCCTGGGGCGTGAACAAGGCGCAGCTCGTCGAGCGTCTCGGCGAGATCGTCGCCGACCGCTCGCTCCCGGCGCTCCTCGAGGTGAGCGACCTCTCGACCGACGATGTCCGGATCCGTCTCGAGGTCCGCAAGGAGGCGGACCCGGCGAAGGTGATCGCGTTCCTCGGACGGCGCACCCGGCTCGTCTCCCCGGTCCCGTTCGACCTCACCTGCCTCAGGTTCGAGCGCTCCCCGGGCGGCGCCCCCGAGCGCGTCGGACTCCGGACGCTGCTCCTCGACTTCCTCGCCTTCCGCCGCGAGGTCGCGCGTCGCCGGCTCGAACACGAGCAGCGGCGGCTCGCCCGGAGGCTCCACCTCCTCGCCGGCTTCGCGCGCGTCTTCGACGCCCTCGACCGGGTCCTCGAGATCGTGCGCGCCTCGAACGGCAAGGCGGACGCCGCGAGGAAGATCATCGCCCGGATCGGACTCGACGCCGAACAGACCGACGCGGTGCTCGAGCTCCGGATCTACCGGCTCGCCCGCCTCGAGATCCGGGTGATCCGCGAGGAGATGGACGAGCGCGGCGCCCGGCTCGCCGAGGTCGAGCGCCTCCTCGCCAGCCCGGAGGCGATCACCGCCGAGGTCCGCGCCGAGTTCGTCGCGATCCGGGACCGGCGCGCGGCGGAGAGCGCCCGCCGGACCCGCTTCGCTGGCGCCGAGCCCGACGCCGACTTCGCCGACGAGGACTTCCTCCCCGACGAGGACGGAGTCCTGATCCTGAGCCGCGACGGCTGGATCCGCCGCCAGCGGGAGGTCCGGGAGCCCGGGAAGCTGCGGCTCCGCGAGGGAGACGAGCTCCTCGCGCTCGCCCCCGGCAGCACCCGGGCGTCGTTCGTCCTCTTCTCCTCCTTCGGCCGCGCGTTCACCGCCCGGTTCGCGGCGGTCCCGGCGACGACCGGGCACGGCGTCCCGGTCCAGAAACTCTTCGCTCTCGGCGACGGCGAGAAGATCGTGAGCCTCGTGAGCCTCGACCCCCGCGCCCTCGAACGGGCGATCCCCGCCGGCGAGGCGGGCGAGCTCGCGCCCCACGGGTTCGCCGTGACCCGCGGCGGGAACGCGCTCCGCTTCCGGCTGGAGGCGTTCTCCGAGCCCTCGAACCGGAACGGTCGGCGGTTCGCCCGGCTGGTGGAGGACGACCGGGTGCTCGGGGCCGCGCTCACCCGCGGCGTCGAGACGCTCATCGTGGCGACCCGCAGCGGGCGGGCGCTCCTCTGCGACATCGAGGAGATCAACCTGCTCGCCGGCGCGGGGCGGGGAGTGCGCGCGGTGAGGCTCTCCGCGGACGACGCGGTGCTCGGCTTCCGCGTCGCCCGCCGGGGAGAGCGGCTCACCGCCGAGACTCCGGGCGGCGGGCGGCGGGTGATCGCGCCGGGGGAGAAGTTCCGGGTCGGCGCCCGCGGGGGGCTCGGGACGCTCGTGAACAAGGCGGGGTTCGTCCGGGCGCCGCCCGCCGCGATCGCGCCTCCGGAACCGTTCCGCGAACCCCTGGGGAGCCGGTCGTGAGCCGGCCCGAGGGCTACTCCGCCCGCGACATCACCGTCCTCGAGGGGCTCGCGGCGGTGCGGAAGCGCCCGGCGATGTACATCGGCGGGACGGACGCCGACGGGCTCCACCACCTCGTCTGGGAGATACTCGACAACGGCGTGGACGAGGCGATGAACGGCCACGCCTCGCATATCGGGGTGACCCTCTCCCGGAGCGGGGCGATCTCGGTCCGGGACGACGGACGCGGGATCCCGGTGGACATCCACGAACCGTCGGGCCGCCCGGCGATCGAGGTGATCCTGACGACGCTCCACGCGGGCGGCAAGTTCGACCGCGGCGCCTACCGCGCCGCCGGCGGGCTCCACGGGGTCGGCGCCTCGGTGGTGAACGCGCTCAGCGAATCGCTCACCGCGCGGGTGCGGCGCGGGCGCCGCACCTGGGAGATGTCCTTCCGGCGCGGCGAGCCGGTCTCCGAGCTCCGGGACATCGGACCGGGGCGCGGCGCCGGCACCGAGATCACCTTCACCCCCGACCCCGCGATCTTCCCCGATCCCCGCTTCGACCGCGCCCGGATCGCGGCGCGCCTCCGCGAGACGAGCTACCTCCACCGCGGCCTCACCCTGACGCTCGCCGACGAGGCGACCGGCGAGCAGGAGACCTGGACCCAGAGCCGCGGGCTCGCCGACTACTTCGACGCGCTGATCGAAGAGCGCGGGCTGACCCTCGCCCACGACGCGCCCTTCGAGCTCAGGCGCGACGGGCTCGACGGCGGCGCGCGGCTCGAGCTCGTCCTCGGCTGGACCGGGGCGCCGCGGGAGGAGTTCCGCAGCCATGTGAACGGCATCCCTACCGGCTCGGGCGGGTCGCACGAGTCCGGGCTGCGCGAGGGGCTCCAGAAGGCGGTCCGGAACTACCTCGAGACCCACTCGCTCGTGCCGCGCGGACTGAGCGTCACCGCCGAGGACGCGCGGGAGGGGGTGCTCGCGATCCTGAGCGTCTTCCTCCCGGAGCCGCAGTTCCAGGGGCAGACGAAGGACCGGCTGAACAACCCCGAGGTGCGGGCGCCGGTGGACTCCGCGGTGCGGATCGGGCTCGAGCGCTGGCTGAACGAGTCGCCGACGAAGGCCGAGCGGATCGCGAACCGGGTGCTGCTCGCGGCGCGGGCGCGGGAAGCGTCGCGCGCGGCCACGAAGGAGATCGCGCTCCGGGCCGAGGCGCGCTCGCGCAGCGTGCTGCCGGGCAAGCTGAGCGACTGCGGCTCGCGCCGCGCCGACGAGACCGAGATCTTCCTCGTGGAGGGGGACTCGGCGGGCGGCTCGGCGAAGCAGGGCCGCGACCGGATGCGGCAGGCGGTGCTGCCGCTGCGCGGCAAGATCCTGAACACCGTCCAGGCGAGCCGCGCCCGGCTCGCCGGAAACGCCGAGCTCCGGGACATCGCGCTCGCGCTCGGCTGCGGGACCGGGGACGCCTGCGACCCCGCCCGGCTGCGCTACCGCCGGGTCGTCCTGCTCGCCGACGCCGACGCCGACGGCCACCACATCACGACGCTGCTGGTCGCCTGTTTCGTCCGCTGCTTCTGGAAGCTGATCGAGGCCGGCCGCGTCTTCGTCGCCCGTCCGCCGCTCTTCCGCATCGAGTTCGGCGGCGAGACCCATTGGGCCGGCGACGAGTCCGCGCGCGACGAGATCCTCGCCGGCGCGCCGAAGGGAGCGAAGCCGACGATCACCCGCTTCAAGGGGCTCGGCGAGATGCCGCCGGCGGTGCTCTGGGAGACGACGCTGAACCCGGCGACCCGCAGCCTCCTCCGGCTCGTGGCCCGCGACCGGCAGGCGACGGACGCCTTCATCGTCTCGCTGATGGGCAGGGACCCCGCCGAGCGCCGCCGCCTGATCGCGGACGGCGCGCCCGACCCGGCGGAACTCGACCTCTGACAGCCGGTGGTAGAGCGCCCCGCATGGGAATCCGTCCTCGAAGAGATGGGGAACCCCGTTCGTCCGGGCGGATGCGGGGCGCTTTCCCCCGCCGGATGGCGGCCCGCATCGCTCGCGCGATCCGTTCCGCCCTCTCTCGCGGGGAGGGAGGACCCTCCCCGGCGGCGCTTCGCGCCGCGTCGGCGCGCGAGGGACCTTCTCCACAGCCTGCTGAGCGCTCGCCGGTAGCATTTCGGTCACCCGTGCGCGCCGGTATCGTCGGATTCGCCGCTGCGGGGAAAGCGACGCTCTTCTCGCTGCTGACGCGCACGGCGTCGGCGGGCTTCTCGAAGGGGGCGCGGCGCGGGGTCTTCGCGGTCCCCGACGAGCGGCTCGATACCCTGGCGCGGCTCCACCAGTCGAGGAAGACGACCCCGGCGACCGTCGAGGCGGTGCTCCTTCCCGCGCTCCGGAAGGGGGCGGGCGGCCAGACGGAGAACCTCTCGGCGATCCGCGAGGTGGACGCGATCGTCCATGTCGTCCGGGCGTTCGAGGATCCGACGGCGCCCTCCCCCTTCGAATCGGTGGATCCGGTCCGGGACGCCGAGAACCTCGAGCTCGAGCTGCTCCTCTCGGATCTGGAGGTCCTCGAGAAGCGGATCCACCGGCTCGACCGGGACCGCGCGCGGGGAAAGCCGGAAGCGATCCGGGGCGAGCGCGACCTCCTCGCCCGCGCCCGCGCGGCGGTCGAGCGGGAGCGGCCGCTCCGGGCGGCCCTCCCCGCCGAAGACCGGAAGCGCCTCGCCGGCTACGGCCTGCTGAGCGCCAAGCCGCAGTTGCTCGTGGTGAACGCCGACGAGAGCGGGGCGAAGCTCGCCGCCGCGGCCTGGCCCGGGTGCGAGGAACTCGCCCGCCGGCCCGAGACGCGCCTCGTCGTCCTCTCCGCGCGGATCGAGGCCGAGATAGCCGACCTCGGGCCCGATGACGCCGCCGCCTTCCGCCGCGACCTCGGGGTCGCCGCGGGGGCCGAGAGCCGCGTCCTGCGGGGGATGTTCGAGCTGATGGACCGGGCCACCTTCTATACCGCGGGCGACACCGAGGCGCGCGCCTGGCTGATCCGCCGGAACACCCCGGCGCGCGAGGCTGCCGGTCGGATCCACACGGACATGGCGCGCGGCTTCATCCGCGCCGAGGTGGTCCACTTCGACACCCTCGTCGAGCACGGCTCGTGGGACGGGGCGCGGAAGAAGGGCGCGCTCCGCCTCGAAGGGAAGGACTACCCGGTCCGGGACGGGGATGTGCTCGTGATCCGCTTCCACCTCGGCTGACCAGGCGGTCGCCGCTCCCGGGCGCGCGGCCGCAGGTCGGCCCCGGCGGCTCCGGCCGGGGGCCTCTCCCGGTTCGTCCGCGCATGGAGCGGCCGACCCGGCGGCTCCGCCCCGGAGCCTCTCGCGGCGGCTCGTCCGCGCATGGAGGGGCTGACCCGGCGGCTCCGGGCGGGGGCCTCTCGCGGCGGCTCGTCCGCGCATGGAGGGGCTGACCCGGCGGCTCCGGGCG
>CAYGAO010000182.1:0-6206 GCA_964347715.1 uncultured Acidobacteriota bacterium
AGCGCCGCCGGGGAGGGGGGCGGGGCGGGTCCTCCCTCCCCGCGAAAGCCGGCGGCCCGGATCGCGCAAGCGATTCGGGCCGCCATCCTGTGGGGAAAGCGCCCCGCATCGGCCCGGACGACCGGGTTCCCCATCTCTTCGAGGACGGATTCCCATGCGGGGCGCTTTATCCGCAGGCTGCCGAGATGTGCGCGATCGTGGACGCCAACTCCTGGCCCGAGGTCTTTTCGCCTGACCGGCCGGCGGCCGCCGAGGCGTTCTATCGCTGGCTCACGGGCGGGAACGGTTCCGTCGTCCTCGGCGGCAGACTCCGGGGCGAGGTCTCTTCCGGACGCCGAAGAAAGGAGCAGATCCGCCAGTTGCTACTGAGCGGCGTCCTCGTCTCCATCCCGGACGAACGGGTCGCGAAGGAAGAGAACGCACTCGAGGCGAGCAGATCCTGTCGGTCCGACGATGCGCACATCATCGCGCTGGCGAGAGTCGGCGGCGCTCGGCTGCTGTACTCGAAGGACCGTGAGCTCCACGCCGATTTCACCAATCGACGCCTTCTGGCGCACGGAAAGGTGTACTCGACCCAGCGCGGCCCGCGTCTCACCCAAGACCACCGTCGGCTGTTGCGGGAGCACCGCTGCCCCGGCCGGTAGCGGGTTCGTCGCGACGACCGGGCCGACGCCGGACGTGGCCGGTCGGGAAACCGGATGTATCGTCTGCCGCCGTGCTGCGCCTGCTGCTGCTCCGCCACGCGAAGTCCGACTGGAGCCATCCGGAGCTCCCCGATCACGACCGCCCGCTCGCCCGGAGGGGACTCCGGGACGCGCCGCGGATCGGCCGTTTGCTGCGGGAGCGGGGACTCGTTCCGGCGGGACTCGCCTCGACCGCGCGGCGCGCTCGGGACACCGCCCGGCTCGTGCTCGAAGCCGCCGGCGCCCGACCTGACGCGCTCCGTCTGCTTCCGGATCTCTACGGCGCCAGCCCGGCGGCGCTGCTCGCGGCGATCCGGTCGTCGGGCGGGGACGCCTCGCCGCTCCTCGTCGTCGCCCACAACCCCGGAATGGAGGACCTCGTCTCGCGGCTTTCGGGACGCCTCGAACCGTTCCCGACCGCCGCGCTCGCGATCTGCGAGGCGGGCGTTTCCCGGTGGGAGGAGCTGGCTCCCGTCGCGGTCCGGGTGATCGAAGTCATCCGGCCGCAGGATCTGGCGCGGGGATCAGCGTAGTAGCTCCCCCCAGTCCGTGATCACCGGCTCCGGGGTGAACGAGACCGCGAACACGAGGAGGGCGGCCGTAGCGAGCGCGATCCGGCTTCGGGGGAGCGGCGCGGCGTCGTCGAGCGTCGGCGGATGGGGTCTGCGGGCGCGGAGCAGCCAGCCGAGGAGCCCCCAGAAGAGCCAGGTCGGCGAGAGGATCGCGAGCGGGAACATCGCGAGGTGCACTGCGCGCGAGATGCGGAGCGCCCGTCCCCGGAAGACCGCGTAGAGCGCGTGCCCGCCGTCGAGCTGGCCCATCGGAAGCAGGTTGATCGCGGTGAGGAGCAGGCCGAACCAGCCGGCGAGCCCGACCGGGCTCAGGTAGAGCAGCTGGCCCTCGGGTACCGCGGGGCCGAAGAGCGCCGCGAAGGCGCGGAAGGCCAGCGGCTCCCCGAACTCGATGCCCCCGGACACCGGGGGGCCGGGGCGGGAAGTCAGGGCGCCGAGGGCGAGCACCGGGAGGCAGACGACGAACCCGGCGAACGGTCCGGCGAGGCCGATGTCGAGAAGCGCGCGGCGGTTCGGGAACGGCGAACGGATGCGGATGAACGCTCCGAGCGTGCCGACGAGCGTGAGCGGCATCGGCAGGAAGTAGGGGAGGCTCGCGTTCACCCGCCAGGCGCGCGCGGCGAACCAGTGCCCCAGTTCGTGGCTCAGGAGGACGGCGATCAGCGCGAAGGAATACGGAATCCCGTGGCGCAGCCGGATCGCCGCCCATTCGAGCGGCGAGAGCGCCGCTCCCGCCTCGCCGAAGAGTTCGGGGGCTTCGGTCGCGAGGCCGTGCGCGCCGCCCACCCAGAGGGTGCTCAGGAGGGTCGCGGCGAAGAGCGCCGCCGGGAGCAGGAACGGCCCGCTGCCGGTGCGCCCGGCGCCGCCTGGCACTGCGCTGGCTGGCCCCGCGCCGGCTGAGCCGATGCCGGCTCCCCCCGCGACGACCGAGCCGGTAGTGGCTCGCCCCGCCCCGACCGAGCCGGTAGTGCCTGACCCGGCGACGACCGAGCCGGTGCTGACTCGCCCGGCGACGACCGAGCCGGTGCTGACTCGCCCGGCGACGACCGAGCCGGTGCTGACTCGCCCGGCGACGACCGAGCCGGTAGTGGCTCGCCCGGCGACGACCGAGCCGGTGCTGGCTGGCCCGGCGACGACCGAGCCGGTAGTGGCTCGCCCGGCGACGACCGAGCCGGTGCTGGCTGGCCCGGCGACGACGGGTGCGTTTCCGGCGGAAACGGCGCCGGCGGGCGGGGGCGCGGGCGGCCCGGCGTCAGCGTTCAGCGGCGCAGCGGGCGATGAAATGCTTCTGCTCGTCGTCGAGCGGCGCGCTCGCTTCGCAGGCGGCGAGCGTGACGGCGGCTTCGTCGCGCCGATCCAGCGCGGTGAGCGCCCGGGCGCGATACCAGAGCGCCCGCGCCTCGCGCGGACGGCGGGGCTTGCCGACGCCCAGGTTCTCGGGATAGGTGAGCGCCCGGTCGAAGTGCGCGAGCGCCGCGCCCGCATCGCCGCCGGCGAGCGCTTCCCGGCCGAGTTCCACCTCGGCGCGCGAGAAGAGACGCCACACCGTGTCGTCGCCCTCGCGGAAGTCCACCTCGGTGTCCGCGAGCATCGCGACCGTCTCGGCGAAGCGTCCCGTCGCGTTCAGCGCCCGCGCGAGCTCGATCGTCGCGTCGTGGCGGCGGCGGGCGCCCGCCGGAATCGCCCGGATCGTGTCCGCGGCCTCGGCGGGCCGGTTCTCCTCGAAGAGCAGCCGGGCGAGATCCCGGTAGAGCGTCTGGTCGGCGGGGCGCGCCGCGATCGCCGCCCGGAGATGGCTCTCGGCCGCCGCCGGGCGTTCCTGGACCTTCCACTGCACCATGGCGAGCGCCCGGTGCGCGGTGGAGAGTCGGGGATCGCGGGCGACCGCCGCTTCCCAGGCGGCGGTCGCCTCGTCGTAGCGGCCGAGTCCGCCGTAGAGGTGGCCGAGGAGCAGGCGCGGCGCTGCCGCTGCGGGACGGCGCTCGATCGCCAGGGAGAGCGCGGCCAGGGACTCCGGGCGCGACGGGAAGGCGTACTCGAGGGGCGCCCGGAGCGCCGCGTCGAGGTACGCCTCGCCGCGTTCCCCACCAGCCCACGCGGCCGCGTGGAAGAGCAGGACCGGCCCCGGCGCGAAAACGCCGCGCTCCCGGAGCGCATCGAGAACCTCGAGCGCGATCTCCGGGCGCCCGACTTCCGCGAGCGTCAGGAACAGCTCGGTGAACGCGAACTCGGGCTCTCCGGCGAGCGCGACCATCGCGGACACCGCTTCCGGGTCGCCGCCGAGGTGCAGGCGGATCGCCCAGGGGAGGAGCGAGATCGTCCCGCGGGCGATCTCTTCATCGGCGAGCTGCCGGGCCTCCTCCCGCTTCCCCGAAGCGAGGAGCGCGAGCGGCAGGAGCGGACTCCTGCCCCGGCGGAAGGCGGCAGCGGCCAGGTCGGGCTCGCCCCGGCGCATCCGGATCCGGCCGGCGAGCCTCCACGCGGGGGTCTCGACGCCCGCGAGCCGCGTCGCCAGCTGGGCGGAGTCGAGCGCGCCGCCGAGATCCCCGAGCCGGAACCGGGCCGCAGCGTGGAGGAAGCGGGCGAAGCCGTGCTCGGGATCCGCCGCCGCGACGCGGGCGAGCCGCTCCGAGGCGCGCTCCCGCAGCCCGGCCTTCAGGTCGAGGACGGCGAGGCCCACCGCCGCATCCACATGGCTCGGCGTCAGCGCCAGCGCCCGCCCGTAGAGGCGGCGGGCCTCCCCCCGGTTCAGGTCCTTGTCGGCGCGCTCGGCGAGCTGGAACGCGGCCTCGGCGGTCGCCGGCTCCTCGGGCTCCCCGAGCTCCGGCGGCTCTTCCGCCGGGATCTCGAGCGGTGAGCGGTAGGCGAGGATGCGGGCGCCCCCCGCCCGCACCTCGACCTCGACCGGGCCGTCCCCGCCGGGCCAGTCGACCTCGGCGACCGCCTCGGGTGTCAGGTCGAACCCGGCGGTCCGTTCGGCGCCGCCGCCGGCGAGCCGGACGATCGCGCCGGGAATGGCCTCCGAGGAAAGGAACCGGAAGCGCGTTCCGTTCTCGTCCCGGTCGCGCTGCACCACGAGCTGCGGGGTGGCGTACTCGAAGCCTTCGCCGAGCCCGAAGACCGGCGTCCACTGCTCGCTCCAGGCGACGGTCTGCCCCGGGAAGAGCCAGGCGTAGTCCGACTGCGTCGGGAGCGGGCCGCTCTGGACCTCGATGTAGGGGCCGTCCTCGTCGGTGAGCGCGCGCTGGTTCATCGTCCCGTCGCCCCCCTGCCCCCAGGTCCACCCCTTCTTCCCGGGAAGTTCCCGGTGGTCGGCGGTCTGGACGATGCCCCGGTCGGCCCCGGTGTCGTAGGCGCCGAAGAAGTCGTGGACCGCGCGGTAGGCGAAGATCGAGGTCGGCTCGTGGTAGTTCGGGAGCCGGGTCAGGTCCACCCCGTCGTCCTCGGGGAAGCGATAGAAGGTGGTCCCGAAGTGGTCGCTCGCGAGCGACATGGGGTAGAGGAACCGGGTGCCGTCGCGCTGCGGAAACGCGGTGTTGTTCCAGAAGTAGTAGGGGTGGGGCAGGTCGGTCGGGTTGAAGATGCGGATCTCCTCGTCGAGGCGGGCGGTTCCGGGACGGAGCGTGAGCCGCACCTCCCAGCCGGTGCGGAAGCTCTGCTCGACCTCGCCGATGACGAGCGTCGCGGAGCCGTCCGGATTCCGGACCCCGGTCACGTTCACCGGCGAGAAGCTGGTCACGGTGTGGCCCTGCGGCCCCCGGTTCCATTCGATCCCGCCCGAGATCCAGGCGCCCCGGAGCGCGATCAGCCCCGGACGGATCACCCGGTTGTCGTAGAACATCTGCTCGTTCCGACGCTTGTCGAGCACCCACTGGATCCGCCCGCCGATCTCGGGGAGGCAGGCGACCTTCAGGTACTCGTTCTCGAGGAAGATCGCCCGCCAGGCGTGGTCGGCGCGCTCGCTCCCGAGGTTGTCCTGCATCGTGTAGGGATAGACGATCGAGTCGTCGGTCTCCCGGAACTGCGGGTTCGGGTCGTCGGGGAGGAGCGCGTAGGTGGGCAGCACCAGCTCGCCCTCGAAGACGCGGACCGGCTGCGCGGCGACGGGGGACGGAAGAACGAGCGGGACGGCAGTCATGAGGACGACCCCAGCCAGGAGCGCACCGAGATCACGCATGGAGCGGAGCCTACCGGGTTTCACGGGAGCAGTCGCAGCGGGCGGAACGCCTCGGGGACATGGAAGCTCGGGCCGCCCGTCGGGGACCAGGCGGCGAAGACCGCGTCGGCCTCGGGGGCCTCGGGGCCGCCGGGGCGCTCGATCCGGAAGATGTTGAACGGAATCTCGGGGTTCGCCGGCGGCCCGGCGAGTCCGAGCCCGGTCCAGGGGAGCAACATCGTCCCGACCCAGCCGTCCGGCGTCCGGGAGACCCGCGTCTCGAGCCCGGCCACCTCGAAGCCCCGGTCCATCGCCCCCACTGGATCCGAGCCCGCTTCGCCCGGGGCGAGGCGACGCAGGTCGCAGACGACATTTCCGGGGTTCAGCTCGACCTCGATGTAGCGTCCGTCGCCTGTGGGGTCGAGGAAGATCTCGACGACCTCCTCCTCCCAGAGCCGGTCGTCGCGCTCGGTCATCGTGAACCACGGGTCGCCGTCCTCGGCCTCGAAGCGGAGATGGAGTCCGGACCCGCTCCAGAGCGCCCGGAACCGGGTCCGCCAGGGCGCCGGACCCCAGACCACCTCGGGGGCGCGCCGCCACTCGGCGGCCTCGGGGGCGAGCAGCCCGGCGTCCCGGCTCCTCGGAGCCTCGTAGGCGCCGGGGTTCACGAGGAGCCCGATCAGGAACAGCGGCGCCGGCGTGTCGGGGACCCCCAGCAGGCGGTGGAGAAAGTCCCTCGGGCGCCGACGCGGCGCGAAGCGCCGCCGGGGAGGGGTGCGGGGGGGGTCCGCCCGC
>CAYGAO010000183.1:0-6196 GCA_964347715.1 uncultured Acidobacteriota bacterium
GCTCCCCCGCTAACCGCTGGCGCTCACCCTGAACACCCCTTCGTCCACGGGCTGCGAAGGACTTCAACGACCGCTTCGGCGGCATCGAATGGCAGGACGCGGACCATGTGCGAAAGCTCATCGTCGAGACCATTCCGGCCCGCGTCGCCCGGGACACCGCCTTCGCGAACGCGCGACGGCATTCGGACGATCAGAATGCCCGCATCGAGCACGACAAGGCGCTGCAACGGGTGATGACGAACCTCATGAAGGACGACGCCCAGCTGTTCAAACAGTTCATGGACGACGACGGCTTCAAGGACTGGATGACCAGGGTGGTGTTCGAACGGGCTTCTCGGCAGGCGTCGGATGCCTGAGCGGGTCCCCGGGCTTGCCGAGGCGCGAGCCCGCACGCCGGGGACGACGCCGCCATGGCGCAGCGACATGCCGACGCCCCAGCCAGCGGCGCGACGATCGGGATGAGCCTTCGCATCAGGGCGAGCCGTCAGCCGTCGGCCCCCGTCCTCCGGATCGCCACCGGCCTCCTCTTCCTGTCTCGCGATACTGCACCTCATCAGCCGGTGGATAAAACGCCCCGCATGGGAATCCGTCCTCGAAGAGATGGGGAACCCCGGTCGTCCGGGCGGATGCGGGGCGCTTTCCCCACCGGATGGCGGCCCGGATCGCTGGCGCGACCCGTTCCGCCGGCTTTCGCGGGGAGGGAGGACCTTCCCCCACCCCTCCCCGGCGGCGCTTCGCGCCGCGTCGGCCCTGAACCAGTAACTATCGTGATTCCATCGAGTTACCTGGATCGTCCCTCGTCTTTCCCGGGGATCGGGAGCGGCGGGGGACAATCGCGCCGACACATGGTCGCGGCGCCGATGCGCATTCCGGACGACACCGATGCCGGGTCCCCGCGAAGGGGAGATCCCGGTCGACGTCGCGAGGCCGAGAAGCGCACCCGGATCGCCCGCGTCGAGGCCCGGTCGCGCCTCCTCCGCCGGTGCGAGACCGATTCGCCGACGAATCTCTGACAGCGGCGATGCCGACCGATCCCGAGCTGCGCGGTCTGATGGCGGGCGGCGAGTCCGACCGGGTGGAGTTCACCACCTCGACGAGGAACACCGACAAGTTCGGAGAGACGGTCTGCGCCTTCGCCAACGACTTTCCCGACAGCGGCGAGCCAGGCCATCTCCTGATCGGAGTGGCCGATCACGGCCGACCGAGTGGCCTCACGGTCACCGACCGCCTGCTGCGCGATCTCGCGGCGCTCCGTTCCGATGTGAACCTGGAGCCATCGCCGGCGATGACCGTCCGGAAGCATGCCCTGCCCGAGGGCCAGGTGGCGGTCGTCTCAGTCACCCCGGCGGACGCCCCGCCGGTGCGTTACAAGGGCCGCGTGTGGATCCGGGTCGGCCCGTCCCGGCGTATCGCCAACCGGCAGGAGGAGGGGATACTCGCGGAGCGACGGACCGCGTCCCATCGGACCTTCGACCTGCGGCCCTGCCCCGGTTGCACGACCGATGACCTCGCGCGCGATCTCTTCCTCGCGGGTTACCTGCCGGCGGCCGTTTCCCGCGAGGTCATCGAAGAGAACGACCGCGAGGTCGTCGAGCAGATGGCGTCGCTCCGGCTCTACGACCTCGCCGCCGACCGCCCGACGAACGCCGCAGTGCTTCTGTTCGCCAAGGACCCGTTGCGCTGGATTCCGGGCGCCGAAGTCGTCTTCGTCCGCTGGGCCGGAACCACGGTGGCGGCCGAACCCGTCGCCGCGAGGAACTTTCGCGGCGACCTGCTGAACCTGCTGCGAGAACTCGGGGCCTTCGCGTCCCTCCCGATCCGGTCCCGGCCGGTGGCGGATACCTTCCTTCGGGAGCGTACGGAGATGGATTACCCGCCGATCGCCGTGCGGGAGTTGCTCCTGAACGCGGTCATGCACCGTTCCTATGAATCCACCGCTCCGGTCCGCTTCTACTGGTACGACGACCGGATCGAGATCCAGAGCCCCGGCGGTCTCTACGGAATGGCGTCCCCGGAGAACTTTCCCCGGCAGACCGCCTACCGCAACCCGGTGCTGGCGGAGGCGATGGCCACGCTCGGGTATGTCAACCGCTTCGGACGCGGAGTGTTCCGCGCCCAGGACGCCCTCCGCCGAAACGGGAATCCCGAGGCGAAGTTCCACTTCGAGCCGTCCTTCGTCCTGGTGACGATTCCGGGAAAACGATGAAGAGCATCGCCTTCTTCAACAACAAGGGAGGTGTCGGCAAGACCTCGCTCGTCTATCACCTCGCGTGGATGTATGCCGAACTCGGCGCATCGGTGATCGCCGCCGACCTCGATCCGCAGGCCAACCTGTCCGCCATGTTCCTGAGCGAGGAGCAGCTCGAGGAGGTCTGGCCCGACGAGGGTCATCCGCGGACCATCCTGGGATCCGTCTTGCCCATCCTGAAAGGGCTCGGCGACATCACCGAGCCACATGTCGAGGAAATCGCGGAACGGCTCGGACTCGTGATCGGCGATCTGGGGCTCTCCCGCTTCGAGGCGAAACTGTCCTCCGCGTGGCCGGGATGCCTGGATCGCGACGAGGCCGCATTCCGAATCGAGTCCTCCTTCCATCGAACGATCGTCCGCGCCGCGGAGAACCACGCCGCGGATGTCGCCCTGATCGATGTCGGCCCGAACCTCGGAGCGATCAACCGCGCCGCGATCCTCGCCGCCGATTTCGTCGTGTTCCCGCTGGCGCCCGATCTGTTCTCGCTCCAGGGACTACGCAACCTGGGTCCGACGCTACGGGATTGGCGGACGGAATGGCGCGACCGCCTGGATCGTCGCCCGGATGCGGCGGACCTGGGCTTGCCGCTCGGACACCTGGAGCCGGCCGGTTACATCGTGATGCAGCACGCCGTGCGGTCGGGGCGTCCGGTCCATGCCCATGAAAGGTGGATCCGGCGGATCCCCGGCGTTTACCGCGGGGAGATTCTGCGCGAGGACGCCTCCACGGGGCCCGAAAGCGACGAGCACTGCCTCGCCGACCTGAAGCACTACCGCAGCCTGATGCCGATGGCGCAGGACGCGAGGAAGCCGATGTTCCACCTGAAGGCGGCAGACGGGGCGCTCGGCGGCCACCTCTACGCGGTTCAGGACTGCGGCAGGGACTTCGAGCGCCTCGCGCGTCGAATCGCGCTCCGATGCGGCGTGAGCTGGTAGGCGCCGCCGTCCCGGCGAACCGGACTGCTCGCCGCCGCCGGCCTGGCCAGTCCTTCGGCGCACATCGCCTTCAGAAACTCTTTCGGATAGAGATCGCCCGGAAAACACTCACGGAGGTGACCGGATTCAACCGGAAGGCGAGCGACAGGGGATCTTCGCGAGACCGGGGCGACGGCGCTCGTCGGCGTTCTCCCGGGCCCCGGAGCAGGGCCTGGGCGCCCTCGAACCGGAGCGAACCGGGCGTCCTGCCCCGACCGGGATCGGGGCGGAATCGGACGCTCGCGCCCGTGTCGGTTTCTGACGCGGGTCTGGGATAACCTGCCCACCCATCGGTTACCGCATGATCGCGACCCGGCAGAAGGCTCTCGGCGCCTACTACACGCCACCCGAGGTCGCCGCCGCCCTCGTCGCGTGGGCGGTTCGGCGGCCCGAAGACCGTCTCCTCGACCCGGCCTGCGGTGATGGCCGGTTTCTTTCCCGCCATCCCCGCAGCACCGGCGTGGACTGCGACGAGAGCGCCGCCGCTGCCGCGGCCGCCCCGGGGAGGATCGTGCACTCGGGCGATTTCTTCGAGTGGGCGCGTTCCACTTCCGAGCGGTTCGAGTGCGCCGCCGGAAACCCGCCGTTCATTCGCTTCCAGCGATTCGCCGGGAAGACCCGGAGCCTCGCGCGCGGCCTCTGCGCTTCGCTCGGCGCCGAAGTGTCCGGGCTGGCCTCATCCTGGGTGCCGTATCTGATCGCCACCGCATCCCTTCTCGTCCGGGGCGGTCGGATGGCCTTCGTGGTTCCCGCCGAGATCGGCCACGCGCCGTACGCCGCTCCCCTCGTCTCGTGGCTGGCGGCCCGTTTCGAGGCCGTCCGGGTGGTTGCGATCCGGGAGAAGGTGTTCCCCGATCTCTCCGAGGATGTGTGGTTGCTCTTCGCCGAGGGCTCTGGAGGATCCACTCGCTGGCTGGAGTTCTCCTCCCGGCAGCGCTTCGACGCCGACTCGGCGTCCCGGCGGGGGATCCGGATATCCCTCGCCGAATGGCGGCGATGGCGGAGCCGGCTGCGGCCGTTCCTGCTCGCGGAAGGAGTGCGGTCCGAATACCGGCGTCTCGCGGACCGCGCGGAGGCGCGCGTTCTCGGCGACTTCGCTCGCGTGGGCATCGGGTATGTATCCGGTGACAACGCCTTCTTCCACCTCCGCCCCTCGGAGGCGACGCGGTTGGAGATTCCCGACTCGTGCCTCGCACCCACGGTCCGGCGCGGACGGGACCTGCGGGCCGGAACGATCACTCCGGAGATCGTTGCCGGATGGCGCCGCTCCGACGCCCCGAACTTCCTGCTTCGACTCGATGGCCGTCCGGTGGAGTCCCGGGGGGTCCGGGAACTACTCGACTCGGAAGCGGGGCGGAAGGCGCGCCTCCGCTACAAGTGCCGCGTGCGCAACCCGTGGTATACCGTGCCGAATGTCACCCGGCCGGATCTGTTCCTCCCGACGATGAGCGCCGATCCGCCGGCGCTCGTCGAGAATCGGGCGGGTTGCGCCTGCACGAACGCGGTTCACGCCGTTCACCTACGGAACGGTGTGTCGGCCGCGACGCTCCGACGCCAGTGGCGGACCCCGCTGACCGCGCTCGGTTGCGAAGTCGAAGGACACCCGCTCGGCGGCGGCGTCCTCAAGCTGGAACCCCGGGAGGCGGCGCGCGTCGCCATAGCGGACGGCGAATTGACCCCGGAGAGCGTACGCCTGCTTCGGGAAGGCCTGGACAGCATGGCGGCCTGGCGGCATCGTGGCCCGTCCTGACAACCGCTGCCGCTGGGTCCACCTTCGGGAGGCTCTCTCGGCCTTCGCGTATCCCGGCGGACGAACGCAGAGCCAGGCGCACATCCGGCCGCTCCACTGGTATGCCGCTTGCCGGCTCGTGGTCGAAGGCGGATTCCAGCCCGACGAGATCGTCCCGAGGCCGCCGTTCGTCGTGGAAGAAGGCGGAGGTGGGCCACTGTTGCGCCATGTTCCGGAATCCGGCGGAACCGGGGAGCAGACCCTCCTCGGAGGTCTCAAGACGAAGGACATGGATGTGACCGTGACCAGGTCCGGAATCGGACCGTGCCTCGCGGTCTCGATCAAGGGAACGCTGAATGCGTTTCGCAACCTGACGAACCGCATGGAGGAAGCCGTCGGAGACTGCACCAACCTCCACATCGCCTATCCGAATCTGGTGTATGCGTTCCTCCATGTCTTGAGGGCGAATCGGGAGGGCCCACGCCACGCGGACGAGGCGCACATCGTGCAGTCGGATCCGGTCGGAAACGTGGCCCCGAACGACATCTCGATCCGGGGCGACGGCGCCGTGGTGGAGTCGATCCAGCGGTACCACGATGTCCTGCTCGGCCTCGCCGGGCGGAGCGGGATTCGCAACGACATCACCCGTTACGAATCCGTGGCGGTGGCGCTCGTCGGGACGCGCCCGCCGTCCATCCTGGAGGAATGGCCTTCGCGGGAGAGCCCGCTGCGAATCGAACGAGCCTTCGACCGGATGTATCGCGAATACGACCAGCGATACGTGTTTGCAGCTCCGCGGCTTGCGAGACGGACGGCGCGGGTGGCGTGGCGCGAGGATTCCCCGGCGCTTCGGGACCTGGAGGTCTTCGACTACGCGGCCCGCCTCCGCTGACCCGTCGGGGCGAGGAGATCCGCCTCTTTTGAAATTCGGGTGGATTTCCGGGATCCGCTGATCGGGTGATAGGGCCGGTCTGGGCTCGTCGGAGGGTGGGCGCAGGGGGCAGTCGGCCGCTCTCCTTTTCTTCTACCAGAAGGATCCGGAAGGGGAGATGTGTCCCTGTGGGAAGGGTGGGAAGGGCGTGCGCGGTTCCGCGCGCAGGGGGCGCACCGCCACGCGGAGACACGGCGTCCGCGTGCGGGCTTTCCACGCTTTCCACAGGTTCGAGGTTGCGCCGGAGTTGGCGGCGCACTCCGTCGGGGTGGGTCCGGAAGGTTGGGTGCGGGCCGCCGGGACCGCGTGCG
>CAYGAO010000184.1:0-6164 GCA_964347715.1 uncultured Acidobacteriota bacterium
GCGCCCAGGAAGTAGGCGTGGCGGACGAAGAAGCTCTCGCCGTCGTACTCGGTATCGAGGAACCAGCAGGCGATGCGGTCGGCGTTCTCGCTGCGGATTTCGCCGGTCTGCGGGTGGAAGACATCCACCCCCCGGATGCGGACCTGTACCCGGTTCTCGCCGGCGGGCCCGATCTCGATGTCCGGTTCGCCGAAGACCACGAAGAGGTTGCCCTTGCCGGTCTGCGCCAGGTCGCCCGCCATGTGGAGGTCGGCGTTCATCCGCGCCTGCAGGATCGGAATCCTGCCGAGCCTCGGGAGGTCGGCGGCGTGGGCGTCGTAGGCGAAGGCGCAGGACACCAGCGCGTCGAACCCGGCGTCGGCCGCCTCCCGCGCGGCCTCCACGAGGTCCGGGCGGGACACCGTGCCGAACTCCGGGCCGATCAGGATGCCGACGCGCCGCTCCTTCTCACCCTCGGCGTAACGCCCCTCGGCGCCGATCGCCTTCCCCGGCCAGGGCTCGAGCGACGAGAACTCGATCCGGTCCTTCCTGTGCGCCTGCTGGACCCCGGCGCGCCGCAGGTTCTCGAGGATCATCGAGGCGAAGTCGCCGAACTCGCCGCTGCCGCCCGGGGCGCGGGGTTCGGCGGCGCGCGGGATCAACTCGTCGCGCTCGTCCACCGCCAGCGTCCGGTGGGGCGCGAGGCTCTCGACGGTGAAGGGGCCCGCCACCCGGACCTTCGTCCGGTCCTCGACCGGCTGGTCGTGGAGGAGCTCGAAGTCCGCCTGCCGCGCGATGGCGGCGTCCATCTCCCGCTGCCGGGCGATCCGGGCCTCCCGGAATGCGGTCAGCGCCCGCCGCGCCGCAGCCGGCCAGTCGTCCGGCGCCTCGGGCGGCGCCTCCCACTCGAGCAGGCCGTTCGCCGGCGCCGGATCGCCGCTCGGCAGCTCGACGGTCCCGTCCGGCGCGGTGAAGTCCACCGTCTGGCGCTTCCGCGCGCCGCGGGTCACCGGGAAGGGAGTCGGATGTCCCCGCAGCGCTTCGTTCAGCGCGGCGAGGGCGGCTTCGACCGCCGGTTGGCGCCGTTCCCAGATGGCGTCGATCTCCTTGTTGTTGGCGATGGCCTTCAGCGTGATGTGCGGGACGCGGCGATACACGAACCCCTGCCGGATGTCGCCGAAGGTCGGGCCGCTCCTCGCCGCCTCGCCCGAAAGCGCCGCTTCCTCCCGCTGACCTTCGGGACTGTCGGCCAGCGTGTAGTACGGATACCGCGCTCCCATGACCCGGGCGCGGGCCAGAGCGAGCGCGACGCGGGAGGTGTCGATGGTGATCCACCGCCGTCCCCACTGCTCGGCCACATACGCCGTCGTGCCGGAACCGCAGGTGGGGTCGAGAACCAGGTCGCCGGGATCGGTGGTCATGAGAACGCATCGCTGAATCACCTTGTTGGGCGTCTGTACGACGTAACTCTTGTCGCTGGCTCCCTGCGTATCCATCCACATGTCGGTGAATTCTCTGACTGGATAATCGTCGAGATAGAGTTTGTAGTTCAGGTTGTCTGCGGGGCTTACGATTCTCCCTGCCAGAGTCAACCGATTCATGCCGACCGAATTTGTCTTCCAGCTCTTCCCCTGGGTCGGGTGGTACTCGCCTCCATCGAATCGGAACGGAAACACGCAACTCTCCGTCCGACCAGCAGAATTCAGATTCTCGGCAACGAACAGGCGTATGTTCCGCGCCTGTCGCCCAATCTCCGGTCTCTGGCCTTTCGGAAGCCGTGCGTATCGTCCGTCCGAGTGCTCAATAAACGCATAGCGCGTCTCCTCCCTCGCGTCTCGCTCTGCAAACAATCGTCTGAACTTCAAGTGATTCAGTGACTTCGCATACATGACGATGTAGGTAGCGATCCCCGGGATGTATGTCGCTCCCAGAGGAACACTCGACCGGTAGCTAAGCAAGCTCACGAAGTTCTCGTTCCCAAACACCTCGTCCATCACGGCGCGAACCCGATGCACGTTCTCGTCGCCGATCTGGACGAAGATGCTGCCGCTCTCGGTGAGGAGGTCGCGCGCGACGGTCAGGCGGTCGCGGAGGTAGGTCAGCCAGGAATGGATGCCGTCCTTCCAGGTGTCGCGGAAAGCCTTCACCTGCTCGGGCTCGCGGCTGATGTGCTCGGCCTTGCCGTCCTTCACATCTCGGCTCGCCGTTGACCACTGGAAGTTCGAGTTGAATCTGATGCCGTAGGGCGGGTCGAGATAGATGCACTGCACCTTGCTGCGCAGACCCTCGCGTTCGGCGAGGCTCGCCATCACCCGGAGCGAGTCGCCGAGGATCATCCGGTTCGACCAGTTGCCGTGGTGCCGGTAGAACTCGGTCCGTTCGGCGCCTTCCGGCAGCCCGTCGAAGTCGTCGAACAGCGACGGCTGCGGCGGGGCGTCCTGCTCCCGCCGCGCCTTCGTCTCCCGGAGCAGGTCGTCCACCAGCGCCTTCGGGCGCACCTTCTCCTGGATGTAGAGCGGCGGCGCCGGAACCACGAGGTCGGACCAGTCCTGTTCGTCCTTTCCCCGCCAGACGAGCTGCGGATCGAGGTCGGCGTTCCTCGGGTAGCGCACCTGGCGCGGCGCGCGGTCGCCCTCGGAGAGCAGCGATTCCAGCTCGCCGGTCGGCAGGTTCAGCCGCTTCGCCGAGCGATGCGTCGTCGCCTCGACGGCGACCGCCTGTTTCGTCCGGCGCTTCTTCGTCCGGTGCTTCTTCGGCACGGGTCTCCTATCGCCAGCCCGCTGCGGGGGGCGGCGGACTCGTCGGCTCCTCCGGCCGAAGGCGGCCATCCACGAAACGCCGGAACTCCTCCTCCATCGAGGCGATGTCCTGCAGTTCCACGAACGCCCACTCGCCGAAGGTTCCGAGGTGGTTCACACCGGGGACCCACTGGGCGCGCATCGTCTCGCTCTTCGTCTTCGCGGTCTCGCCGCGTCGGCCCTTGACCTCGACGACGATGTGGACCGGCGCGCCCCCGTCGCCGCGGACGCGCACGATGAAGTCCGGCAGGTAGCGGTGCGACTCGCCGGCGAGGCGGTAGGGAACCTCGAACCCGAGCCCGGCATTCTTCACATACGCCTCGACGCGCGGCTCCTGCTCGACCAGTCGGCAGAACTCCATCTCCCAGCCGCCGTCGCAGACGGCCCGGTTCACCTGGGACTTCCCGGGATCGGTGCGCCAGAGGTCCTTCTTCGAGGTGCGGAAGTTCACTTCCGCGGTGGAACCCTGCGGGTTCCAGGGGTCGGGCACGGCGAGCACCCGGCCCTGGTCCGCTGCGGCGACGGTGATCGCGGCGTGGATCCGCTCGCACGCCCGCTCGGCGATCTCCTCGTGGAGGAGCTGCCCGGGGTGGGTCCCCGGTTCGCACACCAGGTGTCCCGCCCGGAGCCACTCGCGGACGATCCGCCGGACCTGTCCGAACAGGTGGAGGCGCGGTTCCTCGTTCGCGTCCCGCAGATGCCGTCGCAGCAGGTGCAGCGCGAGGTGGAAGGCGAGCGTCGCTTCCCGGATCCCCTCGTTCCGGTCGGGCCGCAGCTCGGTGGGAAGGCCGACGATCCCCTGGTTCCTCGTCCTGGCCGGACCCACGGACTCGGGAGTCAGGGTGATCGTGGAATCGGCGTTGAAACGGGCGGTCAGACGATCCTCCGGGAGCTCCACCCGGTATCCCGCGATTCGGGGAAAGCGGATCTCGAGCGGGTCGCGCTCCGGGGTCACTGCGTGGACATGCACGGTCTGCGCGGGCGACGGCGCCGGAACCACCGTCGGCTTCGCGGTGAAGTCGAACGGGACGCCCAGCACATCGGCGTATTCGACGTCGAACCGGCCGTCCTCGTTCAGCTCGTAGGACTGCCGGCGGAGCGCCCGGCCCACAACCTGTTCGCAGAGCAACTGGGTTCCGAAGGCGCGGACGCCGAGGATGTGGGTCACCGTGTTCGCGTCCCACCCCTCGGTGAGCATGGAAACCGAAACCACGCAGCGGATGTCCTCGCCGAGCCGACCGGGTTTCCCGACGGTGTTCATCGCCTCGCGCAGCAGCTCCGCGTCGGTGAGCGCCTCGGCGTCCTTCTGGCTGCCGGTGCGGTGGACGATCTCCCGCCGGAACCGCTCGATCTGCTCCTTCGCGGCTTCGCGGAAGCCCCGGTCGAGGGCGTCTCCGGATTCGATCTGCTCGCTGTCGATGAGCAGCGTGCGGGGCCGGGGCAGACGATTCCCGTGTTCGTCGTGGTTGCGGAACAGTGCGAGCCGCCCGTTCACCACCTCGGTCGCGCCGTCCGCGCGCGTCCGTTCGTACCCGGCGATGTAGTCGTGGACGAGCTTCGAGGACGCGGTGTTGCTGCAGACGACGATGAACACCGGCGGCGTCTCGATTTCCGCCGCGCGCCAGCGCTCGAAGGTCTTCCCGTAGTGCGAGTGGACCGCGGAGAGCGCCGTTTCGAGGAGCGGCGGCAGCAGGAGCGCGTCCAGGCGACCGGCGTTCTTCCGGCGGCCCTGCTTCGGCATCTTCTTGCCGATGTGCTCCCAGAGGTTCCTGAGGCGCGGCTGTTCCTCCGCCGCCACATCGTCGGAAACCGGAACCCGGGGCAGCTTCACGATGCCGGACTCGATGGCGTCCATGAGCGAGAAGTCGCTGACCGTCCACGGAAACAGCGTTCCCTCGGCATACCCCGAGCCCCGGAGGAAGAACGGAGTCGCCGAGAGGTCGAAGACCAGCGGCGCGCCGATCTTCCTCTTCACCGTCTCGATGCCGGTGATCCACACCCGCGCCGCCTCCTGGTTCCTCTCCGCTTCCTGCCGGTCCGGGACGGCGAGCTCTTCCTCTTCCGTCTCGCCGACCTTCTCCCGGTAGCAGTGGTGCCCCTCGTCGTTCAGCACGAGGATGCGCTTCCTTCCCATGAGCGCCGGCATCACCCGGCGGAGCATTTCGCCTTCGGTCTCGACGGTGGCGGGCGCTGTTCCCCGGCCCCGGAGCAGGGACCGCGTTCCCTTCGCCAGTTTCATCCGCTCGCGCCGCTGGAAGGCGTGGAAGTTCGTGATGACGATCTCGGCGCGGCCGAGGTCGGGCAGCATCTCGCGGGGAACGAGTTCGCGGCTCCGGTAGTAGCTGTCCGGGTCGTTCGGGAGCAGCACTCGCAGCCGGTCGCGGATGGTGATGCCGGGAGTCACCACCAGAAAGCCGCGGGTGAAGTTCCGGCGCGCCGGGTGGCGGACCGCATTCACCGTCTGCCAGGCGATCAGCATCGCCATCACCGTGGTCTTGCCGGCGCCGGTCGCCATCTTGAGCGCGATGCGGAAGAGCTCCGGATTCGCGCCCGCATTCGCCTCGCGCAGGTGCTTCCAGATGGGGCGCAGGCGAGCGGGGAGTCCGGTCGCGGCGGGACGAAGCGCCCCGGCGACCTCGACCAGCCAGATCGCGGTCTCCACCGCCTCGATCTGGCAGAAGAAGGGGCGCAGGCCGTGGAAGTCGTGGCCGCGCCAGTGCCGGAGCAGCCGCGCGGTTTCCGGGGTGACGCCCCACTTCGTCTCGGGCAGCTTCCGCCAGCGGTCCACTTCGGACCGGATGCGATTGATGATCGGGTACGGGTTGTACTGCTGCTTCGTGGTGGAAAGGCGCTGCTCGCCGAGCGCCAGCCGCAGCTGGGTCCACTGGCCGCGCTTCGCCCGCGGCGCGGGGACCGGGGAGAGGAACTCCGCCTTGCGGCGGGATTGGACGATGTCGTCGGTCGGGAGCCCGTCGCGGTCGAGCTTCCAGTGGCGTTTCGGAACCTCGTAGGGAGAGTTCTGGATCGGCTGCCGGAAGAAGCGTTCGCTCATCGCGCGCCGGCCGATTGTAAGAGTCCGCGAGGTCTCGTCGTTCGCGCGGGCTCCGGCCCTCGACCCCGGGAGCGTCGCTGTCCGGGTTGGCGTGGGCTCCGGGCGCCCGCCATTCGAGCCCACGGCCGCGCTCGGTTCGGCAGCCACGGTGGCGCGACCTGGGTCGAACGGCGAGGAACCCGGAACCGCGGCCCGCCGCCGCGGGGACTCCCGTTACGAGACGGTATGGCGCCGGACCGCTCGGGGGCCGCGGTCACATCCCCCAGACGGTGATCGCCGCCCCGCCCGCGGTCTCCTCGCGGCGGAACACCTTCTCCTCCCACGGCCTGCCCGCC
>CAYGAO010000185.1:0-6156 GCA_964347715.1 uncultured Acidobacteriota bacterium
ACCGCCCTTCATGGCGCGCCCTGGCGGAACTCGGCCGTTTCGTGGCGCCGCCGGCGTCCGGGCCGCAGCGCCCTTCGTGACTCTCGGATTCCGCGCTCGCGCGTCGGGTCCGCCGGCGCCGTCAGCTGCCCGACTTCGCCGCGGTGATGTCGGTCGTCTGGCCGAGCGTCTCGGCGTAGCGGACGACGCCTTCGGTGATCGCGTCGGCGAGCTTCCCGCGGTGCGCCGGCTCGCGGAGCAGGCGGGCTTCCTCGCGGTTCGAAACGAACCCCACCTCGACGAGGATCGCCGGCATCCGGGCGCCGAGGAGCACATGGAAACCCGCCGTCTTCACGCCCCGGTTCAGCGGGTGATCCACGTCGCCGAGGATGTGCTCGGCCATCGCCGTCTGCATCGTCCCGGCGAGCTCGCGGGACTCCTCGATCCGGGTGTGGTTCATGATCTGTTCCACGAGTCTCGGGATGTCGGCGATGCGCACTTCGCTCATGACCGCGTTCTCGCGGGCCGCCACCTCCGCGGCGTCGGGTGAGGTGGCCAGGTTCAGGTAGAAGGTCTCGAGCCCGCGGGCGTTGCGGTTGCGCGCGGCGTTCACATGGATGGACACGAAGAGGTCGGCGCGGACATCGTTCGCGATGAAGGCCCGCTGTTCGAGCGGCAGGAAGACATCCCGGTCGCGCGTCATGACGACCTCGAAGCCGGTCTCCTCCAGGTTGTCGCGGACGCGCTTCGAGATGTCGAGCGCGATGTCCTTCTCGCGGAGGCGCCCGGCGTGGGTGCCCGGATCCTTGCCGCCGTGCCCGGCGTCGATCACGATCCGCCGCACCCCGGCCCCGAGCTGGCGCGCGACCGAGTAGCCGGACTCCGTGCGCTCGGGAAGGGCCGGAGCCTCGTCGCCGCCCGGCGTCGCTCTCGCGGCCCCCGGCGGCTCCGGGCGCTCCCCGGTGGCGGGCGGCTCCGCTGCCTCCGGTTCCGGCGGCGGCGCTTCGGCCACGGCGACCGGCGGCGCGCCGTGGATGTCCACGACGAGCCGGTAGGGGTTCGGCAACCCGAAGACGGTGACCTCGCGGACGCTCGAGAAGTCGAGCACCACGCGGGCCACCTCGGGTTCCGGCGCCCCGACCCGGATCCGCCGCAGGTGCGAGCCCTCGATCGGGAACTCCCGCCGGGTCAGCTCCTCGGCGATCTCGACCCCGTGGAGGTCGAAGAAGACGCGGTCGGGATTCGTGAGCCGTCCCTCGGTATGCGGGGCCGGGCGCGAGAGATCGATGACCACCCGGGTGTGCGAGTCGCCGACCCAGTGCCGGATGTTCTCGATGAAGGCGGGGGGCCCGCCCGCGACCGCGGGAGACCCGCCGCCTGCGGCCCGGGGGCGCGGCGGCGCCGCCACGGCGCCGGGTTCGGGCTCGCTCCGGGCCGGCGCTCGGGACGGGGCGAGGAGCGCCTCGGCCAGCTGCGTCTCCGCCGCTTCCGGCGCTCGCCGCCGCAGCTGCTCGGCCGCGCGCCTCGCTTCGTCCCGGTCGCCGAGAGCCGCATGGAGGCGCACCTGTTCGTAGAGCGCGCGCGGCGCCCACTTGCTCGTCGGGTACCCGGTGGAGAGGAGCCGGTAGGCGTCGGCGGCGCGCACCGCGAACCGCCGGTTGTCGAACCGCTCGGCGGCGTCCCGGTAGATCCCGCCCTCGTAGTGGAGGGCGTCGTCGCAGTAGCCGCTCCTCGGCCACGACAGCACCACCGCGCGGTACTTCGCCCCGACCGAGGTCCAGTTCTCTTCGGAACGCATCGCGGCGTCCGACTCGCGGAGGCGCGCCTCGGCGCGCCGCGCCGCCTCGTAGAGGTTCTTCGCGGTGGAGGCGGTGGAGAGCGCCGGGAGCGAGCGGGCCGCCCCGGCCCCGGCGACGGTGGCCGCGATCACCACGGCGACGGAGAGCTTCCGCATCCTCACGCCTCGACGAGCACCTCGCGTGGCTGCGCGCCCCGCGCGGGGCCGACCACCCCCTGGCGTTCCAGCTCGGCGACGATGCGCCGCGCCCGCTGGTAGCCGAGCCCCATCTCGGTCTGGAGCATCGAGGTGGAGGCCTTCTGCTCGCGGACGATCAGCTCGCGCGCCTCGGGGAGCAGCGAGTCCTCCCGCCGGTCGGAGGAAGCGCCCTGCCTGCCGGGGACGGCGGCGAGCCCGGAGCCGGACGGCTCCTCCTCGGCCAGCATCGCCTCGTCGAAGACGGGAGCCGCGGCGCTCTCCCAGAACTTCACCAGCCGTCCGACCTCCTTCTCGTCCACGAACGCTCCCTGGGCGCGCGGCAGCTCGGCCCCGCCCCGCATCATCAGCATGTCGCCCTTGCCGAGAAGGTCCTCGGCGCCCTTGCGGTCGAGGATCGTCCTCGAGTCCACATAGCTGGCGACGCGGAAGGCGATCCGGGTCGGCAGGTTCGCCTTCAGGGTGCCGCTCACGATGTCGGTCGAGGGGCGCTGGGTGGCGAGCACCAGGTGGATGCCCTCGGCGCGGCCGAGGCTCAGGAGCCGCTGGATCGCCGGAGTGACCTCGGCCCGGGCGTGGATGAACAGATCCGCGAGCTCGTCCACCACGATCACGAGCCGCGGCATCCGCGCCGGGCTCTCGGGCTCGTCGGCGCCCGAGCGGCGCTTCCCCGACCCGGTCGCTTCGGCCACCTGCCGGTTGTAGCCGGCTATGTTCCGCACTCCGTGCTCCTCCAGGACCCGGGTGCGGCGGTCGAGTTCCTGACACGCCCGCAGCAGCACCGTCTTCGCCCGGTCGGGCTCGAGGATCAGCGGGGTGAGGAGGTGGGGGAGGTTCCGGTAGGGCCGGAGCTCCACCCGTTTCGGGTCGATCAGGATGAGCCGGAGGTCGTCGGGTGTCTGCCGGGTCAGCAGCGAGCAGAGCAGCGTGTTGATCTGGACCGACTTTCCGGCTCCGGTAGCGCCGGCGATCAGCAGGTGGGGCATCTCGGCGAGGTCCCGCACCAGCGGCTCGCCGTCCACCAGCCGTCCTACCGCGACCGGGAGCGCGCCCGTCTCCTCCCGGAACGCCGGCGCTTCGAGGATCTCCCGGAGCCCGACGACCTCCGGGGTCTCGTTCGGGACCTCGATCCCGACCACCCCGGTCCCCCGGACGCGCTGGACCCGGATCGCGGGAGTCTCGAGCGCGAGGCAGATCTCCTCCTCCCGGCTCTTCAGTCTCTTCAGCTTCTCCCCCTCGCCGAGCCGGAATTCGAAGGTGGTCACCACCGGGCCGGGCTGGATCCGGTCCACCCGCCCGCGGATCCCGTGCTCGACGCACGCGGCCTCGAGCGCCTTCCGGCGCTCGGCGAGCTTCTTGCTGCTCGGCGCGGGCCGCTGGTTGCGCCGGGTCAGCAGCTGGAGCGAAGGCAGCTTCCAGGAACCGGGCGCCTCGCCCCCCGCCGCTTCCGGTCCGGGCAGGAGCGATGGCTGGCGTCGCTCCCGGCGCGGCGTCGGTTGCTTCTTCCCGGCGGGCTCGTCCTCTCCGGATGCGTCCGGCGCGGTCTCCGCGCGATCCCGCTTTCGCGCGGTTCGCTGGATGCGGGCCACGAAGCGCCGCGCCGGAGCCCCGGGCGCCCGGCGTCGCGCCCGCCGCTTCACGCTGCCGACGAGCTTCCCGAGCCAGCGCAGCAGCGCGCGCCGCCGTTGCTCGCGGGGACGCGAGCCCTCCGAAAGGCCCCATTCGCGGAGCGCCGCGAAGCCGATCAGGCCGAGCGCGGTGAGCACCACCGCGGCGCCGAGCGGGCTCATCGCCCCCGAGAGTGCCGTCGCGAGCAGGCTGCCGACCGCGCCGCCCCAGCCGAAACCGCCGGCGGTCGCGCCGATCGCCCGCTCGCCGAGGCTGGCGAGCCCGGTCGCGCTCGCCGCGATGCTCCCGAGGATGAGGAGGCGGACCGCAGCGGGATCCTTCGTCTCGGAGGCGGAGGGGAAGAGCCGGCGCCTCCCGGCCGCGAACGCGACGAGCGGCGCGCCGAACGCCACCAACCCGCCGATCTGCCAGAGCACCTCCGAGAGCAGCGCGCCGAAGGGACCCAGCCAGTTCGCGGTCTCGGGCGTCAGCCCGGTCTTCAGCAGCGGCACCGGATCCGCCTCGGTGCGGGAGAGGAGCGCGAGGAGCATGAGAACGCCCCCCGCGCCGAACGCGATCCCGGCGACCCGCCGGCTGCCGAAGGCGGCGCTAATGGCTCGAAAGGCCAAGACCGATTCCTCCGAGCGAGAGGCAGTACCAGCCGAACCGGTGGAGGCGCTGCCGGGCGAGCCAGTCGAAGACCCAGCCGAGCGCGAGCATCCCGGCGGCGAACGCCGCGGCGAAACCGAGCACCAGTTCGGCGACGGCCGTCTCGCCTATGGCGCCGCCCGCCGACAGCGCGCTCACGCTCTCGAGGAGCGCCGCTCCGGCGATCGCCGGTCCCGAGAGCAGGAAGCTGAAGCGTGCGGCGTCGCGCGAGGTGAGCCCCCGGGCGCGTCCGGCGATGATCGTGAGCCCCGACCGGGAGATCCCGGGAAGGATCGCCGCCGCCTGCGCGAGCCCGATCCAGAGCATGTCCGCGACGGTCCGGGGCGAGGCCGGGAGGCTCGGGACCGCCCCCGGAACCCGCGCGGCCGTCCCCGAACCCCGAAAGGCGAGCAGCACCGCGCCGGTCGCCACGAGGCCGGCCGCCGCGAAGAGCGTCCCCTCGAAGGTGGTCCGGAGCGGACCGGCGAACGCCAACCCGACGGCCCCCGCCGGCGCCGATGCGATCAGGAGCGCCCCGAGCAGCCGCCGCCCCGCCCGAACCTCCCCCCGGTCGCCTCGCGCCGCGGGAAGGAGCGAGCGGGCGAGCCCGCCCACTTCGCGGCGCAGGCAGATCGCCGCGGCGCCGAGCGTTCCCAGATGAACCACGATCTCGAAGAGCACCCCCGGTGTCGCGAGCGCCCCCTCGGGAAGGATCGCCCGGCTGAGCGCGAGATGGCCAGAGCTGGAAACGGGGAGGAACTCGGTGAGTCCCTGCACCACCCCGAGCAGCACCGGAGCGACGAAATCCATACCACCGGCCCAGAAACAGGCCACAGTTACGCTATCAGGCCTAATGTATCGCTGCAAGGTTTCGGCGCGACCCGCGGCGAATCCGGCGCCCCCGCGGCGCGAGACAATGCCCGGTCGTGGCGTTCTTCCCCACCCGGGCCCGCGGCCAGAACTTCCTCCGCGACCGCTCCGTCGCCGAGCGGTTCGCCCGCGCGGCGCTCGGACGCGGCGAACCGGAGGCGGTCGTCGAGATCGGCCCCGGCAAGGGGGCCATCACTCTCCCGCTGCTCGCCGCCGGGGTCCGGGTGCTCGCGGTCGAGCTCGACGCCCGGCTGGTCCGGATCCTGGAGGAGCGCGCCGGGGACCGGGGGCTCGCCGCCGGGCTCACCGTGCTCACCGGGGATGCGCTCGAACTCGATCTGGCGCGGGCGGTAGCCGCCTTCGGGGCCGCGGCGCCGCTCCCGATCTGCGGGAATCTCCCGTTCTCGACATCGGCGCCGCTGCTCCTCCGCCTGATCCGGGGACACGCCGCCCCGGACACCCCGCCGCTCTTCGATCCCCTCACGCTGACGCTGCAGCGGGAGGTCGCGGATCGGGTCGTGGCGCCCTGCGGCCACCCCGACTACGGCGCGCTCAGCGTCATCGTCCAGCAGGCGCTTCGCCCCGAGGCGCTCTTCACGATCCATCCCGGCGCGTTTCGCCCGCGCCCGCGCGTGGTCGCCTCGGTGCTCCGGCTGACTCCGCGCCCCGATCCGTCGCCGGTCGGCGACGAGTCCCACTTCCGCGCCCTCGTGCGCGGACTCTTCCGACACCGCCGCAAGGTGCTCCGGAACGGGATCGCGCGCCTCGAGGACCCGGAGCTCGCCGGGCGCGTCTCCCGGGCGGCCGGGGACCTCGGGCTGGATCCGGGCCTTCGTCCCGAGCAGCTCACCGTCGCCGACTTCGCCGCGCTCGCCCGCCGGTCCCGGCCCGACGGTTCCGCCGGACGGCTCGTGAGACCCGCGAACCGCCTTCCGCCCGGCCCCCCGCGTGTTAGGCTCGCGTCGCTTCCGGGCCGCTCGGCGATGCTCCGGCGGCTAACAGTCTGTGGAGAAAGTCCCTCGCGCGCCGACGCGGCGCGAAGCGCCGCCGGGGAGGGG
>CAYGAO010000186.1:0-6139 GCA_964347715.1 uncultured Acidobacteriota bacterium
CTCCCCGCGAAAGAGGGCGGAACGGATCGCGCAAGCGATTCGGGCCGCCATCCGGCGGGGAAAGCGCCCCGCATCCCCCCGGACGATGGGGTTCCCCATCGCTTCGAGGACGGATCCCATGCGGGGCGCTTTATCCACCGGCTGTGAAGTGCCGGTAGCGGGAAGTCCGATCGAACCACCCGGCCGCCACGCGACCTCCTCCGGTCCGGCGACGAGCCAGCACGCCCCCCACGGGCCGCCACCCGGCCGACTGGCCTCACCCGGCCCGCCGCCCGACCCGCTGGCATCAACCGCACCGCTGGCATCAACCGCACCGCCGCCCGGCCCGCTGGCCTCAACCGAACCGCCGTCCGGCGGACACGCTCGTACCCGGCCTCCGGTTACCGGGCGCGCCTCCCGTGGCGCGGCGACCCGTCGGCTCACACCCGCCGGTTCGCCGCTCAGCCGGCGCGCGTTCGCCGGCGCGGTCGGCGCCGGATTGCTCGGGGCCTGCCGTCCGGGCGAGCGACCCGCCCCGCTCGACCTGCGCCTCCGGAACGCGCTGGTCGTGGACGGGACCGGCGCGCCGGCGTATCCGGCGGATCTCGGGATCCGGGACGGGCGCTTCGCCGCTCCGGAGGGAGAGGCGCTCCGCGAGTTCGATGCCGACGGGCTCGTCGCGGCCCCCGGGTTCTTCGACCTCCACTCTCACGGAGACCTGCTGCTCGCGAACGAGCGTCCGGAGCGGGAGGCGCTGCTCGCGGGACGGCTCGCGCAGGGCATCACCACGGAGGTCATCGGGAACTGCGGGCTCGGCGCCGCGCCGCTCTTCGGCGAAGCGCCCGGGCTCGCCCCGGCGGTCCACGCCTGGATGACGCCGGCGGGGACGCGCTGGCGCTGGGGGTCGCTCGACGACTACTTCGCCGCGCTCGAGACGCGGGGCTTGCCGGTGAATGTGGCCGCGCTCGTTCCCCACGGGCTGCTCCGCCTCGGGGCGATGGGGCTCCGCCCCGGAGCACCCGACGCCGGGGAGCGGGCCGCGATGACCCGCGAACTCGAACGGAGCCTCGAAGCGGGCGCGCTCGGCCTTTCCTGCGGGCTGATCTACCCCCCGGGGATGTTCAGCGCCACCGAAGAACTCGTGGGCCTCGCGCGTCCGCTCGCCCAGGTGGACGGAGTGTTCGCCGCCCATGTTCGCGGGTCGAGCGAGACGCTGCTGCCCGCCGCGCGCGAACTCCTCGGGATCGGGCGGAGCGCCGGGGTGCAGGTGCATCACAGCCACGCCGAAGCGGTGGGACGGAGCCACTGGGAGAAGCTCGCCCTCGTCCTCGACGCCGAGCGCGAGGCGCGGCGCGAGGGAGTGCGGATCTCCGCCGACATGTTCCCCTACCCGGTCGCCGCCACGATGATGGTCGCGATCTACCCGCCGTGGGCGCTCGCGGGCGGGGTCCCGGAGCTCCTCCGTCGCCTCGGCGAGCCCGAGTCACGGAGCCGGATCCGCGCCGAGATCGAGACCCGGCGGCCGGAGTGGCCGCCGTGGGAACCGGGCGGCTGGCCGCACAACCTGGTCGGCGCCGTCGGCTGGGACGGCATCCGGGTCGCCAGCGTGGGCGGCGGCGCCAGGACGGACGCCGTGGGTCTCTCGCTCGCCGAGCTCGGCGCGGTGCGCGAGCGGCACCCCTTCGAGGCGATCTCGGACCTGATGCTCGAGGCCGGGGGCGCCGTCGGTCAGTTCGTGCTCGACATCAGCGGCGAAGCCGGACTGCGGCAGCTCGCGGCCGATCCCGAGGTCGCGTTCATCACGGACGCGAACGACTACGGCCTCGGCGCGCCACATCCGGCCGCCGCCGGAGCGTTCCCGCGGGTGCTCGCGCGCCATGTCCGCGAGGAGGGCCTCCTCTCGCTCGAGGAGGCGGTCCGGCGCATGACCTCGCTGCCGGCGGAGATCGCCGGGCTCCCCGACCGCGGCCGAATCGCTCCGGGGCTCCCCGCCGACCTCGTGCTCTTCGACCCGCAGGAGATCCGCGACCACGCGACCCTCGAATCGCCGCGCGCCCGGGCGAGCGGCATCCGCGCCACCTTCGTGAACGGAACGCCGGTCACCACCGACGGCGCCTTCACCGGCGCGCTCCCGGGCCGACTCCTGCGACGCGCGTGACCGCGGCCCACCGGTCGATCCGCTTCGGCGCCGGATCCGGGACCCCCCGCGTCCGAACTCCGTGATCCCGAACCGGGAATGCCCGCCGTCGGCCGCCGCGAGTTTGCCGCCGCGCCGGGCGGAATCGCCGAGGATGGAGTGCGGGGCCACCGCAACCCACTCCGGGCTGAAGGACGGCTTCGCCGAATCGGTCCCACGCGAGGCGGGCGCTCGGAGGTTCCGGAGCCACCTGATGGGTTCGGTCGGCCGGCGGGATTTCACCGCGACCTTCGCCGCCGGTCGGCTCGGTGCCGCCGGAAGCGCCTGCCGGCGCGACCGGACCACCGCAAACGCCGCCACCCTCGACTGGCGAATCCGCAACGCGCGGGTGCTGGATGGGACCGGCGCCCCGGCGCGCCGCGCCCATCTGGGGCTCCGGGACGGCCGTTTCGCCCACATCGGGAACGGCCTCCCCGCCGACTTCGTTCTGTTGGATGTGGAAGAGGTCAGAGACCACGCGACTCCCGAAAATCCGCGGGCGCGCGCGGCGGGAATCCGCGCGACCTTCGTGAACGGCCGGCCGGTGATGCGCGACGGCCGGTTCACCGGCGCCCTCCCCGGGAAGGTGCTGCGCCGGTCCGCATGAGCGCGCGGCGAGCCGCCAGGAACGCGGGGCGTTCACGAGTCCGGTCCATCGCAGCGGCGGGGCTGATCGCCGCGCTCCTCGCCGGCGGCTGTTCGATCGTCCTGGTGCAGGGCCCGCCCAAACCCGGCGAGTCCGACCATGACCCGACCGGTCGCTACCCCGGCGGCGTGCCTTGCACCAGCAGCCGGGCCTGGCCGCTGGTGGACGCCGGACTTCTGCTCTGGATCCTCGCCGTGACGGTGACCTACGACAACCGGGACGATCAGATCGACGGCTCGCTGACCGCGGCGGCGGCCGCGATCTCCTCGTGGATCGGATACCGGCGCACGGACGCCTGCCGCGACGCCCAGGCGGGCGCCGGCGGAGCGCCGCCGTTCGGGTGATCGCCGACGCGATGCCGGTTGCGGCCTGCCGGGAACGGTTCCGGAGCAGGCGGGACCGCGAATGGGGCGCCTCTCTCACGCCGGATCAGCGGTGCTCCGGCTCCCGCCGCAACCACGGATCGAGCCATCTGAGGATCGCGCGTTCCCGGTTGGGCAGGCTCCTGATCGGGAGCCGCCAGATCTCCGCCAGCGGCTCGGTCGGCAGCCCGCGCGCCCTTCCCGCCCCGGTCGGGCGGCGCCGCCAGCAGGAAGGCATCCGATGCTTCGGGAGTTACATGCAGTGCCGGACCAGCGCCAGTTTCGTCCCGTCGCCGTCGAAGAACTCCGATCGTTCCAGGCCGTCGTGGAACAGATCGAAGTACCGGAACCGGTAGCGGTCCCATTCGGGCCCGGTTCGTCGCCGGGGGCGCCGCCGCATCGTCATGATCCTGCCGCACCTCCCGAGAGCGCGTCGGCGATCAGGTCGCGGACGCTGCCCTGCTGATCGAGGAAGTACACCCCCTCCCGCTTCCAGTCCGCGACCGAACGGGCGCCCTCGTCCACCTCTCCGGCGGGGGTGGTCGAGAGCACATAGGCGTGGAGGAAGAGACCCGGTTCCGACTTCCGGATCGTGACTTCGATGTCCTTGATCCGGCGGTGGAGGCCCACCTTCTCGCGCTCCCTCCGTCCGTAGCGGCCGAGGCCCTTCGGATCGAGGAAGAGCACATGCTGCGAATCGTCGTTCCGCAGCCAGACGATGAAGTCGGGGTAATAGGCGAAGTCGTCGAAGAAGGAAACCCCCCGTCCGCGGGACTGGTTGCGGATCAGGAACAGGTCCCGACCGGTGAGTACCGGGTCCTTCTCCTCGGCGAGCTTCTTCAATCGCCGGACCACCCGTCGCTCCGCCGGGTTCAGCGGCGCCGGCCGGACCTCCACCTTGCGGACTTCGGAAGCCGGGCCCACCCCGCTCCAGAGCAGCGGCTGGCAGGCGTGCGCCCTCGTGAACAGTTCCCCGAGACGCAGATCTTCCAGCTTTCCCCGGCGCTCGATCCCGCCGAGGCCCTCGAGGTCGCGCAGGAGCTGCGCCTCCGCTCCGGCGGCCGTGAGTTCGTGGGCGCGGATGTCGTCGTCGTCGCTCTCGTCGAGGGGCACGGCGCGAAGGCGGGTTTCCTCCCAGCGGGAGCGGTCGTTCCGCCAGCACCGCTCGAAGTACTCGGCGATCATGCCGGCGGCCAGTTCCTCGAGGCGGGCGAGGTCGGCGACCGAACGGGGGTCGCCGGGGCCCACGGGAACGGAGAGTTCGTACCAGCCATCGCTCCGCAGCAGCCGGCGGACCGTTTCCCGGTCCACGCTCAGGTTCCACCAGCCCGCCTGCTCCTTTCGCGCCAGCACCCGTTCGTGGAGGCGCGCTTCGTCGAAGAGCGGCGCGTAGTCCTTCAGGCTGCCGGCCCGCAGTTCCCTTTCGCCTTCCTCGGAAGAGGCGCCGCTCGTCTCGAACTCGACGGTGGAATAGAGACTTCGGCGGACGACGGGCCTCCCGTCGTCGCTCTCCGGGTCCGGAGGCGAGGGGCGCGCCGCGGAACGCTCGAAGGGGTCCCCGGGCGCCAGGCGCAGGATCTTCAGGTCCGTGACCCGCCCGAAATTCCAGGTCACCGGCAGACGGATCGTTGCGGTCTCGAATTCCAGGCCTTCCCCGCGCATCAGATCGCGGAAGGTCTCCATGTAGTTCGCGCGGAGGCCGAAGATGTGGAGGGTCTCCAGCTCCCGGAGGTCCTCGCCGCCGCGGGAGGCGGCCTCGGTGGCGGAATGGCGCTTGAGGCTCAGGTTCCAGCCCTTGAGCCGGACGCCGCGCCCGAACATCTGGACGATCTCCGGCCCCTCGCCGACGCCCACATGCATCAGGCCCATCGTGCTCACCCGCCAGGAATTCCAGCCGGCGATGAACCGCCGCGCGCCGACCACGATGTTCACCGTGGAGCTCTCGCGGTCGACTTCGGCGAAGAGCGGAGCGGAGATCAGGTTCCGCTCCACGCGGAGATGGGCGTGGTCGAGGGCGGCGAGCCGCTGGTAGAGACCGGCGGAGTCCCCCACATTGACCACCCCGAAGACGGGCCGGTCGGCCACCCGGAGGTGGAGCTCTCCCCCGCCGGCGGTCAGGTACTCGATGTGGAGCGAGCCCTGTCCGTGGAACACCGTTTCGCAGATGTCGGCGTAGAGCTCCGGAGCGGACGGCGCGTCCGGCTTCCCGAGTCGCCCCGCGAACCAGTCGCCGCCGGACTCGTCGAGCAGTCCCGACTCTCCCGCGAGCAGCGCCTCGAGCATTTCCTCCATCCGGGGGCGCTCCGCGAGGAAGCGGCCGACGAAATCGAGAATGAGGAGGACATCGGAACGGGTCGTCTCCGCCAGCTTGCTCCGGCTCTTGCCGAGCACCGTCTTGCCGAGGAACGCCAGCAGCGGCCGGGCGAGATGGAAGGCGCGCCACTCGGAACGCCGCTTCCCGAAGAGGCGGAGCTGGCGGTAGAAGGTGAGCAGGCAGCCGAGCAGGTAGATGTCGCTGTTCTGGTCCGCCGCGCCTCCGGGCAGGTTCACGATGGAGTAGTCCTTGCCGTAGCCGTCGGCGTGGAAGTCGCGGTAGGGGTAGTCGAAGAGCAACGACTTTCCGTAGCAGTCGCGGAGCCCGGTTTCGTTCGGGCCGGTCTTGAGTTCCTTGCCGACGATCTGGTCGAAGGTGGCGGAGTATTCGAGGGTGAAGCCGCCACGGGCGAGCTCCGCGCGGCGCTTCCGCCACGCCTTCCCGGACGCTCCCAGATGGCCCTCGTCCACGAGAACCAGGTTGTCGTCGCCGAACTCGCTCACCGCGATCCGCCTGACACCCTTCTTCTCGGCCAGCTTGTTCAGATCGAAGACCTCTACCCGTGGAACCAGCTCCCGCGGCGCGTCGGCGGTGAAGAGCCGGGCCGGAAGGCGGCTCGTACGCAGCTCCCGCAGGTGCTGCTCCGACATGCGTTCGTTCGG
>CAYGAO010000187.1:0-3619 GCA_964347715.1 uncultured Acidobacteriota bacterium
CGGCGGCGCTTCGCGCCGCGTCGGCGCACGAGGGACTTTCTCCACCGCCTGCTGACCCCGGCGGGCGCGACCGGGGGCCGGCCGCCGGCCGGCGCGTTCGGGCGGCGAGTCGTTTTTCCCTAGGGGGCCAAGGGAATTCGCGTCCTTCGACGCGACTTTTCCACAACGGGCGACGGAACGGGAAATTTCCACCCGGATTCTCGTCCTTGCCCATGTGCGTCCGAGTTCCTTCCGCTGGAAGCGCCCGCTCCGGGCGCTCGGGGTGGACTTCGGTTCGAGCGCGGTCAAGGTGGTGGCCCTCGCGTGGGACGGCGAACGCCTCTCGCTGCTCGGCGCCGGACGGGAGGCGCTTCCTCC
This sequence comes from uncultured Acidobacteriota bacterium, assembly GCA_964347715.1. Classification (GTDB taxonomy): domain Bacteria; phylum Acidobacteriota; class Vicinamibacteria; order Marinacidobacterales; family Marinacidobacteraceae; genus CAYGAO01. The sequence continues at coordinate 358 of CAYGAO010000187.1, forward strand.
GGGAGTCGTCGAAGGCGGCGTGGTGCGCGAACCGGACGGCGCCGGGGAGGTTCTCGGTCGCCTGCTCGCGCGGCTCCGCGTTCGCTGCCGGCAGGCGAGCCTCGCAATCGGCGGGAGCTCGCTGTTCTGGAAGCGAATCCCGGCGCCGCCGGGCCTTTCCGCGAGCGACCCCGGGTTCCGGGATGCGGTCGCCCGGGAAGCGGCGCGGCATGTCCCGTTCCATCTCGAGTCGCTCGAGTTCGACTACGGGACGGTCCCCCCGGCCTCCGGCGAGCCGACCGGGGGCGAGGTCGTCTTCGGCGCCGCCCCGAGGGAGACGCTCTGGGCGCACTGCGAAGCCGTCCGCCGCGCCGGGCGGGAGGCGGTGCAGATCGAGCTCGAGCCCTGCGCGCTCTTCGAGGCGGTCCGGCTGGCGGCGTCTTCCGGGGACCTCGCTGCGGGAAGCGACTCCCCCGGGGGACCCCTCGCGATCGTCGAGCTCGGAGCTTCGCGCGCGGCGGTGCATGTCTTCCCGAGGCCCCCGGCCCGACTCTTCGAGGAAAGCGCTCCGGGCCCCACCGGTGGCTCCGTGCCGCCGGACGACCCTTCGAACGAGCTCCTGGCAACCGTCCAGGTGCCCGGTACCGGCCTCGTCGGGTTCGCTCGGCCCGAGGGCGTCCCCCCGCCACCGGGCGAAATCTCCGGCGGACCCGAGGAGCCGGGAAACGGCGTGTTCGCGAACCGGGTCGCGGCCACGCTCCGGGAAGCGCTCGGCGAGGCCGGGCTCGCGCCTCCGGTCCGCCTCCTGCTGAGCGGTGGCGGCGCGCTCGTCCCCGAGATCGTCGCCCCGCTCACCGGGCTCGCGCTGGGCCCTCCGGAGCGACTCGATCCTCTCGCCGCGTTCCGCGCCGAGGCGGAGGGCCCGCTCCTCTCGGTAGCCGCGGGGCTCGCGGCGCAGCGTCTCGCCCTGGCTCGCCGCGAGCGGCCGGGTCCGGCATGAACCTGCTGCCCGGCGATCTGCCGCGCCGCCGTCACCGCGGCCGGACCGCGATTCCCGGGGGTGCGCCGGCGATCACGGGCGCCTGCATCCTGGGCGCGTCGGTCGCCGCCGCCTGGCTCGAGTTCGCCTCGCTCGAGACTCGGCTGGCGTCCGCCGCCACGGAGCGGGATCTGCTCTCCGGGCAGATCTCCGGGCGTGAGCGCGAGGAGGAACAGCACGCCGCCGACCGGGAGCGCCTCGAGGCGCTCCGCGCGGTCGAGCGGCGGCTCGCGCGCTGGGACGAGGAGCGGTTCCTGCTCCCGGAGCTGCTGCACCTCCTGTCGCTCGGGGCGCCGGACGAGGTCGTCCTCGAGGAGGTGCGACGGGAAGGCGCCGAGATCTGGATCACCGGACGGGCGAGCGCTCCGGGGGCGGTGGCGGCGGCGGTGCGCGGGTGGGAGCGGCTCGGACGGCTCGAGGACCTCGAGATCCTGTGGGTGGAACAGGCCGACGACCCGTCCGGCGCGGGGGGCGAGCGGTTCTCGCTCGCGGGGCGGGTGCGCTACGCGTCGCGGGACCCGGATCCGTTCGAGGTCGTGGCCCCGCTCGAGGGGCCGGGCGGCTGAGGGTGCGGCGTTCTTCCGGAGGGCGCCCCCACGGCTGGGCCGGCCTGGCGCCGTTCCTGGTCGCCGCGCTGCTGGCGCAGGGTGGGTTTCGCCTTCTGATGCGGCCGGGAAAGGTCGAGGCGATTCGGGCGGCGAGCGACGAAGCGGCCCGGCTCCGGCTTCGGCTCGATGCGGGCGCCGATGCGGGCGCCCTGGAAGCGAGCCGCCTCGCGGGCGAACTCGCGGGGGTTTCCTCGCGGGTGGCGGCGCTCCGCGGCACGCTCGCCCGGGACGGCGAAGCCGAGGCGGTGCTCCACGCGCTGGCCTCGCTGGCGGCGGAAGAGGGAGTCCGGTTCCGGCGGTTCGCTCCCGGAGCCGAGACCCGGCTCGACCGCTACACCGCGCGCGCCGCCACGGTTGCCGCCGAGGGCGGTTTCTTCGACTTCGTGGACTTCTTCGAGCGCGTCGCCCTGCTGCCGCACCTGGTCCTGATCGAGGAGGTGCAGTTCGAGGCGGTCCCCGACGGATTCCTGCGGAGCCGCTTCGTCGCGGTCACCGTGGGTGGCGGTGAGGGCGAGGGGGCGGAGCCGCCCCTTCCCACCGGGGCGTCCCGGTGATCCGGCGGGGGCTCCGCGGCGCCCTCGGGCTGGGCCTCGTCCTCTCGGGAAGTCCGGTTGCGGCGCGGATTCAGCCTCCGGCCACCGCACCGGACCGACTCGGAGCGGCCCCGGAGAACGGCCGGGGGCGCGATCCGTTCCGGCCGCCGCACCCCGTAGAGGAGGTCGCACGCCCGCCGGGGCTCGAAGGCGTCCGGATCCGGGAAGCCGTCATCCGGGGTGTTCTCCGTTTCGCAACCGGCCCCGGGAACGGGCCGGGCGCCGGTTACGCGGTGATCGAGTCCCCTCTCGGAGAGGTCTTCCTCGGCAGGCCGGGGGATCGCCTGCTCGACGGAGTCCTCCACCGGGTGGAGGCGGACGGAGTCCGTTTCCTGCGGCCAGGCGATTCCGGACAGGAGGTCTTCCGGGCGCTCGCGGCGGCGGAGCCCGGACGATGAGAACCCGGCCGGCGTTCGCCGGGGCGGAGCTTCGCCTCGCCGCCGTGGTGCTGCTCTCCGCGGGAGCGGTCCTCGCTCGGGGCCAGCCGGGTGCGGGGGGCATGGCGGCGGTCGGGGCGATCGAGGTGCGGCCCGAGCCCGGCCGGACCACGGTCACCCTCCGGGCCGACCGGCCGCTCGCGCCCCCGACGGTTTCGCGGTCCCGCGAGAGGTTCGAAGTGGGGCTTCCGGGGGCGGATGTCTCCGGCGTGGCCGGATCCTTCGAGGTCGGAACCCCCGAAGTCCTGGGCGTCGAGGTGACCGCGGCGGGAGACGGGCAGGGGGGTGGGCTCGACATCCTGCCGACACCTGGCGCGTCGTGTGATCTGGGCCGCTTCGAGAACGGCCTCCGGATCATCTGCCGGAGCCCGGCAGGTGGTCCGGCGGGGACGGAGTCGCGGAGGGACCGGGGGGAGTTCTTGGAGGACCCGTCCGCTCCAGTGCCCGGGTCCCTGATTCCGGGGGCGCCAGTCGATCCGCGGGAACCGGAGCGGAGCGGCCATCAGCCGAACCGCCCGGGGCCGAACCCGACCCCTCCGGGCGAGCCCGCAGCTGCCCGGATCGAGCCGAACCCGACCCCTTCGGGCGAGCCCGCGGCTGCCCGGA
>CAYGAO010000187.1:3719-6126 GCA_964347715.1 uncultured Acidobacteriota bacterium
GGATCGAGCCGAACCCGACCCCTTCGGGCGAGCCCGCGGCTGCCGGGATCGAGCCGGACCCGGTCCCTTCGGGCGAGCCGGCGGCTACCGGGATCGAGCCGAACGAACCCGCGCCGGCCGGGCAGGGGCCCGGCGAGCCGGAGGCACCCCCGCCACCGGTCGTCGGGCAGCCAGCCGGACCCATCGCGCCCGAACCGGCGACGCCGGTCAGCCTGGACTTCCGGGACGCCGACCTCCGCGATGTGCTGCGGCTCCTGAGCGAGGTCAGCGGCCTCGATTTCGTCCTCCAGCCGGGCGTCTCGGGTCGGGTGTCGCTCAGGCTCACCGAGATGCCGTGGGACCGGGCGCTCGAGGTGATCCTGCGCTCCCAGCGGCTCGGGCACATCCTCGAAGGAGAGGTCCTGCGGATCGGGGCCCTCGCCGATCTGGCGGCGGAAGGGACCGAGCTCCTGCGCCATGACGAGGAACGGGAACTCGCCGGGCAGCTCGTGACCCTCCACCGGACCCTCACCCATGTCCGCCCCGAGGCGGTCGAGGAGATTCTTCGCGGCCGGCTGACCGAACGGGGCAGTCTGATCGCGGATTCGCGCACCGGCACGGTGCTCGTGACCGATGTGGAGAGCCGGGTCCGGGGGATCGGATCCGTCCTCGACGCCCTCGACATTCCGGTGGCGGGTGTCGAGATCGAAGCGCGGATCGTCCTCTCCACGAGAAACCTGACCCGCCAGCTCGGAATCCAGTGGGGAGGGGGCCTCTCTCGCACCCGCCCCGAAGCGGGATTCCCGCAGTCGGTCCGGATCGGCGCCGACGCGATCGGAGCCGCCTCCTCCTCGTTCACGACCGGCCAACCGGCCGGGGGCGTCGGCGCGCCGGTGACGAGCGAGGGAGAACGTCCCGGCTACGGCGTGAACCTCCCGATCAGCGGAGCGCCGACCGGCGCCCTCGGCATCGCCCTCGGCGCGCTCGACTCGGCCGCCCGGCTCGACCTCGCGCTCACCGCCGCCGAGCGCAACGGCGAGGTCCGCATTCTCTCCGCCCCGCGGATCGTGGCGCAGAACGCCCACCCGGCGACGATCAAGCAGGGGGTCACCTTCCCGGTCCAGGTGGTGGCGAACAACACCGTCACCGTGCAGTTCCAGGATGCGGTCCTCGAGCTCACCGTGACCCCGCAGGTGAGCCCCGACGAGACGATCCTGCTCGACCTCCGGGTGAACAACGACTCGCTCGACTTCGGCCAGGCGGTCGGCGGAATCCCGAGCATCGTCACCCAGCACGCCACCACCAGGGTCCGGGTGGCGAACGGCTCCACGACCGTTCTCGGCGGGGTCTTCGCGGCCCGGGAATCGAGCGAGCGGGGGCGCGTGCCGGGCCTCCACCGGATCCCGCTGCTCGGCCATCTCTTCCGCTCGCGCGAGGAGAATCACCGGGACGAAGAACTCCTGATCTTCCTGACCCCGACGATTCGTTCCGTCGAGGCGGACCCGGAGGCGCTGCCCGGGGCCTGAACGCCCGGGGACCAAATGGCGCGGGCGGCGGGAGCGGTCGGGCGGCCGCTACCGGAACGGGCTGTCGGCGCCGGGAAGCGACGGTTGCCGGCATGTCGCGGGATTCCCCGCCGGGACGGCGGAGTCGGCCGGGCAGGGCGGGGCGCCGGGAAGCGGTAGCGAGCCGGCCATCCGGAACGCGTGGCTGCTGGTGGTTCACCGGACCCCGGCTTCCGGGTTTCGCGGGTGCCGGAACCCCCGGGTCGGGCGCCGCCGGGCGCCTGTGATAATTTTCCGTACCGTTGCGGGCCGAGCCCCGCTGCCGTTCGTGCCCGCATCTTCGTCCTCCGGTCGTTCCTCCCCGCAGCGGCCGTCCGACTCCTTCTCGCCCGCGGACCCCTCGCTCGGTGATCTGCTCGACGCGGTCGAACGGCTCGCTCGCAGCGAGAACGCTTTCCACGAGGTGGACCTCCGCGTCGGCAATACGCGACTGCGCGTCTCCCGAGGCCCGGCGGGGGCGCCCGGAGTCGCCGTCGCTTCGGGTGGCGGATCCGGCGCGGTCGTCCCGACCGACTCCCGGGAACCCGACCGGACGGCCGGGACGGAAGCCCCCGGCCCCGGGCTCGACACCGTGACCTCGCCGATGGTCGGCACCTTCTACCGCCGGCCGAGACCCGAGGCCCAGCCGTTCGTCGAGTCCGGCGACCGGGTCGAAAAGGGTCAGATCCTCTGCATCATCGAGGCGATGAAGCTGATGAACAACATCGAGGCCGAGAGCGCCGGGGAGATCGTGGAGGTCGTGGCCGGGGACGGCGCTCCGGTGCAGTTCGGGGACCCGCTCTTCGTGATGCGTCCGGACTGACAGGCGGTGGAGAAAGTCCCTCGCGCGCCGAAGCGGCGCGAAGCGCCGCCGGGGAGGGGTG
>CAYGAO010000188.1:0-6107 GCA_964347715.1 uncultured Acidobacteriota bacterium
GGCGCTCGCCCCCCGGAACGCGGTCCGGTTCCAGCCCTCCGCCGCCGGGCCGGCGCCCGCCCGCGGCCGCGCCGAGCTCATCCCCCCCGCCCTCCCCCCCGGGCTCGTCGAGGTCGTTCCCGGCGGCCCGGAGACGGGAGCGGCGCTCCTCGAGGAGCGCTTCGATCACCTCCTCTTCACCGGCAGCCGGCAGGTGGGCGCCCGGGTCGCCGCCGCCGCCGCCCGGAACGGGATCCCGGTCACCCTCGAACTCGGCGGCAAGTGCCCGGCCCTCGTCGACCGGAGCGCCGACTTTCCGCTCGCGGCGCGCCGCCTCGCCTGGGCGAAGTTCCTGAACGCCGGGCAGACCTGCGTCGCTCCCGACTTCGCGCTCGTCCCCGAAGAACGCTTCGACGAGTTCCGCGAGCTGCTGTGCCGGGTACTCGACCGGTTCTACGGAGAAGCCCCGGAGAAGAGCCCCGACTACGCCCGGATCGTCCACCGCGCTCATCTCGAACGGCTCGCCGGCCTCCTCGCCGGCCTGCCGCTCCTGCGAGGCGGGGAACGCGATCCCGGCAGCCGCTATTTCGCCCCCACCCTCACCGGTCCCTGGAGCGCGGGGCACCCCGCCGGCGAAGAGGAGATCTTCGGCCCGATCCTGCCGCTCGTCCCCTACCGCCACCCCGACGACGCCCTCGCCGAGGCGGCGCGGCATCCCGACCCGCTCGCGCTCTATGTCTTCGAGGGCCGGCGCGGGCGGTTCGCCCGGGCCGCCGCCGGAATCCGCTCCGGCGCGCTCGTCCACAACGACGCCGTCGTCCAGTGCGCGAATCCGGCCCTGCCCTTCGGAGGCGTCGGCCGGAGCGGTAGCGGCGCGTACCACGGCTTCCACGGCTTCGAACGGTTCTCCCACCGGCGGGCCGTGGTCCGGGCCGCCCGCTTCCTCGATCCCCCGGTTCGCTATCCCCCCTACGCCGGCAAGCTGGGCCTCGTGCGGTGGCTCCTCCGGTGACCATCGGGCATCTCGGGCTCCCGTTCGCGCTCGACCCGCTGGCCGGGCGGCCCGAAGTCACCCGGGACGAGGCCGCGGCGATCGGCCGCGAGGTCTGGAGCCTCGAGGCGGAGGCAGCGGCGCTCCCGGGAGAACGCGACCGGAACTTCCTGCTCCGGACGAAGCGCGGGGAGCGGTTCGTCCTGAAGATCAGCAGCGCGGCGGAAACCCCGGCCCGGGTCGAACTCCAGGACCGCCTGCTCCTCGAGGCGCGGCGCCGCGAACCCTCGCTCCGCCTTCCGGAGGGAGTTCCCGCCGGGGAGGGGCTCGCGGTGTCCCGGCGCTTCGGCGGGGCGGAGCATCGGGTTCGCCTCTTCCGCTACCTCGAAGGCGTCCCGCTGTCGCGGATCCGGCGTCGCCCCCCGGCCCTCCTCGATGCCGTCGGGGCGCTCGCCGGCCGCCTGCAGCGCGCGCTCGCCGGCTTCTCGCACCCGGGGCTCGAGGAGCAGGCGATTCCCTGGGCGCCGAGGCACGCCGCGACGGTGATCGAAGCGGCCGCCGCCGTCGTCCCCGACCCCGGGCGCCGCGCGCTCTACGAGAAGACGGCGGCGTGGGTCCTGCCGGAACTCCCCGGCCTCCTCGCGCTCCCCGCGGTGGCGATCCACAACGACGCGAACGACGACAACCTGATGCTGACCCGGGGAGAGCCCGAGGCCGCCTCTCCCGAGCGGCTCGCGCTGCTCGACTTCGGCGACGCGGTCCGGGCTCCGGCGGTCGTCGAGGCGGCGACCGCCGCGCTCTACGCGGGGCTCGCGAGCCGCGAGCCGCTCCGCGCCGCGGCTCGGGTGCTCGCCGGCTTCGCCCGCGAGCGACCCCTCGGCGAGGCGGAAGCCGACCGGTTCCGGGTCGCCGGCGCCGTGCGGGCGCTCGTGAGCGCCGGCGTGGCCGCGCTCCGGCGGGCGCGCATCCCGGGAACGACTTCGGATCCGTATCTCCTCGTCAGCGAGGTCGGTGTGTGGCGGTTCCTGACGGCGCTCGCGGCCGAGCCCCCGCCGGTCACGACGGGCCGTTTCCGGCTCGCCGCCGGACACGAGCCCCTGGCTGACCGCGTCCGGCGGGCCGGGGTGGCCGTTCGCGCCGCGAAGCGCGCCCTGGCGCCGATCCCGCTCGGAGACCGCCCCCGCCGGCTCGATCTGTCTCCCGAGAACGCCGAAGTCGACCCGGAAGCCGGCCCGGAGAGCCTCCGGAACCTCGTCGGGGCGGCGGACGGGCGCCGGGCGGTCGGCCGCCACCTCGAACCCCGCCTCTCCGAGATCGCCCCGGAGAGTCCCCTGCCCGATCCGGCGGCCGAGCCGCGCACCGTTTCGCTCGGGATCGAGGTCTTCGCCCCCGCCGGGACCCCGGTCCGGGCGCCGCTCGGGGGCGAAGTGGTCGGGCGAACCGGCGACCTCCGGGACGCCCCGACCCGCCTCCGCCACGAAGCGGAGGGAGTCCGCTTCGAGACCGTGTACCGCGGGCTCGACCGGGATCCCGGGACCGGGCCGCGCGTCCGCCGCGGGGATCCGCTCGGCCGCGTCGCCTCCGGCGCCCCGGACGGGTGGCCGCCGCATCTCCACTTCCAGGTGACCCTGGCCGACTTCGACGGCGCCCCGCCCCGGCGGGCCTCCCCGGCGGACGCCCCGCTCCTCGGGGCGCTCACGTCCGATCCGGCGGAGTTCTTCGGGCTTCGGGAGCTCGGGCCAGCACCGTCGGGCGAGCTCGAACCCCAGCTGACGGCGCGGCGCCGCCATTTCAGCCGGGCGCTCAGCATCGCCTACGACGATCCGATCGGCGTCGTCCGGGGCCGCGGCGCCCGCCTCTACGACGGCCTCGGGCGTGACTATCTCGACATGGTGAACAACGTCTGCCATGTCGGCCACGCGCATCCGCGGGTCGCCGCGGCGATCGCCCGCCAGGCGCGGCTCCTGAACACGAACACCAGGTACCTCTACCGTCAACTCACCGATTACGCGGAGCGCCTCGCCGCCACGCTCCCGGATCCGCTCGAGGTCGTCTTCCTGACCAACTCGGGCAGCGAAGCGAACGATCTGGCGTTGCGCCTCGCGCGGGCCCATCTCGGCCGGCGCGAAACGCTGGTGTTCGAGGGCGGCTACCACGGGAACCTGAGCTCGCTCATCGAGGTGAGCCCCTACAAGCTGGACGGAAAGGGCGGCGGCCCCGGGCCGGAGTGGCTCCGCCGGCTCCCGCTACCCGACGGCTACCGGGGCCGCTTCCGGAGCGGGGAGCCCGCGTTCCCCGAGGCGCTCATCGCCGACGCCCGGGAGCGGGTGCGCGCCGCCGGGCCGGCGACGCTGATCGCCGAAGCGATCCCGAGCTGTGGCGGCCAGATCGTGCCGCCGCCCGGCTACCTCCGCTCGCTCTACCGGGCGGTGCGCGCGGCGGGCGGGGTGATCGTCGCCGACGAGGTCCAGACCGGCTTCTTCCGGGTGGGACCGGCCGGGTGGGCCTTCGCCTCGGTCCAGGAACCCCGAGCGCCGGGAATCGGGACCCCGAGCCGCGGAATCCCGAGCGACGGACGGCGGAACGGCGCCGCGCCGACGGGTGGGGCGCCGAGCGGCGCCGGACCGCCCCTGGTCGGGACTCCCGTTGTCGCCGCGCCCGTTGTCGGACCGCCCCGTGTCGGGACACCGGAAGGGGGGAGGCCGGAAGGCAGGCCCGAGGCCCCCGACATCGTCACTCTCGGCAAGCCCGCCGGGAACGGGCACCCGCTCGGGGCGGTGGTCACGACCCGCGCCGTCTCCCGTTCCTTCGAGACCGGGATGGAGTACTTCAACACCTTCGGCGGGAACCCGGTCTCCTGCGCCGCCGGCCTCGCCGTGCTCGAGGTCATCGAGGAGGAGGGGCTCGCCGAGCACGCCGAAGCGGTCGGAAACCGGCTTCTCGAAGGTCTCGCCGAGCTGTCGGGCCGTTACCCTATCCTCGGTGATGTGCGGGGCCGGGGTCTCTTCCTCGGATTCGAACTCGTCCGCGACCCGGACACCCGGACCCCGGCGACGGCGGAGGCGCGGCGGATCGTCAACCGGCTGCGCGAGTTCCGCATCCTGAACGCCGTGGACGGACCCGATGCGAACGTCGTCAAGATCAAGCCTCCGCTCGTGTTCTCGCACCGGGACGCCGACCGGTATCTCTCCGCCCTCGAAATCGTGTTGAGGGAACAGCTCTGAGCCCGCCCGCCCCGCGCGCCGGCGGCTCGGGGGGGGAGCACCGGCAGGCTCCCGCTCCTCCGCCGTGGCGCCTCGTCGAGGTCGCCCCGGAGGGGGAGCACCGCGCGACGGTCATCTGGCTCCACGGGCTCGGCGCGGACGGCCACGACTTCCTCGGGATCCTCCCCGCGCTGGGCCTTCCCGGGCGTCTGGGCGTCCGCTTCGTGTTTCCCGAGGCGCCGCCCCGCCCGGTCACGATCAACGCCGGCATGGTGATGCGCGCCTGGTACGACATCGAGACCCTCGCGCGCGAGGGAGGGGCGAACCGAGCCCAGCTCGGGGAGTCGGCCGAGGGAGTGCGGGCCCTGCTCGAAGCCGAACGGAGGCGCGGCGTTCCGCCGGAGCGCATCGTGCTCGCCGGCTTCTCCCAGGGAGGGGCGGTCGTGCTCCACGCGGCGACCTCGGGCCCTCGGGGGAAGCCGCTCCGGGTCGGCGGGGTGGTGGCGCTCTCCACCTGTCTCCCCTTTCCCGAGGAGGTGACCGGAGCGTCCGGAGCCGGCCCGCCGATCTTCCAGGCCCACGGAACCGCCGACGACCTGGTCCCCTTCTGGCTCGGCGCCCGCACCCGCGACGCCCTCGAAGCGGCCGGGCGGACAGTGGAATTCCACCGCTACCCGATCGGACACCAGGTGTCGCCGCCCGAGATCCGGGACATCGGCAGGTTTCTCCGCAGGGTTCTCGGCGAAGCCGGGGCTCGGCGGTGAGCGGACGCGCTCCGGTGAGCATCGGGTCGCCTCTCGGGTCGCCTGCCGACGGTTCGATCCGGACGACCGGCGCAGTTCGGCCGTGACCGCGCGCACCCCGGCGATCGTCGTCACCGGCGCCTCCGGCGAGGTCGGCGCCGCCCTCCTCGGCCAGCTCGCTCCCGGGCGCGGCCAGGCCGTCGTCACCGTGGATCTCCGCCCACTCCCCGGCGTCGGCCCGCCGGATCTCGCCTGCGAGCACTTCACCGGCGACATCCTCGACGATTCGCTCTGGCGGGTGCTGCTCGCCAGGTTCCGCCCGACTCTCCTGATCCATCTGGCCGCGGTGCTCTCGACGCGCGCCGAATCGGCGCCGCATCTGGCCCACCGCGTGAATGTCGAGGGCGCGGCGCGGCTCCTCGAGCTCGCTGCGAACGAGGCGTCCCCCGGAGAACCCGTCTGTTTCGTGTTTCCGAGTTCCATCGCGGTCTATGGACTTCCCTCGCGCGCCGCCAAGGCGGATGCGCCACCGCTCACCGAGGACGAATGCCTCGATCCGAAGACGCTCTACGGCGCCCAGAAGCTCTATCTGGAGCGGCTCGGGGCCCGCGTGGAGCGGCTCGGCAGCGGGCTCGACTTCCGCGCCGTGCGCTTTCCGGGGCTCATCTCGACGGACACCGTGCCGCAGGGCGGGACGAGCGACTGGGCCCCCGAACTCATCCACGCCGCCGCTCGCTCCCGGCCGTACACCTGCTTCGTCCGCCCCGACTCGCGCCTCCCCTTCTGCGCCATGCCGGACGCGGTGGCGGGGCTCCTCGCTCTCGCCCGCGCCGACAAGTCGGCGCTCACCCGGGAGGCCTACAACCTGGGCGGGCCCGGCTTCTCGGCGGAAGAGATCATCGCCCGGGTCCGGGAAGACTTTCCCGGCCTCGTGGTCGAGTTCGAACTCGACGCGGCCCGGGACCGGATCGTCGCCTCGTGGCCGGGCGCGGTGAACGACGACGCGGCGCGGCGCGACTTCGGCTTCGCGCCGGAGCAGGACCGCGAGACGCTCTTCTCACGCTACCTGATCCCCGGAATCCGGCGCCGCTACGAGGTCCGATCCCACTCGTGATGGGCACTTCACAGCCTGTGGGCAAAGCGCCCCGCATGGGAATCCGTCCTCGAAGCGATGGGGAACCCCGTCGTCCG
>CAYGAO010000189.1:0-6106 GCA_964347715.1 uncultured Acidobacteriota bacterium
ACCCCGATTCGGGGATGCGGGGCACTCTTCCCGCGGGCCGGTGCGTCGAATCGCTGCCGCGATTCGCCCCACCGTCTTTCGCGGGGAGGGGGAACCCTCCCCGGCGCTGCGCGCCGCGTCGGTACCCGGGGGACTTTCTCCACGGCCTGGGAAGAGGCGCTACTCGCGGCCGAGCGCGCGGGCTTCGCGCCGGAACCCCTCGTAGATCTCCCGCGCCTCGCCGAACTGCCCGAGGACATGCGCCTTCTCCGCCTCCGAGCGCCACCAGGGCCACGCCACGGCCAGCTCCCGGAGGCGGGCGATCCAGCGCAGCGAGTACTCGGCGGCGGCGGCGCTCCGGACCGGTTCGCCGCCGACGCTCACCCAGACCGGGTTCGTGAACGCCTGCGCGTAGTCGCAGTCGAGCGGATGCCGCTCGTCCGGCGAGCCCTCGGCCCGGAGGAGCAGCCAGCCGCTCGCGTCGAAGCGGATGCGCCCGGAGGCGTCGGCCGAGCGGCGGTCCGGGGCCAGCGGAGCTTCGGCGGCATCCTCCCCGCCCGAGACGACCCACGCTCGCTCGAGCGGGGTCGGGGAGCGGACCCACGCGGTCCATTCCACCTCGCCGCCGGAGGCGGGCAGCCGGATCTCGTCTCCCGGCAGGCGGCCCTCGACCCGGAAATCGAGCAGCGGGCCGCAGCTCACGAAGGCCCGGCCCTCGCGGATCCCCGCGAGGAAGCCGTCGAGCGAGAGCCCCCGCTCGCCGGTGTGGACATAGGTGCGCACCGAGCCGACGAGCTTGGAGCGCTGCATGTTGCTGATCGAGTCCTCGCCGCCGACCGCGGTGATCCGGAGCCCGTTGTTCAGGGTCGCGTACCAGGGGAAGAACCCGGCCCGCGAGGCATCGGACCACTCCACCGCGTCCGTGGTCCCGAGCGCGGCGTCCACCATGTAGCCCTTCGCGCCGCCGAGGTCCCCGGGGCCGCCGTCCGGAGCGACGAGCGGGTCGCGTTCGCCGAAGAAGGCGTGGACATACCCCACCGTCGCCCCCTGCGCCCTCGCCTTCCGGAACATGTCCGTGTTCGAGGGATAGAGGCTCTCGATCGCGGTTCCTTCGTAGCCCGTGGTGTAGGGGGAGATCAGGTGTTCCTCGAGCCCGAAGTAGAAGACATGTCCGTAGAACGGCGGCCGGTACTCCTGGCCGACCACCAGGATCCGTTCGTCGGTCGAGAGCGGGTGGGCGCCGCCGCCGGGGACGAAGAACTGGTGGTCGAGGATGCGGTTGTCCTTGTTCGCGACCTGTTCGAGGACCACATCCTGGTCTTCGGCGTCGGACATGAACATCAGGTTCTCGAGCGTGTTGTGGAGGTTCCCGCCGTAGTTCAGGTGGATGTGGGTGGAGCCGCTCCACCAGCCCTTCGCCGCCATGTCCGTGACCCGGGGCAGCTCCAGGGTCAGGGCGGCCACCTCCCCGGCCTCGATATCGACGCTCCGGGCGACCGGCTCGTACTCGAAGCCGCGGACCGCCTCGATCTCGAGGGTTCCCACCGGGACCTCGAGCCGGAAGCTTCCCGGCTGGTGGAAGGCGTGCTCCCCGGCCCCGCCGATCCGGGCGAAGGCGTCGGGAGGGGCGTAGAAGCGGCCGTCGGCGGCGCGGAGGTGGATCCGCGAGGCCATCTCCTCGCCCGTCGCCCGGTCCACCGTCCGCGCCGTGAGGACGCCCATCTCGCGGCGCCAGTTGCGGCGGGTGATCTCGATGACCCGGCGCTTGCCACCGTAGGTCTCGAGGAGCGCGAGCTGCGGGAGCCCGCCGGCGTTGTCCAGGTAGGCGATCCACTCGCCGTCGGGGGACCAGCGCGGATGGAAGGCGTCGTGCTCGAAGAAGGTCAGCTTGTAGGGGGAGCCGCCGACGGTCGGCTGGACGTACAGGTTCGAGAACTGATCGGCGGCACCGGCGGTCGAGGAGTAGATGAACCGCTTCCCGTCGAGGGAGACATCGGGGCGCGTCCGGTAGAGCGACTGCTCCTCGAGAACGGTGACTCCCTCGTCGAACCCGTCGGGGGCGAGCGGTACCCGGACCACGTTCCCCGAGCCGAGCGGGATCTCGTGGTTCGAGACGAGGAGGAGCTCCTGCGAGTCGGGCATCCAGGCCGGGGAGAGGTGCATGTCCCAGGGGCCGAAGTAGAGGCGGTCGTTCCCGTAGTTCTCGTCGCGGGTGATCGCGATCTCCTGGGGGCCGAGCGCGCCGTCCCGGAAGTCGCCCACATATACGTTGAAGTAGCCGGAGGGCTTCGTCGAGACCCAGGCGAGGCGGTTCCCGTCCGGGGAGAACACCGGATCCGTGTGGAGGAAGCCCGCTTCGGTGAGCATCCGGCTCACGCCGGTGGCGAGCTCGAGGATCCCGAGGCCGATCGTGGCGCCGTTCTGGTCCACGGTGTACACGAGGAAGCGGCCGTCGGGGGACCAGGTGGGGTGCGAGTGGTAGCCGGGCCCCGAGGTCAGCTCGTCGGCGACCCCGGTCTCCGGGTCCACCCGCCAGATGGAGCCGGACATGGCGACCGCGATGGACTCGCCGTCCGGGGACCACGCCGGCGCCCAGGGGGTGCTGCTCGGCGCCGGCGGGAGGTAGAAGTTGTGCATGTAGTTCCCGCCGTGGCGCGCCTCGGGGTAGGCCTGGGTGGTCGCCAGCGGCCCGGTGGTCTGGGCCAGGGCCGGGACGGCGGCGCCGCCGAACGCCCAGACGAGGATCAGCGTGCTCTTGCGCATCGGGGGGGCTCCTCCCGGCGGCGCGGGGGCGTCCCGCTCGCCGGCGTCGGAGAATACCGAAGCCACTTGCGGCGACCGTTCAGCAGCCCGTGGAAAAGTCCCCCGCATCCGCACCGCTCCGGAAGGGAACCGGAATCCAACCCGATTCGGGGATGCGGGGCACTCTTCCCACCGTCTTTCGCCGGGAGGGAGAACCCTCCCCGCACCCCTCCCCGGCGGCGCTGCGCGCCGCGTCGGTACCCGGGAGACTTTCACCACAGCCTGTCAACGGACCGGCTTCACGCCGCCGCGCCGCCCGAGTCCGTACGCGACGCGAAAGATGTCGGGGATGTTCACCCGCCCGTCTCCCAGCCGGGAGAAGACCCCGAGCGATTCCAGATCGCGGCGAACGCCCGGCGCCCCCGCATCGAGGCGCCGCGGCGGCAGCGGGGTCTCGCGCAGCTGCTCCAGGAGCGCGGGCGGCCAGCGCGCGGCGAGGTCCTCGAACGGGCACGGAACGGCAGCGCCTTCGAGCGGAGCGAGCAGCATGTCCACCCACGGATGGTCCTCCTGCAGTTCGGCGACGCGGATCTTCGACGCCTCCCGTACCCCGGCCTGGATGCTCTCGAAGTGCAAGGCGAATTCGTGGTTCGGGTGGCGTTCCTCCGTGTCCTCGGCGGCCGTTCGCAGCGCCGCCAGGAACGACCGGGGACCGACCCTTCCCCGGGCGTCCGACAGGTGGTTCGGAATCCAGGTGTAGGGGAAACCCCGCTTCGGCCCGCCGCCCATCCAGGGGCCGGCGAAGCGGTGGAACAGCCGGCGCTGCGCTGCCTCCTCGATGACCAGATGCCGGGGCGCCGGGAAGAGCGGCTCCCGGCCCGCGGACTTCCACTCCTCCGACTCGAGGAACCGCCGCATCTCCTCGCCGCGCGCTCCATTCGCGAGGCAGTTCCAGAGCAGGCCGTAGAGCTCCCGCCGGGGCCAGGTCAGTTCGACCTCGGTCGAGAGCACCTTCGACGCATCCGGAAAATTCGCCGTCCGCTGCGCGTCCAGCTGGTCGGAGCGCAGGAACACCTTGACGCGGAGCCGCTGCCAGGAGCGGAATTCGAGGGCGGTCTGGAGCAGGCCGCGGACCGCCAGATCCACCTCCTTCCAGTCGTCGGCGGCGCGGTCGAGGGCATCGAAGACGATCAGCAGATACCGGCCCCGAGCGACGAGTTCCCGATCCCGCTCCCGAAAGAGCCTCGCGATCTGCTCCGGGTGGCGGTCGGCCCAGGCGATGCGCTCCGGCCACGAGGCAGAGCCTCGCAGCGGATGGTCCTTCGCCACCTGCCAGGCCGCCACCGCGCGCCAGACGAGGCGGGGCTCGACCTGCTCCCGGAGCAGCCGAACGAGGACATCCTTCCCGGGGTAATCCTCCGGAGCCTCGACGACTCCGAAACCGGTTCGAACTTCCGTATCGGCGGCGAGCCGGCGGGCGCGAGCCTGCGCCTCGAGCAGCTGGCGCACCGAACGATCCTGGAGCGCCGACCACCAGAAGGTCTTGCCCGCCCCGCGCATTCCCGTGACCAGCAGCGTGTCGGGATCGAGCGCCCTGGCGTGCGCCGAAGGCAGATAGACCTCGTTCGGATGCGGAGCCTCCCCGTGGCTGGTTCCCCGGGGCAGACCCCGCGCCGCCTCGCGGGCGACTCGCGACGGAACCGTCGCCGTCATCCGGCGTCCCCGCGGATCTCGCCCGCGGCGGCGACGGATCCGTTCAGTCCGCCGGTCAGGACGGCGGCGGCGGTGACCCGCCCGAGATCGTCGAAGCGCTCGAGGAATGGCCGGTATGCCTGGTTCGCCGCGGTCCGTTCGAGGTCCACGAGGGAGGCACCGGCGGCGAGGCCCCTCGTCCAGTGGATCACGAGCGGGTCGTGCGGGGCGCCTTCGTCGGGCAGGTCGAACGAGAACACGCCCTCGGATCCGTCGGATGGCCCCACCCGGTCGTAGAGATGCTCCCGGAACAGGTCCCACGAGCGCTCGCGGAAACGTTCCAGGTACCGCGCGGTATCGAGTTCGGGAGTCAGGGCGGAGACGATCGAGAGCCGCGACCGGATCGCCGCCGCGAGATCGTGGTGGCGCCGCCAATGACGAAACAGGATCGCGTAGTCGGCCCAGGTGCTCGCGGAATCCGTGGCGAATAGCAGCACCTGCGCGTTCAGGTCCGTCACCGTCGCCGCGGCGATGTCGTGCAGGCCGCTGCGGCTCTCCACGAGCACTAGATCCGGTTCGGTCTCGGCTTCGAGGCGTCCGAGCAGCCGCCGGAGGCGCGCCGACCAGGGATACTTCACGGTATCCATCGGGGAACGGCCCAGCTTCCCGAGGTAGTCGCCCGGTTCACGCCCGTGGGCCGGCGCCACCCGCACCTCGCCTTCGAGCGTCTGCGCCCAGTGCGGAGCGCCCACCATCTTCCCGACCACCTGCTCGCCCTGTCCGACGAGCTCCTCGACGAACCAGTCCACCACTCCGAAATCGGGCCGGCGGTCCGGTTCGAGGACGGCCGAGGCGAGTCCGGGCGATTCCAGGTCGAGATCCACGACCAGGACCCGTCGGCCGTTCGCGGCGAGATGCCGGGCCAGCACCGCGGCCGTCGTGCTCCGCCCGACGCCGCCCTTGACGGAATAGAGGGTGTAGCGGGGCGCGCGACCCGGCGCGGCGGCGGGGGCGACCGTCCACCAGTCCGCCCCGATGACGAGGCGCTCCGCGAGCAGGACCCCGGGCAGGATCTCGCGGGCGGTGGGCCGGACGGAGGCGAGCAGCGCCGGGTCCACGAACAGGATCTCCCCGCCGAGCGCGGCGCGCGCGCCGAGTCGGTCGCGAAGCGCGCTGGCCAACGCTCGCAGCCCGTCGAGCCCCGCGCCGTCGTCCCGAATCGCGTCGGGCGCCAGGACCCGGATCCTGCCGAAGAGATTGCGAATCAGGAAGATCGGTCTCGCGCTGTCCGAAACCCCCGCGCTCGTCCGCACGGTGTCCCGGATGACGCCCTCGATGTCGTCGAAGAGAACGAAATCCGCGCTCATTCCTCGGCCTCCGCCATCACCGCGATCCGGTTGGCTGCTTCACGGTGGCGCCGCAACCCGTCACGAGTTACATGAGAACGATGGGCGTAGCGGTCGTGGATCGACCAATCGGCGAACGGCTCTCCTTCGGGAAACGAACCGAGATATCGCGCACCGCCCCGGGTAGCGACGAAATCGTGGAAGGTCCACCAGAGCTCCCCGACATGGCGCCGGTGCGCCGCCGAGGTCGGCTTCCCGGTCGGGTCCACTTCCATTCCCAACCCCAGCATGATCCACTTGACAGGCTGTGGAGAAAAGTCCATCGTGCGCCGACGCGGCGCGAAGCG
>CAYGAO010000190.1:0-6057 GCA_964347715.1 uncultured Acidobacteriota bacterium
GCGGCGCTTCGCGCCGCGTCGGCGCACGAGAGACTTTCTCCACAGCCTGTCAGGGGCCGGACGCGGCGCCGGCCACCGGCGGCAGGACCTCGATGTCGAACCCCTCCCAGGCGATCGCGGGCCTGGGGTTCCGGACCGTCTGCGACGCCGCCCCGAAGAGGTCCGGCGGCAGCAGCCCCGCGAGCCCCCGGGGCTTGTAGGGGACGCCCCGTTTCGTGAACCGGGTGATCCAGGACAGGCAGAGGCCGTGTCGCGGGCGGGTCAGCGCCACATACAGGCAGCGGCGTTCCTCGGACCTGGCCCGGCCGCCGTCGTCCAGTTTCCAGGCCGGGGCGTCCCTGACGAGGGCGATCGTCCAGTCTCCCCGCCCGCGCTCCTGGACCCGCGGAATCCCGGTCTCGCCCCTCCCCGAACCCCCGCAGTCCACGAGGAACACCTGATCGAACTCGAGCCCCTTCGCGGCGTGGATCGAGAGCGCCTGGACCGCGTCCGCCGCCCGGACCGGGGCCTCGGTGGTGTCGCCGGCGGCCGCGGCCTGGAGGCGCTCGGCGACCTGCTCCATCGTGGCGAACCCGCCACGCTCGAAGCTCCGGAGATGCCCGAGGAGCTTGCGGACGTTCGCCTCCCGCTGCCGCGTTTCGGGGGAGGCCGGGGCCCGGGTGGCGGCGCGGTCCAGGTAGCGCGTGCGCCGCAGGATCCGTTCGAGCGTCGCTGCCGGAGGAAGCCGGCGGGCGAGCCGGATCCAGTCCGGCACCTCGCTCGCCGCGCTGCCGAGTGGCTCGCCTGGACCGTCGGGACGGTCGTCCCCGTCGCCGCGCACCAGATCGGCGAAGGGCGTCGGCGCGGAACTCGCCCGTCGGATGCGAACGAGGGTCTCGTCGGAGCACCCGAAGAAGCGCGACCGGAGGAGCTCCACCGCCCGACGGTCGGAATGGGGTCTCGCGAGGAAACGGGTGAGCGCCCGGAGGTCGCGCACTTCGCTGGTCTCGAAGAAGCCCGAGCCCCTGACGAGGTAGGTCGGGATCCCCGCGGCCTCGACCGCGGCGCGGTAGGTAGCGAGCTTCGTCGCGTTCCGCGCGAGAAGCGCGATCTGTTCCGGGGAGACCTCGTGTTCGCGGACGAGCGTCGCGATCCGGGCGGCGATGCGCGCCGCCACCTCCTCGTGTTCGGTCCCGACCGAAACGGAGAGCGCCGCCCCGGGGACCGCGAGCCCGACTTCGCCCGACCGGGCGTCGGCAGGCGCCTCGCCCTCCGGCAGGTGATCGTCCTCCTCGTAGCGGAAGGCCCAGTCGTCTTCGGGATTCGTCTCCGCCGCTGCGGCGACCCGGCGCGAGGCGGCGTTCACGAACCGCCGGATCAGGCGGCTCGAACGGAAGTTCCACCGGAGCACGACCCCGGGCTTCGGGTCTTCGCCAGGTGCTCCGAGGCGCCCGATCTCCTGTTCCGCCTGGCGCAGGATCTCGACGCGGGCGTCGCGAAACCGGTAGATGGACTGCTTGTGGTCGCCGACGACGAAGATCGTCGGGCGGGTGAGCCGCCCGTTCGTGACCCGGCTGACTTCTTCGGCGGCGAGCCCCATCCCCTCCGTCCACGGGCGGATCACGGCCCGGAGCAGTTCCCACTGGGGGTCGCTCGTGTCGTGGAACTCGTCGAGCAGCAGGTGGTGGTAGCGCGCCTCGAGGCGGAAGCGGCTGGCCGAGAACTCCTCCAGCTCGCCGAACAGCCGGGTGGCGGCGGTGGTGAGGTCGTCGAAGTCCATGACCCCGCGCTCCTCCTTGAGCCGCTGGTACTCGGTCTCCGCTGCCCGGAAGAGTCGCCAGACGGCGCCGAGGGCGCGGTCGTTCCGATGGATCAGCCAGCGGGAGCGGAACCCGTCGACTCGCTCCTTCACCGCGCGGAAATCGCGGTGGAGCGTCTCCGGGAGACCCCGCGGCGGCTTGCGGTGCTGGTAACGGAAGAAGCCGCCGAGCGCCTCGAGGTCGAGCGCGTCCCGCGAGCGCGGCTGTTCGGCGAGATCGAGCGCGAGCCGAACCGAGAGCGGCATTCCCACGGACGGATCCGCGCCGACCGCCCGGAGGCGGGCGCATTCGCGGGCGACGGGGGCGAGGAAGACGCGGAGGCGCGGGGCGGCGCCCCGGCTGGTCTTCCCTGCCAGTTCCTCGAAGTGACGCGCCCAGATCAGCCGCCGATCGAGGTAGTCGTGGACCGCCTTGGCGACCTGGGAGTTCGAGCGGTCGAGCAATCCCGGCAGCGCCCCGAGCACTTCCCGGTCGAAGCCGGTCGCCCCGGAGAAGACCCGCCGGATCGCCTCTTCGCGGACCACCGGCATCGAGCGCTCGTCCAGGATCTCGATCCCCGGGCTCACCCCGGCGTCGAGCGGAAACTCGCGGATGAGGCCGAGGGTGAAGGCGTCGAGGGTCGAAACCCTGACCTCGGCGATCTCGGCGGGCCGCGCCAACACGAGTTCGCGGAGGATCCGGTCCTTCATCTCCTGCGCCGCCTTCCTGGTGAAGGTCAGGGCGAGGATGTTCCGCGGCGGCACGCCGCACCCGACGAGGCGGAGGTAGCGATCCTTCAGGACGGTCGTCTTGCCGGTTCCGGCGGAGGCGCGGAGGACGATGTTCCGCGAAGGGTCGGCGGCGGCGGCGCGGGCCGCGGCGTCGGGCGGAAACGGCGTCTCCGGGGCCGTGCGCGCCGTCATCCGGGGGCCTTCCCCGGTTCCCCGCCGGATTCCCCGTCCGAGTCACCGTCCGGGTCCGGCAGGTCCCGGCGGGTCACCAGGGGGAAGTCGAACTGGCCGTCCTCCGCCGCCGGCGGAAAGCAGCCCGCGGCGAGGCCGTCGGCGAGGTTCCGGAGGGCCGCGTCCTGGTCGGCGTCGCTCGGCCGGTCCTCGGGCCCGATCCACCTTCGATTCCCGAAGTACGGGAGGGCGAAGTCCGTCCTCCTCCCGTCGGCGCCTTCGAGGATCCGGGCGTACACCCGCGGCTGTAGCGGTTTTTCGTAGAAGCGGCCGGACTTGAATTCCAGGACCCGCCGGGACCCGTCGGGGCGCTCGTCGAGCCGGTCGTAGCGCCCGCGGACGCGGAGCGCGGGGCGGGTCCCCGTCGCCGCCTCGAGTTCCCCGGCGATCCGCTCCTCGAAGCCCACCGGTTTCGCGGGGCCGCGCCCGACCTCTTCCCGAAGAAACCACTCCATCGCGGGCGGGGTGTCGTCCGACCCGAAGAGCCACTGCTCCTCGATCCGCCGCTCGACCCCGTCGAGCCCCTGCGCCTCGGCGAATCGGCGGAATTCCTCGCGGAACCGGGCGATGACCGCTTCCAGATCGGACTCGGTGACTTCGGCGCCCGACGCGCGAAGGCCCTCGTACGCCCGCTGGAGGAACGCATGCAGCCACTTTCCCCGTTCCACCGGCGCCGGCACATCGTCGAGCGGCCGCTCCTCCTCGAGCCCCAGGACGCTCCCGGCGAAGAACTGCGCCGGGTTCTTCGCGAAGGAGTCGATCCCGCTCGGAGAGACGGGGTGTTCGAGCACCGCCGCGGTCGGGGCCCGGCGGCTCAGCCCGGTCGGGAGGGGAAGCGCATCCTCCGCCGGGGCGGGCTCGGGTGTCGGGACGGCGAAGGGGATGGCTTCGAGCTCGCGAGCCGCTTCGGCGATCTCCCCGGCCAGCGGGGAAGTCGCCGCCGGAAAGCCGTCCACGAGTTCCGGGCGGGTGAAGGCGACCCAGGCGGCAGGGAGCGCGACCAGCGAGCGCAGCAGACGGATCTCCTCGGCGGCCCGATTCGCCCGGCGGGATCTGGTCGCGCGTTCGAGCACGCGGTTCGGGAAGAAGATGTTCCCGGGGCGGTCGCGCGGCCAGTCGGCGTCCACGACGCCGAGGAGCACCAGAAAATCGTGGTCCCCGAAGGGAGCGTCCCGCGCGGCGATCAGCTCGACCTCGCCCGGGGGGCCTCCCCCGGGTCCGGTGGACGGCGGATCGTCGGCCTCCTCGCCCCCGGCCGATCCCGGCGGCAGCGTGCGGCGACCGAGGAGCCGGCGGATCCGCCGGCCGATCGCCTCGGGCCCACCCGCCCGCAGCGAGCCCGGCGCGGCGGCCGCCGCCTCGTGGAGGACATCGAACGCGAGCTCCCGAACGCTCGCGTCCCCCGCTGCGGAATCGGGGAGGTGTTCCTCGGCGAAGGCGATCAGCGCCTCGACCGCTTCCCCGAATCCGGCCTCGGGATCGCCGAGCGGCGCCAGTGCGGCGGCCGCGGCGACGAGCGAATCGAGCGCGGCGGCGGCGGCCGCGAGCGACCGGGCGTAGGCGAGTTGCCGCTCGGGGTCCGGGGAGCCCTCGGCCCGCGCCCGCCGCTCTCCGGCTCGTTCCCGGAAACGCGCCGCCAGACGAGGCAGGTCGGCGGGATCGTTCGTGTTCCGGATGCCGGCCGCGAGCGCTTCCCGAGCGAGAGCGTCGGCGGCTCGCCCCGGCGGCTCGGGCAGGGCCGGATCCCGGAAGAAGGCGCCCCGGAGGAGGCAGAGCCCGAGCGAGAGCCGCCCCGGCTGCGCCGCGAACGCGAGGACCTCGCCGAGGGCGGCGACCCAGGGCTCTCCCGCGAGCGGCCGGCCCAGCCGGGTGCGCAGCGCGAAACCGGACTCGGGCAGCAGGAACCCGGCGCTCTCGAGATAGTCCCGAGGGTTCTGGGCGGCGAGGGCGCACCGCCGGGCCCCGTCGGCGCGACCGCGGGCGAGCAGGGCCGCCGCGATCCGGATCTCCCCGTCGCGGTCGGTCGCCCGGAACGCGGGCTCGCCACCAGCGGACGCCGGGACGAGGATCCGCCCGCGACGCGGGGGAGGGGAGGACTCGCCGAAGAGCGTCCGCCGCCGTTCCGGCGGGTCTCGGGCTGGTAGCTCGCGGAGGTCCACGCTCCCCGGAACGAGCGGGTCGGGCGTCTCGCCCACGAGCCCGAACACGAGTTGCCCGGGCGGCAGGAGGGCGGCGAGGAGCCGGGCCTCGGCGGGTCGCAGCGCCTGTGTCCCCAGGGCGAGCATCCGGCTGTGGGCGAAGCGGAGGCGGAGTTCCCGCCGTTCGGCGAAGAGCCGCCGGCGGAGTCCGTCGGCGTCGCCGCGCCCGAGGGCGTCGAGGTCGGCGCGAAAGCGGGTGTGGACCCCCCGGAGCCATTCGTTCAGCGCGAAGAGGCGCTCGGCGCCGCGATCCGTCTCTCGCGCCTCCTCGAAGTGCGCCGCGGCCCGGCTGGCGAAGGCCTCGAAGGCGGCTCGCCCCGGGTCGATCTCCCGATCCCCGGCCTGTTCCTCGAGGAAGTTCAGCAGGGGAACGACGAGATGCCCCGAATCGCCCGGAGGCGCCCCGGCGTCTCCCGATCCGGCCGCGAGCGCTTCCTCGATCAGGATCTCGCGGACCGTTTCCGGCGCCAGCCGGAACGGGGGGTCGAGGTCGCCGGCCAGGTCGGCGAGGAACGAACCGGCGAGCTGGATCGTCGGCAGGACGGCCCCGGCGGCCATCCGTTCCCCGAGGGCGCCGCGCAGCGAGCTCGCGGCGCCGTTCGTCGGAACGAACACCCGCAGGGTCTCGACCCGCCTTCCGGGGCCGGCGTCCGCCGCCTCGCGGAGAACCCACTGCCGGAGCGCGCGCCAGTCCGCGAACCGGCGCACTCCGATCCAGTCGGCAGCCCCGGCTGCTCCCGATGCGTCCACGGGCGGAATCCTAGGCAGCGGGGGTGTCATTCCGGGTCCTCCCCCGGCCGGCGAGTCGAAGTCCCCGGCGCCCACGGGCCCCGGCATCCCTCGCTTCCGCCATTCCGTCCACAGCCTGATAGCCTCGCTCGCGCCTTGGCGACGATCTCCGGGAAAGCCGCGCCGCGCTTCGCCGTCGCGCTCTGCCTCCTGGCGCCGGGTCGGGGGCTCGGGGCCGAGACCCCGGCGGACACGGCGCGGCGCGTGCTCGCGGGTCTCGACCTCGAGGCGAAAGCCGGCCAGGTGCTCCTGCCGCGGGCGCCGGCGGTGTTCTCGAACGACCGCGACCCGGCGCGGCGAGCGCTCGTCGCGCTCGCCGAAGCGGGCGCG
>CAYGAO010000191.1:0-6002 GCA_964347715.1 uncultured Acidobacteriota bacterium
GGCCGGCTGCGGGGCGCTTGCCCCCCCGGAGGGCGGCCCGAATCGCTGGCGCGAGCCGTTCCGCCGTCTTTCGCGGGGAGGGAGAACCCTCCCCGCACCCCTCCTCCCCGGCGGCGCTTCGCGCCGCGTCGGCGCGCGAGGGACTTTCTCCACAACCTGTCATGGCTGGTCTTTCCGGCGAAAGAGGCCCACGAAGCTCGAGCCGATCAGATCCGCGAGCGGCCCGTCGACGCGGCGGAGTCGGAGGCGCAGAGGCGGGAAGATCGCGAACACCTCGTCCACGAGGAACCCGGCGCGGTCGCTCGCGGCCCGCATCGCGGGCGGCGCATGACCGACCAGCGGGATCGAACCACGCCCGCGCGGGTGGTTCAGGAGGCGCAGGACTGCGGCCGCGATCCGATGGATCACCGCCCGGCGGTTGGGCCAGGCGATCAGGAGCCGGCCGCCCGGGCGGAGTACCCGCGAGGCCTCGCGCAGCATGCGTTCGACGAGAGCCAGGTCGTACTGCTGGGCGAACTCCACGTTCAACACGACATCGGCCACCCCCGTCGCCAGCGGCAGCCCGAAGGCGTCGCCGCGGACCGCGGCGATTCCGTTCCGTCTCGCCTCGGCGCACGCCGCCGCGTTGAAGTCCACCCCGACGACGCGGCGCCCGGCTCGGGCGAGCGGCAGCGAGACGCGCCCGGCGCCGCACGCCACATCCACCGTCGTCCCCGGCCGCTCGCCGAGGGCCTCGAGGATCAGGTCTCGCTCCCGCAGGAAGGAGTACTCCGAGAGATAACCGGACGCCCGGGGGCTGCCGTCGCCGAAGGCGGCTCGCAGGCCGTCGTAGATCCGGTCCGCTCCGGCGTCCGCCCGTGGGATGCGCATCAGTAATCCGCGAGACGCCGGCACAGCCGCGGGCCGAGACGGTCGGTCACGGTTCTCGGCAACGCCCGCCACAGCTTCTGGACCGGCGCGTAACGGCGGTAGTGGTCGAATGGCCGGTTCGAGAGCCAGCGGACGGGGACGGGCACGGCGCCGAAAGAGCGCTTGAACTGGTCGACGCCGCCGCCGGTGGGGGACCGACCGAAGTCGAGGATGTCCGCGCCGCCGGCCAGCGCGCGCTCGATGAGTCCCCAGCAGAGCAGATCGCCCGGTTTGTCCGGACCCGGCCGCGACCCCATCCAGGGCAGCCAGGCGAGCGGGCCGTCCCGCAGCCAGAGGAGGCCCGCCCGCGCTTCGCCGCCAGCGTCCCGGACCACCAGGATGCGGGCGTCGAGCGTTTCGACGAGGGCGTGGAACAGCGCCGCCGGCATCACCGGAGCCCCGTGGCGGGCGAGACCGACCGACAGCAACTCGCGAAACACCCGCACCGCACCCGGGCCGGTCTCTTCGCCGACCCGGAGCCCCGCCTTCCTCGCCCTTCGGACCCCTCTGCGTTTCGCGCTCTTCAGCGCCCGTTCCCATACCGCCTCCCGATCATGGCCGAACGCCCGGAGCGAGAGCCGGAGAACCGCGGGCGTTCCCGGCGGCGGTTCTCCCGGCGGCGAGTTCAACAGACGGATGTTGAACGAGCGCCCTCGCATCTCCCGGGCCACTTCCCGCGCTTCCGCGGCGCCGAGGTCGGTGTAGTTCAGACCCGGCACACAGGCGAACACCGGCGCGCCGAAGATCGACGGGACGACGGCGAACGGACCTTCCTGCCGCCACCGATAGACGCTGCACAGGGTCGACCTCCAGGCCGCGACGAAGTCCGGGCTGTGCGCTGCGCCCAGGCCGTCGTTCACCGGCCGCCACCGCCTTCGGTCAGCTGTTCGTGACAGCGCGACAGCGTGCTCCACTCGTAACCCCGCGCCTCCAGGCGTTCGCCCAGGCGAGCGAGGTCGTCCCAGCCGCGCTGCCGGCGCCGCACCAGCGCGTGCCCGACCTTCAGCCACGGCGGCAGCGGCGACTCCCCGATTCGGCCGTCGCGAACCAGATCCGTCATGTGCATGTCGTAGATGACCAGGTCCGGCAACGACGCCGCGCGATCGAGCGCCGACTCCCCGAGTCGCCCCAGCAGTTGCCGGTACGAGTGGGTGAACGGAATCCCCAGGGCGCGCCAGCTCGCGACCGGAAACTCCGCCAGCACGCCGTCGATCACGAACCAGTCACCGGTTCGAAACACGCGCCCCCGGTGGTTGCCGAGGCCGATCCCGGGCAGGATCGAAGAGTCCCACGCAAAGCGTTCCGCCAGCAACGCATGCACGAGTTCTTCCGTCAGGCGATAGGTGTGCGCCCGGTATCCCCGCGGTCTCGCGCCGACGAAGTTCTCGAAGGCCCGAACGCCGCGTCGCAGGCTTCCGGCGGTATCGCCCGCGTCCCGGTGGTCGTGGCAATGGAGCTGCAGATCGACGCCGGCCTCGACGAGACGGGCGCACAGATCCGGACGCGCCTCGAACAGGCGCCCCTCCACGAAGGCGGTCAACGGCAGGGGGGGCCGCCGACGAAGCAGGTCGGGAAGCCGATCCAGCGCGTCGGTTCGGCCACCGTTGTAGTCGTGCTCCACATCGATGGAGAGGACGGCGATCTTCCGGGGCGCCCGCCGGACCCGGACCTCGTGCGCTGCGGGATCGAACAGCTTCATCGTCGGCGACTGCGGTCCCTCCCGGACTCCCGCGCCCGGTCCCGTTCCAGCTCGCGCCGGAGGATGGAGACCTCCTGAACCAGGTTCTTGATCCGGATGGAGGACTGGCTGGCCACTACCGACAGCTGGAGGATCAGCAAGGTGCACAGGAGGATTCCGAAGAACAGCACGATCGTAACGACATCCCCGATGCGGAACCATCGAGCGACGGCGACCAGGGGTCCCGACCACAGGCCGTAGGTCGCAAAGACCACCGCCAGCACGATCCACAATGCGGCGTGGCGTTCCTGCAGCCACGACCGGCGAATCAGCTCGACGACGACTCCGAGGAGCGAGAGACCACAGGCGACGGAGAAGACGATGTGGTGGACCGGGGGGAATGGAGGCATGTCGGATCACCTCTCCCTCTTGCGAATGCCGGACAGCAGCAGCGAAAGCGTCATCTTGAATGCGTACCAGACCGGGGCGAGTCCCCGGTGCAGTTGTCCCGCGTCGTTCCGGTACATGTGAACCGGGACTTCGCACAGACGGAAACGATTGCCGATCAGAGTCGCCAGAACATCCGCATCGGGGTAGTCGTGGGGAAACAGATCGCCACTCAGGAAGACCAGGCACTTTCGGTTCATCCCTCTGTACCCGGAGGTCGGATCCGAGATGGAGACACCGGTCACGGCGTACAGCAGCATGCGGAACCAGCGAATCCCGATCCTTCGGAACACGGTTCCCGTGTAGAGCATCCGCTCGGGCGGGAAAGGCGTGGCGCCGCCCCTCAGGAACCGCGAACCGATCACAAAATCGTGTTCGCGACGAGTCAGCTGCTGGTGGATGAGCGGCAGGAACCGGGGATCGTGCTGCCCGTCGCCGTCCAATTGCAGAAGATACTCGTAGTCCCTGGCGGCCGCGTACTTGTAACCGGTCTGCAGCGCACCGCCGACACCGAGGTGCTGGATCAGGGTGATCGTGGGAACGCCGTGCGCCTCGAGGATGCCTCGCGACCCGTCGGTCGAGGCGTCGTCGATCGCCAGGAGGTCGAAGTTCTCGCGCCGGACGACCTCGAGCAACGGCGGCAGCAGGCGTTCGAGATTCGTCGCTTCGTTCCGCAAGACAAGGACGACGAGAACCGGAGACCCGTTCATGCCGGATCTCTCCGCGGCGCTTCGGCCGGCTTTCCGGCGGCGGCGGCGGCGACCAGCCAGAACAGGACGACTGCGGTCAGGGAGGCGAACCGGATGGCCAGGGCGGCCAGCGCGGCCGTTCCGGCCGGCGCGCCGACCCCGGTGACGATACCGGTGAATCCGGCTTCCAGCAGGCCGAGCCCGCCGATGGACTGCACCGGAAGAGCCGCGACGAGGTTGCTGCCGGCGGTGGCGAAGCCGGACTGCGCCGGAGTGATGTCGAGACCGACCATCAGACCGAGCGTATGGTACGCGGCCACCACGGCAGTCCAGCTGAGCACGGTCGGGACGACAGCGCGTCTCAGCGCCCGGCGATGGCGGGCGTCATCGAGCCAGTGTCGCGCCTGGTTCAGATGATGCGCCAGTGAGCGCCACCGCCGGGAACGGTGGTGGCGCCGGCGCCCGATTCCGATGGCGATCCCGGCCGCGAGCCGCAGCCAGCGGCCGAGCGTCATGGCTCCGATGAACCCGAGCAGGCAGACCACGACGGCCAGCAGGGAGAGCGCCGGCAGGCGGTAATCGAGGGGGCCGACTGCCGCCGGCGTCGTCAGGAGCAGGAGACCCGCGACGACCCCCAGGTCGAGCAGGCGTTGCGCCAGCGCGCAGGCCACGGCGGCGCCGGCGTTCCAGCCATAGGCCCGTCGCATGGACGCCACCCAGGCCACTTCGCCGAGGCGCAAGGGCAGCCCGATCAACCAGATCCCGTGCCAGGCGGTGACGCGCAGGGCGGTGCGCATTCCGCTTCGGCCGCCGGCGATCAGCCAGGTGCGCAGGGCGCCGAACAGACTCCCGGCCGCGAGCAGCGTCGCCCCCGCCACGACACCGGTCCACGAGATGTCCCCGATCGCCAGCGAACGCCAGTCCAGCTGCGCCGCGACCAGGCCCAACGAAACCGAACTGACGACGCCCGCCACCGCCCACTGCAAGGGTGCGACCCGCCGGTTCGTCCACGCGCCGGACGCCCGTCGACCGGAAACCGCCCTCCGGTCCGGGTCTCCCGAAGACTGCGCTACCGGTCGGGCCGTCTTCCCCTTCCGGAAAGGGTCGAAACCGGCCGGGCGCCGGGACCGGAATGCCGGAAGTTGCATTCACCGGTCCACCGGATATCGGGGCGACGGCGCGCCCGGTCCATCGGTCACGACTTCGGAAGCGCCGGCGCGTCTCGACGACAGAGTGCGGCCTTCCGGCCACCAAGGAGCCACGGAACGCAGCCGACAGGCGGTGGAGAAAGTCTCTCGCGCGCCGACGCGGCGCGAAGCGCCGCCGGGGAGGGGCCTCCCTCCCCGCGAAAGACGGCGGAACGGATCGCGCAAGCGATTCGGGCCGCCACCCGGTGGGGAAAGCGCCCCGCATCCCCCCGGACGACGGAGTTCCCCATCGCTTCGAGGACGAGGTCCCGTGCGGGGCGCCTTGTCCACCGGCTGCCGAGACTGGCGCCGAACCCCGCTCGGACCGTCCGTGGCAGACCGGCATCGGCGCCAGAGCCCGCGCGGGTCACGGCCGTCCGG
Organism: uncultured Acidobacteriota bacterium; assembly: GCA_964347715.1. Lineage (GTDB taxonomy): Bacteria > Acidobacteriota > Vicinamibacteria > Marinacidobacterales > Marinacidobacteraceae > CAYGAO01. Next base: position 5,292 of record CAYGAO010000191.1, read on the forward strand.
CGGAATCCGTCGACCGATTTGGATCGCGCGTCATCATCCCTGGTATCGAACGGCGCAGCCGGTTCCAGGCGCCATCGACCGCCCAGGCGATGGGCAGGGCGACTCCGACCGACAGGGGTGTCAGGAGTCCGAGGCTGTAACGGGGGATGCTGGTGGATACGAGCGCGTTGATCGCCAATACGACGACCGGACAGAACGCCAGAGCCGCCAGAGCGCCCCGGTTTCGAGGACTGCCGCGCACGAAGCCGAAGATCACCAGCAACCAGCAGGCGCTCCCGAATGGAATCCATCCGGTTTGCGCCATGCCTCTCCATGCCAGGGGCACGCTCACGGCCAGGTGTTTCGGAAGATCGGCGAGCATTCGCCCCAGCACGAAGCCGAGCCGGTCTTCCCGTACCGCGTTCCCTACGTCTATCTCCGTTATCTCCTCCGCTCGACGTCCGTAATATGATGGACTGCTGTATATCAAGTGGCCAACTTCCTCCGCTCCGAACCATTCGGTCGCCAGGCGTTGCCCGAGACCCCACCTCCCGAACCCCCCCCTCCCACTCCAGACCGGAAAGGCGGCGATCCACTGGCGCCATGTCATGGCATTGAATGCAAGTCGTTCGATGAGGATGGGGGACTCGTAGCCCTGCGTAAAGCCCACAAAATCTTTCTGCGTATAGTTGCGCACAATCCAGGGAGTCACGACCAGCGATGCGGTTACCA
>CAYGAO010000192.1:0-5963 GCA_964347715.1 uncultured Acidobacteriota bacterium
CGCCCCGCATCCGCCCGGACGACGGGGTTCCCCATCTCCTCGAGGACGGATTCCCACGCGGGGCGTTTTGTCCGCCGGCTGCTCGGTATCATTCGTCGCCGCCCGTGAAACGCATCCTGGTCATCGAGGACGACCCCGATATCGTCGAACTGCTGCGCTACAACCTGGAGCGCGAGTCCTACCGGGTCACCTCCGTCCGGAACGGCGACGAGGGGCTCGCCACGCTGCTCGAGGAGCGGCCGGACCTCCTGATCCTCGACCTGATGCTTCCCGGCATCAGCGGCTTCGAGGTGTGTCGGCGCCTCCGCAACGACCCGGAGCTCCGGGCGCTTCCGGTCATCATGCTCACCGCGCGGGGCGAGGAGGTGGATGTGATCGCCGGTATCGAACTCGGCGCCGACGACTACATCACGAAGCCGTTCAGCCCCCGCGAGCTCACCGCGCGCGTCGGGGCGGTGCTGCGCCGGACCGGGCGGAGGGAGACCCCACCTCCCGCGCCGGAGGACGGGCGGATCGAGTGTGGCGAGCTGGTGATCGATCCCGCCTCGCACCGGGTGCAACGCGCCGGCGAGGAGGTGGCAGTGACCCACCTCGAATTCCGGCTGCTCCACTACCTGGTCTCCCACCCGCGCCGGGTCTTCTCCCGTCAGCAGCTCCTCGAGGCGGTGTGGCGGCGCAACCGGTTCATCACTCTCCGCAGCGTGGATGTCTATGTCCGGCGTCTCCGGCAGAAGGTGGACGCGCCGGGGAAGCCGTCGCTGCTCCAGACGGTTCGCGGCGTCGGGTATCGCGCCGAACCGCCCGGTTGACGCCGCCGCCGGCGCCCACCGCGGCGCGGCGGCGCCGCTGGTATTCCCGCTGGCCATCCCGGCTGGCGGTTCGGCTGGCGGCCGCGAGCCTGCTGGTCGCGGCGGTCTCCTTCGCGTCCGTCTTCTTCACCGCCGCGCAGGTCGTCCGCGAGAGCGCGGTCGCGGCCGCCTTCGCGAATCTCGACAGCGTCGCCGATGTCGGGCTCTCGAATCCGCCGCGGGAGAGCGACCGGGCCGCCCTCACCGCGTGGGCGCTCGGCCTCGCCGCGTTCGAGGCCGCGGGGACCCGGGAGGACGGGCGTCGCTCGCCCGGCGAGCGCCGGGTGACCCTCGTCGCCCGCGACGGGACCGTCCTCGCCGACTCCCACGAGGATGCCGCGACGATGGAGAACCACGCCGACCGCCCCGAGATCGTCGCCGCCTTCGCTACCGGCCACGGCCGCTCGCAGCGCTTCAGCGAGACGCGCGGCGAGGAACTCACCTATGTGGCGGTCCGTCCGGCCTGGAGCGCGGACACCGTGTTGCGGCTCTCCGAGCCGGTCGTCCGACTCGAGGAGACCGTCCGCGCGATCCTGTCGCCGGTCGCGCTCGCCATCCTGGTCGCCGCGGCGATCGCCGCGGGGCTGTCCTTCTGGTTCGCGGCGCGCTTCTCGCAACGGGTCGCCCGCCTCCGCGAGTTCTCGGAACGGGTCGCCCGCGGCGACTTCACTCCCGAGACCTCGCCGCTCGGGATGCCGGAACTCGACGAGCTGCTCGCCTCGCTGAACCGGACCGCGCTCGCGCTCCGAAACAGCTTCGAGTCGCTGACCGCGCAGCGGAACCAGGGCGCCACGATCCTCTCGAGCATGCGGGAGGGGGTCGCGGTCCTCGACCGGCGCCTGCGCATCCAGTATCTGAACCGGGCGTTCCGTACCACGATGGCGCTTCCCGGCGACTCGTGGCGCGACTACCAGGGCCGCGAGGCCAGGAAGGTGCTCGAGAAGAAACGCCTTCTGAAGATGGTCACGGCCTCGATGGGAGGCCGCTCCACCGAGCGTACGGTCTCGCTCGGCGGGCGCGAGGTCCTGGCCCGCAGCGCGCCCGTTCGCTCCCCCGACGAGGGCGCCGGGAGGGCCGCGACGCCCGCACCGGCGGGAGCGGTGCTCGTCCTCATGGATGTCACGAGACTCCACGCGCTCGAACGGGTCCGCCGCGACTTCGTCGCGAACCTCTCCCACGAGCTGAAGACGCCGCTGACCGCGATCCGCGGGTTCTCCGAGACCCTGCTGGAGGGCGACCTCCAGGGCCCCCCGGAGCAGAAGCGCTTCCTCGAGATCATCCGCGAGCACGCGGTGCGGCTCTCGCGGCTGACCGACGACCTGCTGCGGCTGGCCCGGATCGAGGCCGGGAAGCTCGAACCCGAGTTCGCCCCGATCGGCGTCCGGAGCGTCATCGAATCCGTCGTGGAATCGGCGCGGCTCCGCGCGGGGAAGCGGGCGCTCCTGACCCCCGATGCCGGAGGGGCGCTCCGGCTCGAGACGGACCCGGCGCTCCTCACCGAGATACTCCAGAACCTGGTCGGGAACGCGATCCAGTACTCGCGGGACGACGGCCGGGTCGAGATCGCCGCCGCGCGGGCGGGCGACGAGATCCGGATCTCGGTCGCGGACGACGGCGTGGGGATCCCGAAACGGCACCGCGCGCGGATCTTCGAGCGCTTCTACCGGGTGGATCCGGCGCGGTCGCGCGAGGTGGGCGGCACCGGGCTCGGTCTCGCGATCGCGCGGCACACGGCCGGACTGCTCGGGGGCCGCATCGAGGTCGAGAGCGCGCCGGGGAAGGGTTCCCGGTTCACCGTGATCCTGCCGCGCGCGCGCCCGGCGGCTCCGGGGCGGACGGGAAAGACGCATCCCGGGCGGCGTGGCGCCCGTCCGCGTCAGGGCGCCGCGCCGCCCGCGACCGGCGCGAAGGTGAGCCCGCCGCCGTAGCGCTCGACCCGCACCAGCTGCGCCTCGAGCGCATCGCCGATGCGGAAGCCCCGTCTCGTCTCCCGGCAGCGCAGCGAGTGGCTCCGGCGGTCGAAGCGGTAGTCCCCGTCGCCGAGGAGCGCGAGCGGGATCGCGCCGCGGGCCGGGATCTCCTCGAGATCGATTCCGAGGCCGAACGGGCCCGTCTCCGAGACCCGCGCCGGGAAGGTGTCCCCGAGCCGCGCCGCGAGCCAGCGCGCGATCCGCCGCTCCACGAGTTCGCGTTCGGCGGACTCGGCGCTCCTCTCGGCTGCGGAGGCGCTCCGCGCCACTTCGGCGAGCGTCGTCTCCGAGAGCGCCTTCCCGGAGGCGGTCGCGTGCCCGGCGCCGAGGGCGCGATGGACCACGAGGTCGGGGTAGCGGCGAATCGGCGAGGTGAAGTGGGTGTAGTCCATGAGCGCGAGCGCGAAGTGCCCCTCGCTCCGGGGGGAATAGGCGGCGCGCCTCATCGCCCGCAGCAGGCGTCGCCGCAGGAAGCGGGCTTCGGGGCGGCCCTCGATGCGGGCGAGGAACCGGGCGCAGTGCTCGGGGCGGAGCGTCGCGGAGGGCGGCCGGAGGCGTTCTCCGAAGGCGGCGAGCAGGTCCTCGAAGCGCCGAAGCCGCGACTCCGAGGGCGCCGCGTGGACCCGGTGGAGCGCCGGGGCGGCGGTCTCCTCGAGACGACGGGCGGCGGCCTCGTTCGCGACCAGCATGAACTCCTCGACGAGGCGGTGCGCCTCGGTCCGCACGCGGTACCGCGCCCCGACCAGGTTCCCCTCGGCGTCGGCGGCGACCGCCGGCTCCGGGAGGTCGAGGTCCACTGCTCCCCGAGCCCGCCGCGTCGCGCCGAGAAGCGCCGCCGCGCTCCCCATCCGCCGCACCGCCTCGGGCACCGCCCCGGCTTCTCCGCCCGCGATCATCCGGGCCGCTTCGCCGTAGGAGAGGCGCGCCGCGCTCCGGATCACGCCGCTCCCGAAACGCGCGGCGACGACTCTTCCATCGGGTCCGACGCGCAGGGTGACGGACCGGACGAGCCGGTCCTCTCCCGGGACGAGCGAACAGATTCCCGAGGAGAGCGCCGGCGGGAGCATCGGCGCCGCCCCTTCGGGGAAGTACGCCGCGGTCCCGCGGCGCCGGGCCTCCTCGTCCACAGCCCCGTCCGCGGGCACATAGTGCGCCACATCGGCGATGTGGACGCCGATCTCGAAACCGCCGTCCGGGAGCTCGGTCGCCGAGACGGCGTCGTCGTGATCGCGGGCGTCCTCGGGGTCCACGGTCAGGATCAGCCGGCCCCGATGATCCTCGCGTCCCTCGCGGTCGGCGGGGCGAACCGCGGCGGGAGCGCGGGACGCCTCCCCGAGCACCGCCTCCGGAAACCCGTCCCGCAGCCCGAACCGGGCGAGCACCGCCGCGCGTTCCGCGGCCGGATCGTCGGCTCTCCCGAAGCGGGCGTCGACCTCGCCGGTCACGGCTCGTCCATCCGGCGCATCGAATTCGCGCCGGATCCGTACCCGAACCAGCTCCCCGGGCGCGGCCCCGGCCCTCGCCCGGGGCGGGATCCGGATCTCCCGCGCCCAGCGGCGGTCCCAGACGACCACGGTTCCCTCGGGGGTGAGCTGGCCGACGACCCGGAGCACTCCCCGAGACTCGAGCCGGACGACCCGGCCTTCGAGCCGTCCCCGGCGCGCCCGGAACAGCACCTCGACCTCCACCCGGTCCCCCGGCAGCGCGCCACCGGTGCGCGAAGCGGTCAGGTGAACATCCTCCGCCCCGCCGGGCGCTTCCGGAACGACCCAGCCGTCGCCCTCGCGGCGTCCCTCGAAGCGCCCCCGGCGGCGGGGTTCCACCGGGGGTTCGGGCGGTCGGGCCTCGCCTCGGCGCCCGGCTCGCCAGCCGGCGTTCCGGTCGCGCCGGCGGGCGGCAACCACGGGCTGCTACACTCGCCTCAACGTGCGCCGAAGTGGCGGAACGGCAGACGCGCTGCGTTCAGGGCGCAGTACTCCTCGCGAGTGTCAGGGTTCAAATCCCTGCTTCGGCACCAGCGTTCCCGGATCCCGGCCGAGACGGCGGATCGGAAGCGGACGGTCGCCAGCCACACTCGGCGATCCCCGGCGACGGCCCGGGCCACCGGTCCCTTCCGTGGGGCGGGGTCGGCGATTCCCGCTCCCCTCCGCGTTCACCCGCACCGTGGGGCAGGTTGATTCCGGGCTGCCCGAGGCGGTGGTCGTGGCGCTCCGGGTCGTGATGGAACGGCTCGAGCGCTTCCCGGAGCGCCTCCCGGAAGGAACCCATCCGGTCCTCGTTCCGGTGGATCGCGGGCGGGTCGTCGGGCCCGATCCGCGGGGCGCACCAGTGCTCGCTCGTCTGCTCGGCGAAGCAGTCCCGCACCGGCGGGACCAGGGCCGGATCGAGGGCGGTCCCGGAGGTCTCGAACTCCCGGAAACCGGGCTCTCCGGCACCCCGCACCGCCACCGGGCGCAGCGCCTCGAGAGCCGGGCGCCGAGCGGCGACGCCACGGCGAGGAGCGAACCCGCCACCCACCAGGAGATCGACGATCGGAAGATCGAACGCATCGGAGTCATCGCTTCCGGGAGCCCACCCGAACGGCAACCCGAGGCGCCGAATTCTACGCGCCGGCCCGGCTCCCGATTCCGGTCGGGGACGAACCGTCCGGCAGGCCGCCCCGACCGGCCGCCCCGACCGGGACCTCCGGCTGCCGAAACCGACCGACTGACCCGGCCGCCGAAACCCACCGGGAGCCCCGGCTGACAGCCACGACCGGGAGCCCCGGCTGGCGAACCGGACCCGACCGCCGGAACGCACCGCGCGGTCCGGGACGCCTCGATCCGCCGTCGCCCCGGCGCTCGCGTTGACCCCTCCGGCGGGTGGCGGCTACCCTTTCACGCCACCGGGAGCGACGGCGCCGCGGCGAAAGTGGCGGAATCGGCAGACGCGCTGGATTTAGGATCCAGTGGGGTGACCCGTGGGGGTTCGAATCCCCCCTTTCGCACCGGCTACCTGGCAGCCTGTGGATAAAACGCCCCGCATGGGAATCCGTCCTCGAAGAGATGGCGAACCCCATCGTCCGGGCGGATGCGGGGCGCTTTCCCCACAGGATGGCGGCCCGGATCGCTGGCGCGACCCGTTCCGCCGGCTTTCGGGGGGGGGG
>CAYGAO010000193.1:0-5949 GCA_964347715.1 uncultured Acidobacteriota bacterium
CTTCACGATGTCGACCTGCTGCGCGGCGAGCTCGCGCACCGCCTCCCGGCCTTCGGCCTCGGTGTCGATCCAGAAGGGCGCTTCCGAGCGCCCCGGCTCCGGCCGGGTGATCCCCCGGCCTGCGGTGAGCGGGCGCGCCGCTCCCGGAATCGGCTCGGAGCGAAGACGGAGCGCCGCGTCGCCGTCGTCGTGGCCGAGGCTGAGCGCGGCGGCCACGCCGTAGTAGGCGCGACGGCGCAGATCCTCGAGGAGGTCCGCCTCCGGTACCGCGAGGTGGACATGGGTGTCGAGGAGCGCCGGGATCACCGTGCGCCCGCCGAGATCCACCCGGTTCGCGGCGGGCGGCGCCTCGATCTCGCCGGCGGCGCCGACGAGCAGGAAGCGATCGTCCTCGACCACGAACACGGCGTTCTCGATCACCCGGACGCCGTCTCCGACGATCACCCGCGCCCCCTCGAACACCGTCCGGTTCTCCGGGGGCGGCGGCTCGGGGGCGGCGCAGGCGAAGAGCCCGAGGGCGGGGGCGAAACGCGCGATCCGACGCAGCATCCTCATGATGTCCTCACGCTCCTCCGGAGGCCGCCTACTGCGGCTCGCCGAGGTTCACCGGCTCGGCGTCCACGAGCTTCACCGCCCACAGGCCCGAGTTCATGTCGCTCAGGAAGATGTTCCCCTTGAAGGGCTGCGGCCCCCAGACCATCGGCGCGTTCGGCACCCGGCTGTCGGGGTGGTGCGGGAGGAAGTGCGCGATCTCGCGGCCCTGGCGGTAGAGATCGCCCCGGAGCTCTCCGGAGATGTCCACGACCCGGAGTCCGCCGTTGTAGTAGGCGATGTAGAGGATGTCGTCCTCGACCCACAGGTTGTGCGTCCCCGCCTCCGGCACCTGGTAGCGCGCCACTTCCTCGGCGTTCTCCCAGTCGTCCCACTCGAAGATGTGGATCCAGCCGGCGGCGCGGCCCGGCGCCCCCTGCTCCTCCAGCGTCTGGTACGGGAACGCCTCGTCCCCGCCGATCATCAGGAACTTGCCGGTGGACTCGCTGCGGTAGGGGTAGGCGGCGTGGTTCCAGCCGTTCGGGTAGGGCGTGCTCCCGAGCATCACCGGGTTGTTCGGGGCGCCGCCCATGCCGCCGCCGCCGACATCCACCGCGACCACGCCGTCCACCCAGTTCGACGAGTAGGCGATCCCGTCCTCGACCCAGACATCGTGGATCGAGTGGCCGGGGGTGTCCAGCTCGAACCGTCCGACCCGGTAGGGGTTCGTCGGGTCCTCGGCGTTCAGGATGTCGTAGCGCCGCCCCGCCGAGAGCGCGTAGATGTGGTCCTCGGCGATGAAGACGTCGTGGACGCCGCCGCTCAGCTGGTCGTCGTAGCGGGCGATCACCGTGATCCCGTTCTGCGGGTCGCTGACATCGAGGATCACGAGCCCGTTCTTCCGGTTCGAGGCGCCTTCCCGGCTGATCACGCAGAACTTCCCGTCCTCGGAGACCTTCACATCGTTCACGGTGCGGGCGTCCACCCGGACCGTGTCGATGAGCGTGATCGCGGACGGGTCGGTCACATCCCAGAAGTAGGCGTGGCCGTCGGCGCTGTGGGTGCCGGTCACGGCGTAGTCGCGGCCGTCCACGCCCTCCCAGACCCAGAGATCCGAGGTGCGCCGGTCGAGCACCGCGCCGTGCCCCACGACCTCGACATCCTTCCGGACCTTCCTCGCGGTAACCCCGAAGGTCGCGCTCGCGGACTTCGTGAAGCCGTCGGCGAACACCGTGTGGGTCCCCGAGCGCTCGGCGACGAACGCGCCGCCGGCATCCACCTGGCCGATCGCCCCCGGCGCCACGATCCCGTCGGCCGGGACCCCGAGGGTCGCGAACTGCACCGGATAGTCGGGCACCGGGTTCCCCGAGGCGTCGCTCACCCGCGCCTCGAAGAAGACGACATCGCCGGTCCGGACCGGCGCCGTCGGCGCGCCGGAGAGGGTGATCTCGACCACCGGGTTCTCTCGCACCTCGAGCGTCCGGTCGCTCGACGCCGCCTCCGCCGAGACGGTGAGCACCGTGCGCCCGGCGCCCCGGAGCCGCAGCACCCCGAGCGCGTCCACGCTCGCCACCGACGGGTCCGCGGTGCTCCAGCCCGTTTCCACATCGGTGCGCTTCGCGCCCGAGACATCCGTCACCTCGGTGGCGAGGCCGATCTCGGTCCCGGCGTAGAGGTGTCCCGGCAGGTTCGAGACCTCGACCGAGGCCACCGGCGGGTTCGGGATCGTCACCGGGATCTCCACCCGCACCGCGGGCTCGGCGCGCCGGTCGGTGTCTTCCGGATCCTTCGGCACCATCGCGATCAGCGTGTGCTCGCCGGGCCGGTAGGCCTCGACGACTCCGGCGGGGTTCACCCCGACCGAGCGACGGCGACGCGAGAAGAACACGACGGTGCGATCCATCGGGTTGCCCTCGGCGTCCCGGACCTCGGCCTCGAGGGTCAGGGAATCCCCGACCTCGAGCTCGACCTCGGCGGGAGTGACGATCAGCTCGGCGGGCTCGGGGCCCGTCTCGGGCGCTTCTTCGGCTTCCTGGGCCAGCGCGAGTCCGGGGACCAGCGCCCCGGCGAGCGCCGCTCCCAGGAGGAGGCGCCTCCGTGGCGGCGCGTGTTGCTCGGTCATGGTTTCCTCCGCGGGCGGGCGTTTCAGCGCTCGCCGTTCCAGTAGATGATGCCGCCGGCCTGCTTGCCGATATCCACCCGGGCGACGCGGGAAGCGGCCCCGATGTCATAGACCTCGACGGTCCCCGGCTCGCCGCCGACGCCCTCGAGGGAGACGAGCGCGTAGCGGTCGTCGTCGCTCACCACGACGCCGTGCGGCACCCGCCGGGTGGTCTCCGGCGCGGCGATCAGCGTGCCGCTCGCCAGATCCCAGAAACCGACCCGGTTTCCCGACTTGTAGGTCGCCACCAGCACCGCGCCGTCCGAAGTGAGCTCGAGGTTGTAGGGGTTCTGGTCCTCGCCGGCGTCGAAGCGCCGGGACACGCGCCACTCGGCGAGATCCACCTCGTAGATCGCGCTGTCGCCGTTGCCGGCGACATACACCTTCCCGTCGGGCGACGGCTTCGTCGCCCAGGTCGGCTTGACCGCCGGCATCCGCATCCCCTCCATCCCGGCGTGCCCCGCGTGGGCGCCGGGATCCGTGCCGAGCGGGAGGCGGCGGGCGATCTCGAAGCGCATCGCGTCCACCTCGACGAGCTCGTCGTCCATCATGTTCACCGAGTAGAGGAGCCGCCCGGCGGCGTCGAAGCGGGCCCCGTGGGGCATGACGCCGGTGTCGATCGTCGCCACCTCGATCATCGTCCCGGTCTCGACGACCGAGATCGTGCTCGGGACCATGTCGCCGTGCAGGTTGAAGTTCACGACATAGAGCAGCCCGGTGCTCGGCGAGATGTCCATCGTCGCCGGGAAGAGGCCGAGGGTGGCGTCGCCGAGCCACTCGTTCGTCCCGGTCTCGTACTTGTGCACCGTGCCGAACGGCATCCCGTGCGCGATGGACAGGAACCAGTGGCGCCCGTCGGGCGAGATGTTGATCCCGTGGGGGCCTTCGGTCTCGGTGGGGAAGCTGCCCACCGCGATCCGCTCGACCTCGTCGAAACCGGACGGCCCGAACCGCAGGAGGTGCACGGTGTCGTCCGATTCGGCGCAGACATAGACGAAGTGGTTCCGCGTCGGCGGCTCGGGGTCCTCGGCGAACGCCGGGTGGACGAGGAACGGGACGAGAACGAGTCCGGGGAAACGACGGGGCATCAGTGCGGCTCTCCCATGTTGCGCGGCGTCTCCGGGTCCACGAGCTTCACCGCCCACAGACCGGAGTTCCAGTCGGTGAAGAAGATGTGGTCCTTGAACGGTTGCGGCCCCCAGACGAAGGGGGCGTTCTTCTTGTAGCCCTCGGGATCGGCAGGCTCGAAGAAGGCGATCTCGCGGCCCTGCCGGTAGAGGTCGCCGCGGAGGTCGCCCGACACATCCACGACCCGGAGCCCGCCGTTGTAGTAGCCGACGAGGAGGATGTCGTCCTCGACCCAGAGGTTGTGGCTGCCCGCCTCGGGCACCTGGTAGCGGGCCACCTCCCGGCCGACGCCGGAGTCGTCCCATTCGGCGATGTGGATCCACCCCGCGGCCCGGTCCGGCAGATCCCCGTCGGGCTCGAACCCGAAGGGGAAGCTCTCGTCACCGGCGAAGACCAGCATCTTCCCGGTGGACTGGCTCCGGTAGGGGAAACCGGCGTGGTTCCAGCCGTTCGGGTAGGTGAAGCTCCCGATCAGCTTCGGGTCGTTCGGCGCCCCGCCGAGGCCGCCCCCGCCGACATCCACCGCGACGACCCCGTCGGTCCAGTTCGAGGACCAGGCGATGCCGTCGTGGACCCAGACATCGTGGATGCCGTGGCCCGGGGTGTCGAGCTCGAAGCGGCCCACCCGGTAGGGGTTCGACGGGTCCTCCGCGTTCAGGATGTCGTAGCGCCGCCCGGCCGAGAGGGCGAAGACATGCTGGTCGGCGACGAACACGTTGTGGACCCCGCCGGAGAGCTGGTCGTCGTAGCGGGCGAGGATCCGCACCCCGTCGGTGGGGTTCGCCACATCGAGGATCACGAGGCCGTTCTTCCGGTCCGACGCGCCCTCGCGGCTGATCACCGCGAACTTCCCGTCCGGCGACACCTTCACATCGTTCACGGTGCGCGCGTCCACCCGCACCGTGTCCACGAGGTGGATGCTCGCCGGATCGGTGACATCCCAGAAGTAGGCGTGGCCGTCCGCGCCCCAGGTGCCGGTGATCGCGTAGTCGCGCCCGTCGAGGCCTTCCCAGACCCAGAGGTCGGAGGTGTGCCGGTCGCGCACCGGGCCCCGGCCCACGACCTCCCAGTCCTTCCGGATGTCGCGCGGGACCGCGCGGATCGTGCGCCGGGCGGTCAGCCCGCCCCCGGCGGCCACCACGGTGTGGAGGCCGGCCCGCTCGGCCACGAAGGCGCCGTCGGGCTCGACGAACGCCGCCGCGCCCGGGGCGACGAGCGTGTCCGGCGTCCGGGACGAGACCGCGAACTGCAGCGGGAAGTCCGGGACCCCGCTCCCGGAGCCGTCGAGCGCCCGGGCCTCGAACCAGACCACATCACCGGTCCGGACCTCCTCCTCGTCGGCCCGGAGCTCGAGGCGGACGGCCGGGTTCGCGCTCACCGCGATCCCGGCGCTGCCGCGGACCGCCTCGGCGCTCGCCGAGATCGTCGCGGAACCCTCGCCGTGGAGCATCAGGACCCCGTGCTCGCTGACGGTGGCGACGCCGGTGTCGCTCGAACTCCAGGCGAAGTCGGGCCGGCGCTCGGCCCCCGAGGCATCCGTGGCGAGGGCGCGGACCGGGAGCGAGGTCCCCGCGTAGAGGTTCGCCGGCAGCGCGGCGATCTCGATCCCGGTGAGCGGCGGCCACGCGACCCGGACCGGGATCTCGACGAGCAGCGTCGGGCGCGAGCGGCGCCCCTCGGCCGGGTCGCTCGGAACCATCGCGATCAGCGTGTGCTCCCCGGGGCGGTGCGCCTCGACGACGCCGGCCGGGTTCACCCCGACGAAGCGCCGGGCGCGCGAGAAGAAGACGACGCCCGACTCGATCTCCTGTCCGGCGGCGTCCCGGACGACGGCGTCGAGCTGGGCGGTCTCCCCGACCTCGAGCTCCAGCTCGGGGGGGGTTACCGTGAGCTCGGCAGGGTCCTGCGCGGCGGCGAACGCCGTGGCGACGGCCCAGCAGCCGGCGAACGCCAGCGAGAGGCGCGCGACCCGGCGGAGCGGGACGGTGGAACTTCGAGTCGGATGCGGCATGAGCGTGGTCGAATCCTCCGGAGCGGCGGTGGTGAAAGTCCCCCGGGTTACAGACGGGCGCGCAGCGCCGCCGGGGAGGGGTGCGGGGAGGGTCCGCCCTCCCCGCGAAAGCGGGCGG
>CAYGAO010000194.1:0-5936 GCA_964347715.1 uncultured Acidobacteriota bacterium
ATTCCGGTTCCCTTCCCGGAGCGGTGCGGATGCGGGGGACTTTTTCCACGGGCTGCTGAAGCCGAAGTGCTCGCCGGGGCCGACGAGAGTTCCGGGGGGCACCGTGGCCCCGCGAGCGACCAGGGCACCCTCGCCGAGACAGGCGCCGACGAGCGGCACTCCCACGCGGGCGGTGTGAGAGAGCACCCGGATCTCCTCGACCGGCCCCGAGAGCAGGCGGGCGCCGCCGCCGACATCGGCCCCGGGGCCGAGGACGCTGTCCCGAACGATCGCCGCCGGCCCGATCCGGGCGCCGTCGAGCACGACGGAGCGCTCGACCCGGGCGCCGGCCTCGACCCGCACTCCCCGGCCGAGCGCCACCGGCCCCCGCGTGCGGGCCTCCTCGTGGAGGCTCGCCCCCTCGTCGAGCAGGAGCGCGTCGCCGCCGGTCCCGTTCACCGTCAGCCCGAGCGCCCGGGCGCCCTCGCCGGGCGGGTCGCCGCCGAAGAGCGCCACGACGCGCCCGGTGAGATCCCACGGGTAGGTGAGCGGGATCCACGGACGGCGCGCGCGCACCACCCGCACGCCCCGGATCGAGATCAGGTTCCGGATCAGGTCGGGGAGTTCCAGCTCCCCGCGGACGCTCTCGCCGACTTCGCCGAGGTGGCCGAGGTCGTCCGCGGTCAGGGCGTAGGCGCCGACGCTCGAGAGCGCCCCGGGCGGCGCGTCCGGGGGCTTCTCGACGATCTGGACCAGCCAGTCGTCGTCGGTGACCCGCACCGTCGCCCGGTTCCAGGGATCCGAGACCTCCTGGGCGAGGATCGCCGTCTCGTGGCGGGCGAGCCGCGCCAGGTCCTCGCCGTGGTAGAAGTCGTCGCCGTTCAGGACCAGCACGCGGCCGGCGGCGACCGGCGCGGCGGCCCGGAGCGCGTCCGCGGTGCCGCGCGCGACCGCCTGCTCGACGGGGATCAACCGGATGCCGCGGTAGCGGTCGCCGAAGTGGGCGAGGATCCGCTCCTTCCGGTAGCCGACCACGAGGATCGCGGTGTCCACGATCCCGCGCAGCTGATCGAGCACCCGCTCGGTGAGCGGGCGGCCCCAGAGCGGCAGGAGGGGTTTCGGAGTGTCCACGGTGAGCGGCCACGCCCGCCGCGACCGACCGGCGAGCAGGAGGACGGCGGTGGGCCGGGGGGAGGCGGTCCACCGGGGGTTCACCGGGGAGTGCTCCCGGGCGGCGGGCGCCGCACGCCGCCCGGCGTCGCGGCCGGCCGGTCCCCGGCGCGACCTGCATCGGTCCAGCGGAGCGGCGGGCGCCGCACCCTGCCCGGCGTCGCGGCTGTTATCATCCGCAGCCGTCTCCCGAGACGGTTAGGGCCGATGATTCGGGCAACGACCCGCGTCGCGGCGACTCGGGGATGTCGCCCCTCCTTCCCTGATCACGGACAACCCGAGTGAGCCGGCCGGAACACCGGAACGTGCGGCTCTTCACCTCGGAATCGGTCACCGAGGGGCACCCGGACAAGGTCGCGGACCAGATCTCGGACGCGATCCTCGACGCGTTCCTCGCGGGAGATCCCGCCGCGCGGGTCGCCTGCGAGGTGCTCGTCACCGCCGGACTCGTGGTGATCGCCGGCGAAGCCACCGCCCGCTCCCGGCCCTCGCGCGCCCGGATCGAGGAGGTGGCGCGACGGACGATCCGGCGGATCGGGTACACCGGGAGCGAGGGCGGTTTCGCCGCCGACTCGGTCGAGGTGCGGATCCAGCTCGGGGAGCAGACGCCGGACATCGCGATGGGGGTGGACGACGGCGGCGCGGGCGACCAGGGAATGATGTTCGGCTTCGCCTGCGACGAGACCCCGGAACTCATGCCGCTCCCGATCACGCTCGCGCACCGGATCACGAAGCGGCTCGCCGCCGCCCGGCGAAACGGCGAGATTCCATACCTGGGACCCGACGGCAAGGCCCAGGTCACCGTGGCCTACGACCCCGAAGGGGCTCCGGCCGGGATCACCACCGTCGTCGCCTCGACCCAGCACCGGGAGGAGGCCCTCGGACGGGTGGAGGCCGAGGTGCGCGAGCTCGTCGCCCTGCCCGCGCTCCCGCCGGAGCTCTGCCGCTCCGCGCCCCGGGTCTTCGTGAACCCGACGGGGAAGTTCGTCGAGGGTGGCCCGGCTGCGGACTGCGGACTCACGGGGCGGAAGATTATCGTGGACACCTACGGGGGCATGGCCCGCCACGGCGGGGGGGCCTTCTCGGGCAAGGATCCGACGAAGGTGGACCGTTCGGGCGCCTACATGGCCCGTTACATCGCGAAGAACATCGTGGCCGCCGGTTTCGCCCGGCGCGCCGAGGTCCAGCTGGCCTACGCGATCGGGCGAGCCGAGCCGGTCTCCGTGCGGGTGGACACCTTCGGAACCGGCTCGGTCTCCGAGCCCGAGATCGAACGCGCGGTCCGCGAGGTCTTCGGCCTGACCCCCGGAGACATCATCGCCCACCTCGAGCTCTCCCGTCCGATCTACGAGGACACCGCGAGCGGCGGCCACTTCGGGCGCGAGAACGCCGGTTTCCGGTGGGAGGACCGGGACCGGACCGGGGCGCTCGCCCGCGCGCTCGGGTAGCGGTCCGGGGCCCCGGATGACCAGGCGCGCGGGCGAAGGATCCCGGCGTTCCTCGACGGTAGCAGGCCGTGGAGAAGGTCCCGCGCGCGCCGACGCGGCGCGACGCGCCGCCGGGGAGGGGTGCGGGGAGGCTCCTCCCTCCCCGCGAAAGAGGGCGGACCGGATCGCGCCAGCGATTCGGGTAGCGATGCCCCGACGAAGATCGCGCCCCGCCGGGCGCCCGCCGTCCCACCTGCGCCCGCCCCGGTGAGCGGCGAGCAGCCGGGAAGCGGGAACGGGGGCAGCGCCCTCCCCTCGCGTTTCGACCCGGCGGCCGTCGAGGCGGAGGCCCGGGCGCGCTGGGACGAGGCGCGAGCGTTCGAGACCGAGGTCGGGCCCGACGGCGCGACCCGTCCCGGGGGCGACCCCGGGCGCGAGCCGTTCACGATCGTGATCCCGCCGCCGAACATCACCGGCCGGCTGCACATGGGCCACGCGCTGAACGACACGATCCAGGATGTGCTGGTCCGCTATCGGCGGATGGAGGGCCGGGACGCGCTCTGGGTCCCCGGGACGGACCACGCCGGGATCTCGACCCAGACGGTGGTCCGCAAGCACCTCGACGCCCGCGGGGTGGACTACCGGAAGCTCGGGCGCGAGGCGTTCGTCGAGCGCGTCCGGGAGTGGCGCGAGCAGTACGGCGGGGTGATCCTCGAACAGCTCCGGAAGCTCGGCTGCTCCTGCGACTTCCGCCGCACCCGGTTCACCCTCGACGACGGGCTCTCGCGCGCGGTGCGCACCGCGTTCAAGGCGCTCCACGACCGCGGGCTGCTCTACCGGGGAAAGCGCGTCGTGAACTGGTGTCCGGTGGATCGGACCGCGCTCTCCGACGACGAGGTGGAGACGGCTCCCGAGGGGGAAGCGGGCCACCTGTGGAGCATCGCGTATCCGCTCGCGGACGACCCGGGAACCCGGCTGACGGTGGCGACCACCCGGCCGGAGACGCTCTTCGGCGATGTCGCGGTCGCGGTCCACCCGGAGGACGACCGCTACCGCGCGTTCGTGGGCCGGCGGGTCCACCTCCCGCTGACCGACCGCGAGATCCCGGTGATCGCCGACGCCGGGGTGGACCGGGAGTTCGGCACCGGGTGCCTGAAGATCACGCCCGCGCACGACCCCCACGACTTCGAGATCGGCGAGCGCCACGGGCTCGAGCCACTGACGGTGATGCGCGAGGACGCGACCCTGAACGACGCGGTCCCCGAGGCGTTCGCCGGCCTCGACCGCTACCGGGCGCGGGAGGAAGCGGTGGCGGCGCTCGAGGCGGCGGGCCTCCTCGCGGGGGTGGCCCCGCACCGGGTGCCGCTCGGCCGCGCGCAGCGCTCCGGGGCGCCGATCGAGTACCGGCTCTCCGACCAGTGGTTCGTGAGGATGCGACCGCTCGCGGACCGGGCGCTCTGGCGGAGCGGCTTCCGGAAACGGGACGGGTCCTGGCGGAAGGAGGATCCCGGCGAGCTCCGCTTCCACCCGGCGCGCTGGGAGCAGGTGTACGCCCGCTGGCTCATCGGGATCCGGGACTGGACGATCAGCCGGCAGATCTGGTGGGGACACCGCATCCCCGCCTGGCACCACCGGGAGAGCGGGCGGATCCTGGTGGAGGTCGAGACGCCCGCCGAGGTGGCGGCGGAGCCGGACGCCTGGCGGCGGGACGAGGATGTGCTGGACACCTGGTTCAGCTCGTGGCTGTGGCCGATGAGCACGCTCGGCTGGCCCGAGCGGACCCCGGACCTGGCCCGCTACTACCCCACTTCGGTCCTCTCGACGGACAAGGGCATCCTGTTCTTCTGGGTGGCGCGGATGAACTTCGCCGGGATCGAGCTGACCGGGCGCCTCCCCTACCGCGACGTGTACATCCACCCCACGGTGCTCGACGAGCGCGGCGCGGTCATGAGCAAGAGCAAGGGGAACGGGGTGGATCCGCTCGCGGTGATCGATGGCGCGACGCTCGAGGAGCTGAAGCGTCCGGTGGAAGAGGCGCGCCCGAAGAACCGGGCGGAACTGATCGCCCGGATCGAGGCCCGCTTTCCCGAGGGCTTCGAAGGGGTCGGGGCCGACGCCCTGCGGTTCACCCTCGTGCGCCTCTGCTCGGAAGGGCAGGAGATGCGCCTCTCGCTCGGCAAGTTCCACGAGATCGGGCGCCGCTTCGTGACGAAGCTCTGGAACGCCGCCCGCTTCGCGCTGCTCGCGATCGAGGGGACACCCGCGAGCGGCCCCCTGGCGGCGCCCGCCGCGGAGGATCGCTGGATCGCCTCGCGCGCCGCCGGCGCGGCCGCCGAGGTGCGCCGCGCCCTCGACGGCTTCGACTTCGCCGCAGTCGGCTCGGTGCTCTACCGGTTCGTCTGGAACGACTTCTGCGACTGGTACGTCGAGCTGGCGAAGGCGCGGCTGCGGGCGGGGCCGGCCGAAGCGCGCCGGACCGCGGCGACCCTCGGCCGGGTGCTCGCGGACACGCTCCGGCTGCTCCACCCGGTGACCCCGTTCGTGACCGAGAGCCTCTTCGCCTCGCTCCGGTCCGCCATGAGCGCGAGGGACCTCGGCGGGGCGGCAGGCGCCCCGCCGAGCCTGCTCGCGCGGTCCCGGTTCCCGGGGGCGGACCGGCCCCGCGACGAACCCGACGAACCCCTGGAGGCCCGCTTCGAGGCGCTCCGGCGCCTGGTCTCCTCGGTGCGGAAACTCCGCGCCGACGCCGGGTTGCCCCCGGACCTGCCGCTCGCGGTCGCGGTGCGCGAGACCCGGGCGCTCGCGGGTTTCGGAACGCTGCTCGCCGAGTGTTCCGCCCCGGTTCGCGCGTTCGCCCGGCTCGGATCGCTCGCGGTGGTCGGCGGCAACGGAACCTGGCCCGAGGCGACGGGACCGGTGTCCATCGTGGATCCGGCGTTCGAGGCGCGAGCCGACCTCGGCGGCGCGGGTGATCTCGAGGGCGTGCGGCGGCGCGTCGCGGCGCAGCTGCGAAAGGTGGGCCGGGAGCGGACGGCGACGGAGAAGAAGCTCGCGAACCGGGCCTTCCGGACCCGCGCCGACCCGGCGGTCGTCGAGAAGACGAAGAGCCGCCTCGCCTCGCTCCGGGACCAGCAGCGGCGCCTCGAGGAACTCGCCGGTCAGCTCGGGAACGCTGGCTGACAGCCTGTGGACAAGAGCGCCCCGCATGGGAATCCGTCCTCGAAGCGATGGGGAACCCCGTCGTCCGGGCGGATGCGGGGCGCTTCCCCCACCGGACGGCGGCCCGAATCGCTCGCGCGATCCGGGCCGCCCTCTTTCGCGGGGAGGGAGGACCCTCCCCGGCGGCGCTTCGCGCCGCGT
>CAYGAO010000195.1:0-5912 GCA_964347715.1 uncultured Acidobacteriota bacterium
AAAGACGGCGGAACGGATCGCGCAAGCGATTCGGGCCGCCATCCGGTGGGGAAAGGGCCCCGCATCCGCCCGGACGAGGGGGTTTCCCATCGCTTCGAGGACGGATTCCCATGCGGGGCGCTTTATCCACCGGCTGCCAAGGGCGGGGCCGCCGCCCGATCAGACGAGCGCGACTTCGACCGGGGGGAGGACGCCGCCGGCCGCTTCCGCGCGGTAGCGCTCGCCGGCGCGCGCCGGGAGCGGCGGCGTGAGCGTTCCGGTGGTGATGATCTCCCCGGGCGCGAGCGGGGTTCCCTGCTCGGTCACGATCTTCTGGAGCGCGCCCACCGCATCGAGCGGGTTCCCGAGCACCATCCGCCCGGCGCCCTCGGCGACCGCCGCGCCGCCGCGCGTCATCGAGACCACGAGCGCCGCCAGCGCCGCCGAGGCCGCTTCGGGATCCGTGACCGGGACGAGCCGGCCGACCGCGAGCGCGTGGTGGAGCCCGCCGACGGCGACGGCGTCCGCCGGGCGCATCTTCCAGCCGGGGAACGGCGAGTCCACGATCTCGAACCCGAGGCCGATCTCCCGGACCGAGCGGGCCACCTCGGCGCCCCGGCCGCCGGGCGCGGGCGCCCCGCCGAGCACGACCACGACCTCGCACTCGATCTTCGGTTCGGCGGACCCGGCCACCTCGATCCGCGGCGCGACGCCGCCGGACCGGACCACGGAATCGGCGAACATGGATCCCCAGACGGGCCGGTCGAGGCCGGCGCCCTCCCAGAACGACTGGTTCGTGAACCCGATCTTCCGCCCGACCACGGGCGAACCGGCCGCTCGGCGGCAGGCGAGGATCCCGGCGACCCGGTAGGCCTCGTCGAGGCCGAAGCCGGGGACGCGCCCGGTGAACGGTTCGAGCCGCCCGCCGGCGGCGATCTCGTCGGCGAGCGATGTCGGGTCGAAGGGGGTCTCGGTCATGGTCTCCTGCTGCCCGCTCCCGGGGCGGGGGGAGTATCCCCCGGTCGCTTCCGGATCGCGTGAGGTGCGGTAGCATCGGTGGTCGGCCACCCGAAGGACTCCGCCCTGTTCAGCATCTCCGTCCGGGACCATGTGATGTGTTCCCATTCGCTGTCCGGGGCGGTGTTCGGCCCCGCCGAGGGCCGGCACGGCGCCACCTGGGCGGTGACCGCGGAGTTCCGCGGGCCGGCGCTCGACGAGCACAACATCCTCCTCGATCTCGGCTGGGCGAGCGGGGCGCTCGCCGAAGCCCTCGCCCCGCTCCGCTACGCCGATCTCGACGAGGTGTTTCCGGGAGAGAACACGACCACCGAGTTCCTCGCCCGGTTCGTCCACTCCGAACTCGCCGCCAGGTTGCCGCCCGGCTTCGACGGCGTGATCCGGGTGGAGCTGGTCGAGAATCCCCGGATGGCCGCGGCGTACGAGGCTCCGGCGTCCGCCCGTTCCTGAAAGGAGTCCAGTGTCCCCGAAGCCCGCCCTCGACACCCGCGCCGTCCACGAGGGCGCCCTCGCGCCCCGCCCGCTCGGAGCGGTCTCGACCCCGGTGTTCCAGACCGCGAACTTCGAGTACCACGGCGAGCAGTACCACGATGTCGGCTACCTGCGGCTCTCGAACAGCCCGAACCACCGGGTCCTCCACCGGCGGATCGCCTCGCTCGAAGGCGCCGAAGACGCGCTGGTCACGAGCAGCGGGATGGCGGCGATCTCGGCGGCGCTCCTCACCTTCCTGAGCGCCGGCGAGCACCTGCTCGTCCAGGATGTCGTGTACGGCGGGACCGCGAACTTCCTCCAGCGCGACCTGCCCCGCCTCGGGATCACCCACACCCCGATCGATCCGCAGGACCCGGACTCGTGGGAGCGGGCGCTCACCGGGGCGACCCGGATGATCTACATCGAGACGCTGACGAACCCGCTCGTCCAGATGGCCGATCTCGAGGCGGTCGCGCACTTCGCCCGCGAGCGCGGGCTGGTCTCGATGATCGACAACACCTTCGCCAGCCCGGTGCTCTGCCGCCCGGCGGAGCTCGGTTTCGACCTCGTCATGGAGAGCGCCACGAAGTACCTGAACGGGCACAACGACCTGGTGGCGGGTTCCGTCTCCGGGTCCGCCGAGCGGGTGCGCCGGATCAAGCTGACGCTCGACCACCTCGGCGGCTCGCTCGACCCGCACGCCTGCGTCCTGCTCGAACGGGGGCTCAAGACGATCGGGCTCCGGGTCCGCCGCCAGTCGGCGACGGCGCTCGCGCTCGCCCGCTTCCTCGACGAACGCCCCGAGGTCGGGCGGGTCCACTACCCGGGACTCCCGAGCCACCCCCAGCACGAACGCGCCGCCCGGCTGCTCTCCGGCGGCTTCGGCGGCATGGTGTCGTTCGAGATGGCGGGCGGAGCGGCGGCCGCCGAGCGGTTCGCCTCCCGGGTGACGCTGCCGGCGCTCGCGGCGAGCCTCGGCGGGGTCGAATCGCTGATCGTCCGGCCGGCGGCGGCGATCCACAGCGGCCTCGCCGCCGCGGAGCGCGAGGCGATGGGGATCTCCGGGGGACTCCTCCGGTTCTCCACCGGGATCGAGTCGGCGGACGACCTGATCGCCGACTTCGCCGCGGCGTTCTGAGCGGCTCCCCGCTCTTCCCCCCGCTCCCGCGGGAACGCTTCGGGATCCTCTACGCGGACCCGCCGTGGGACTACCGCGGCCAGCTGCAGCACGCCGGCCCGCGCAGCGGGGACAGCGGCGGGGCCATCCGCCACTACGAGACCGTCGGGCTCGACGACCTCTCGGCGCTCCCGGTCCGGGAGATCGCCGCCCCGGACGCCCTGCTCTTCCTCTGGGCCACGAGCCCGCACCTCGACCAGGCGATCCGGCTCGGGAAGGCGTGGGGCTTCCGGTGGGCGACGGTCGCCTTCGTCTGGGACAAGACCCGGGTGAACCCCGGCCACTACACGCTGAGCCAGTGCGAACTCTGCCTCGTCTTCCGCCGGGGCCGGATCCCGACCCCGCGCGGCTCCAGAAACGAGCGCCAGCTCGTCGCGGCGCCCCGGGGCGCGCACTCCGAAAAGCCGGCGGAAGTGCGCCGCCGCATCGAGCGGATGTTCCCCGGCCAGAAGAAGATCGAACTCTTCGCCCGGACGCGGGCGCCGGGCTGGGAAGCGTGGGGCCGGGACGCCCCCGCGCTCAGCGCTGCATCGCGCGCCAGATCTTCTCCGGGGTGAGCGGGGTGTCGAGGTGCTCGACGCCGAACGGCCGGAGCGCGTCCATCACCGCGTTCGCCACCGCCGGGGTGGAGCCGATCGTCGCAGCCTCGCCGATCCCCTTGACCCCGAGCGGGTTCACCGGGGTCGGGGTCACGGTGCGGTGCAGCTCGAACCTCGGGAGCATGTCGGCGCGCGGCACCGCGTACTCGAGGAGCGACGGAGTGAGGAAGTTGCCGTCCTCGTCGTACACGGCTTCCTCGTGGAGGGCCTGCGCGATCCCCTGCGCGAGCCCGCCGTGGACCTGTCCCTCGGCGAGCAGCGGATTGATCACCCGGCCGCAGTCGTCCACCGAGACATAACGAAGGATCGTGACCTCGCCGGTCGCCGGCGCGATCTCGACGGCGCAGAGGTGCGTCCCGAACGGGAAGGTCTCGGCGGGCGGGCGGAAGTCCACATCGGCGGCGAGCGCGCCGGCGGCGCCCTCCGGGGCTTCCGGAGCGTGGGCCCAGGCGGCGAGCTCGCCCCAGCCGACGGCGCGCGCGGGCGACCCGGCGACGAAGAAGCGTCCGTCCTCGAACCGGATGTCCTCGGGCGCCGCCTCGAGCATCCGCGCGGCGAGCTCCTTCGCCGCCTCGCGGACCGTCTCGGCGTTCCGGTACACCGCCGAGCCGCCGACCGGCGCGCTGCGGCTGCCGAAGGTCCCGATGCCCCGGGGGCACTCGTCGGTATCGCCGTGGAGCACCGTCACGGCGTCGGGGGGAACGCCGAGCTGTTCGGCGGCGATCTGGGCCCACGCGGTCTCGTGGCCCTGCCCGTGCGGCGAGGTCCCGCTGCGCACGGTGACCGAGCCGTCCGGCTCCACCGCGACGCCGCCCGCCTCCCACGGCCCGAAGCCGCAGATCTCCACATAGCAGGCGAGCCCGACGCCGAGCGGCGCGCCGCCCTCCGCCCGGCGGCGCGCCTGTTCGGCGCGGAGATCCGCGTAGCCGCCCTGCTCGAGTGCGAGGTCGAGCGCCCGCTCGTACTCGCCGCTGTCGTAGGTGAGGCCGGTCGCGGTGCGGAAGGGGAACTTCTCGGGGGGGATCAGGTTGCGGCGACGGATCTCCGCCGGATCGAGTCCGAGCCGCCCGGCGAGCACATCGAGCGCCCGCTCGATCAGATAGGTCGCCTCCGGGCGCCCCGAACCCCGGTAGGGCTCGTTCGGCGGGGTGTTGGTGAACGCGCCCTCGGCCCGCGCCCGCGCCGAGGGGATGTCGTAGGGGCCCACGATCATCGCCCCGGTGAGCGACGGGGTGGTCGGGCCGGGGCGGCTGTAGTAGGCGCCGCAGTCGTAGAGGACCTCGAGGTCGCACTGGCGCACGCGCCCGTCGCGCTCCGCCGAGAGCCCGAGGGTCGCGAACAGGTTCCGGCCGTGGGTCGTTGTCTGGAAATCCTCGGTGCGGGTCGCCGTCCAGCGCACCGGGCGGTTCAGCTTCCGGGCGAGCCAGGGGACCAGGATCTCCTCGGCGTAGAGGTTCGCCTTCGCCCCGAAGCCGCCGCCGACCTCGGGGGCGACCGCCCGGACCTGCTCCCGCGCGAGGCCGAGGATCCGCGCCACGGAGTCGCGCACCCGGTGCGCGGACTGGGTCGAGGTCCACACCGTGACCCGGTCGCCCTCGACCCGCGCCGCCACCGCCCGCGGCTCCATCGCGCTCGGGATCAGCCGCTGGATGCGGAAGTCGAGCGAGACCTGCACCGGCCCCTCGTCGCGCTCGGGCGCCCCCTCCGGATGGAGATCCCAGGCGAAGCCGCGGTTCCCCTCGAGTTCGGGGTAGAGACGCTCCGCCCCCTCGGCGAGCGCCGCCCGCCCGTCGCCGGCGCCGGGAAGGTCGCGGAACTCCACGGCGACGAGCGCCGCCGCATCGGCGGCCTGCTCGGGGGTCTCGGCGACGACGGCGGCGATCGGGTCGCCGGTGGTGAGCGCCCGCGCGCCGGCGAGCGCCCAGCGCGCCGGGCGGTGGAGCTCGGTGAACGCTCCCGCGTCCGGCGCCTTCGCCACCGGGAAGGGCCGCTTCAGCGTGGGCAGGATGTCTTCGGCAGTGAAGACGCCGACCACGCCCGGCGCCCGGGCGGCCTCTCCGGTCTCCACTCCCTCGATCTCCGCGTGCGGGTAGGGGCTCCGCACCACCGCCAGATGCAGCGCTCCGGGAAGCGGGATGTCGGCGGTGTAGTGCGCCCGCCCGGTGACGAGCCGGGGATCCTCGCGCCGCCGGACCGGCTCGCCGATCGTTCGGGTCCGGACGGTCATGCGGGAGAAGCCTGAAGCGACGGGGATTCTACCCGCGAGCCCCCGACCGGCCCGGGCCCGGCGACCGCCGCCGGAGGGACCGACCGCAGCAAGCTTCGACCCGCGCCTCGCACCGGATCGGCCCACGCCTCGCACCGGACCGGACCGCGCCCCGCCCGGATCACCCCGCACCCTCTCTGGATCGCCCCGCACCCGGCGGAGAGACGACTCCCCACGACGAAGCCTCCCCCGGCCCCGGGGGGTGCGCGCCCTTCCCGGTGGCCAGGGGCGGACCGGGCCACCGCCCGCGCCAGACGACGACCTCGGACCGGAGCGCTCGCGCCGGCGCCGGCCCGGCGCCCGCCGCGGCGCGTCCTGCCGGTAGGCGACAGACGCGGGGGCGGCGGCCCCCGCGGGGGGGGGGGGGGGGGGGGGGGGGGGGGGGGGGGGGGGGGGGGGGGGG
>CAYGAO010000196.1:0-5876 GCA_964347715.1 uncultured Acidobacteriota bacterium
AGGCGGGAACCGACAGCTGCGGCGGCGCCTCCGCCAGCACCACCACCGGCGCCGTGACCCCCGCCGTCTCCGCCGCCGTGTCGGCGAGCACCACATCCACATGCTGGCCGACGAGCGTCCGCGCCACGCCCGGGGAGGCTTCGAACACCCGCCCCGACCGGGGCCCCAGCGCCGCGATCTTCACCCCCGGGGGATACCCGGACCGAAGCGCCGAAACCGGCGGCCCGACGACCGGGGGCATCATCACCACCCCGCCGAAGTCGGCAGCCTCCCACGGCGTCCGCTGCGCCCGGTGGAGCGCCCACGCCCGCACGATCGAAGCCCGGGAACCGTCCGGAAACTCCCACCGCCCCAGCACCGCCGTCCCGAGCGCCGCGCTCAGCTTGCCCACCACCTCCCGATCCAGCACCTTCCCGGCGGGCAGCGTCACCTGGAACGGAGATGCCGGAAACTCCAGGAGCGCCGGGCGCGACGGCGCCACCCGCACCCTCGGGTCCGGACCCAACAGGCGCTCGAGCCACGCCCGACCCGGATGGTCCCCCGGCAACTCCAGCCGAACCAGCAGATCGTGCGGCGGCTCCCCCAGCACTCGCTCGACCGCTTTCCGCAGATCCTCCGCCGGCGTCACGCCGCCCCGGATCGTCACCACGAACTGCGGCACCGTGAAGGTCCGCCCGGTCGCCACCCTGCGGAAACTGGGGTGCGCGATCAGGTGAGCCAGCTTCGCCCGCACCAACTCCAGATTCCGTTTCTCCGTGGCCCGTCCCTCCTCCCACGGACCCTGGTGCCAGGCGAAGCCGTCCCGCACCGGCACGAACAGCCCGCCAAGGGTGAAGGCCCGATACCCGAACTCGGTGTCCTCTCCGCCCCACTCGGTGAACGACTCGTCGAACCCGCCCACCAGCTCGTAGAGATTGCGACGGACTCCGAGGTTTCCGCTCGCCAACACCCGAAAGACATCGTCCGCTCCCGATGTCAGATCGTCCGTGTCGATCCAGTAGCGCTCGAACCACGCCCGATCCACGCGCCGCCCGGCGAAGAGTTCCTTCAGGGTTCCCGGGCGGTTCCGGATCGCCTCCGCGTCCACCCCGTCCACCGACACATGCGCCCGCAGCCCCAGCGTCACCGCGTCCGGCATCACATGATGCCAGCGCGCGTGCGCCGGGAGCCAGTCCGCCTCCGGCAGCATGTCGCCGTCGAGGAACAGAAGCACCTCGTGCGCGGCCGCGCGCACTCCGGCGTTCCGCGCCCGCGCCGCCCCGAAGCCCAGGTCTTCCTGGCGCACCACCCGCACCTCGAACGGCGCCCGCTCGAAGAGCGCCCGCCCGACCTCCGTGAGCGGCTCCGGCGAGCCGTCGTCCACCACCACCACCTCGAACAGGTCCCGCGGATACCGCTGGCGCGCCAGCGCCGCCAGCGTCCGCCCGAGTTCCGCCGGCCGCGCGTAGTACGGCACGATCACGCTCACCGGCAACTCCGGCCGGAACGCTCCGACCACCGGCACGGCGACCCGCCGCCAGTCGTTGTATCGGATCAGCTGCGCCGGCGGCTCCCCGCGCCGCCCCCGCTCACTCGTCCTTACCGCCGGCCGGACCGGAGATGGGCGCTTGCTCATCCACCGACCGCGAGGCCAGTCTCCGGCGTCGGCGCCGATCCGCTGCGCCAGCGCGAATCCAGAGTACAGGGATCGTCGTACATCTCTTCGAGGGGGGCACGCGCTCGCGAACGCGAGCGTCCTTCGCTCCACTGCGGGGCACCGACCCGGCAGCCGGCCGGAGGCGAGCGCTGGCGCCGAAAGACCCGTAACGCGGGGCCCCGGCTGGGAATCCATATACTAGCAGGCGGTGGAGAAAGTCCCTCGTGCGCCGACGCGGCGCGAAGCGCCGCCGGGGAGGGTCCTCCCTCCCCGCGAAAGAGGGCGGAACGGATCGCGCCAGCGATTCGGACCGCCACCCGGTGGGGAAAGCGCCCCGCATCCCCCCGGACGACGGGGTTTCCCCATCTCTTCGAGGACGGATTCCCATGCGGGGCGCCTTATCCACAGGCTGCTAGTCGGGATCGTTGCCGGGTAACCCCCACGAATCAGCAGCGGCCCGGTGCGCCATCGTCGCTCCGGGTCTGACCGCGCCGACGAACCAGCGGGCGGACGACTTCCCTCGGGGAATTCCGATCTCGATGCGCACCGAACCGACCCGATGAACGCGGGGGCCGGTTCTCCCGTCGGAACGCCGACTTACCGAAGGCCACCGGCCCGGTTCGGCGGATCGCCGAGCCAGATCGAGGTCCTCTGGCTCGGCATCGTGGACATCGTCGAGTCGTTTCGCCGGGCGCCGCTCTGGCTCACGCTCGGCTGGTACGACTTCGTCCTCGCCTACCGCCGGTCCTGGCTCGGGCCGGCGTGGGAGGTCGTCACGATGGCGCTCTGGGTCGCCGGACTGGGCGTCGTCTTCAGCCGCGTGACCGGGCGGGGAGAAGGGAGTTACCTGGCCTATGTCGGCGTGGGAATCGTTCTCTGGCAGTACCTGTCCTCGGTGGTGGCGGGGAGCGCCGGGATCTTCACGGCCCGGGCCGAAACCATCCTGAGCATCCGGCAACCGCTCTATTCCTTCGTCCTCCGCCACCTCGTCGCCTGTCTCGCCCGGTTCGCGATCCACGCCCTCGTCGTCGCGCCACTCCTGTGGTTCACCGACCGCAACGGCGCGAGCCTGTTCTGGTCCGCCACCGGAATGGTCGCGATCCTGATCTTCTCGCTCTGGGCGGCGCCGCTCATCGCATTCGTGGGAGCGAGGTACCGCGGCTTCCACCATCTGCTCGGGTCGGCGATGCGCTTCCTGTTCTTCACCACCCCCGTGTTCTGGCGCGCGGAACACCTGACGGACCGCGGGTATCTGGCGCGCGCGAACCCGTTCTCCAGCCTGCTCGAGATCACCCGCGGGCCGCTGCTGGGCGACGCCCTCTGGGAATACGCGTGGTTCGTCGTCCTCCTGCTGAACGCCGTCGGCATCGCCACGGTGATCGTCATCTACGGCCCCTGTCGGCGCCGGGTCGCGCTGTGGCTGTGACCGCCGGTCCCGCCTTCGCCATCCGGCTGCGCGAGGTGACGATGCGTCTGCCGGTGGGCGGCGGGCGGTTCCGGCGGCGTCCCATCACCTCGGCCCACCCCCGCACCGCCGGAGGCGCGCTCGTGCTCGAGCACGGCTCGGTGCGGGCGATCAACGCCCTCGAAGGCGTGAGCCTGTCCATCGCGCCCGGGCAGCGGGTCGGAATCCTCGGGCACAACGGGGCCGGGAAGAGCGTCCTCCTGCGCGTGATCGCCGGCGTCTATCCTCCGACCTCCGGAGTCGCCGAGACGCGGGGGCGGATCGCCTCGCTGTTCAGCGGGTTCCTCGGGGCGAACGCGAACGCGACCGGCCTCGAGAACATCACGCTCTCCGGGCTCGCGCTCGGTCTCAGTCGCGCCGAGATCGAGGCGCGGACGCCGGAGATCCTCGATCTGAGCGAACTCGGGGACTTCATCCAGCTGCCGATGCGGACCTATTCGGCGGGGATGCGGACGCGCCTCGCATTCTCGATCGCGGTCAGCGTGGATCCCGATATCCTCTTGATCGACGAGATGATGGAGGCGGGCGACCGGTGGTTCCGCGGCCGCGCCCGGAAACGCATGAACCAGACGATCCGCTCGGCCGGCGCCGTGGTGATCGCCTCGCATTCTCCGGCGATCCTCCAGGAGTACTGCGACGCCGCGATCTGTCTGGAGCAGGGCCGCATCACGGCTCGCGGCAGCGTCGCCGAAGTCCTCGAAGCCTTTCTGCGAACGCGCCGACCCTGACCTGCCCCGCCTCGTGGAACGCCGACGATTCACCGCCCTCGCCGCCGGAAGCGCGCTCACGCTCGTCTGGCAACAGGCGTGCCGGGAAGTCGCAGAGAGCGGCGCGGTCTCGGCCGAGACGGCGCGAACGCTGCTCGACCACCAGGGTCCCCGCGGCATCTACGCGGATCCGGCAGAGCTGGACCGGCTGCGCGCGGCGATCGGCGGCCTGGTCGAGGTCCAGCGCGCGCTGCGCGAGTTCCCGCTCGACCCCGACGAACCGCCGCTCCTCGTCTTTCGCCGGAGCTGAATCCCGGAGCTGGATCATGGACGAGAACACGCTCTTCGCCGGCGTCCGCGAGCTCGCGGCCGGGCTCCGCGACGGCTCGTTCACCTCGGTCGAGCTCACCGAGGCATACCTGGAGCGCGCCGAGGCGCTCGATGCCCCGCCCTTCGAGCTGCCGAGCGAGCCGCGCGAGGACCACGGGGGGAAGCTGGCGACGATCGTCACCCTGGTGCGCGAACGCGCGCTCGAGGCCGCCGAACGCGCCGATCGGGAGCTCGCCGCGGGGCGCCCGCGGAGCATTCTCCACGGCATTCCCTACGGCGTGAAGGACCTGCTCGACACGCGGGGGATCCGCACGACCTGGGGATCGCGGATCTTCCGGGACCGCGTGCCCGACCGGAACGCCGCCGTGATCGAGCGGCTCGAGGCGGCGGGCGCGGTGCTGATGGCGAAGAATTCGCTCGGCGAGTTCGCCGGCGGGAACACGAGCTCCGCGCTGAACCCCTGGAAGCTCGACCGCACCAGCTTCGGGTCCTCGAGCGGCACGGTTGCGGCGGCGGTCGCCGGGCTGATCGGCTTCGGCATCGGCACCGAGACCGGAGGTTCGATCGTCTTTCCGGCATCCGCGGTGGGCGCCTCCGGGCTCCGCCCGACCTTCGGCCGGGTCAGCCGGTTCGGCTGCATGTCGCTCTCGTGGAGCCTCGACAAGATCGGCCCGGTGGGGCGTTCCGCCGAGGACTGCGGCCTGGTGCTCGAAGAGATCGCCGGGCCGGATCCCCGGGACACTTCGACCGGAGGCGGACCGTTCGCCTTTCGCGCCGACCCGGGGGCGATGCGCGGCCGCCGCCTCGGCGTGCACCGGGCCGAGTTCGAGCTCTCGCAGTCGGAGACGAACCGGCGCGTCTTCCGCGAGGCGCTCGCGGTGTTCGCGGGAATGGGAGTCGATATCGAGGACCTCGAGCTGCCGCTCCGCCCTACCGGCGCGCTCTTCACGACGATCGTCACCGTGGAGAGCGGCACGAACTTCCAGTCCCTCTTCGAGGACGGCAGCGCCGCCGGCATGTTCTCGTTCAACGAGGATCGGCGCGCGGGCTGGATGGCGGGGCGGATGCTGCCGGCTTCCGACTACCTCACCGCGCAGCGCATCCGGAACCGGCTCGTCCGCGAAGCGGACGCGATCCTCTCCCGCTACGACGCGGTGATCGCCCCGACCTGGCCGAACGGCGCCGCCCTCCGGGTCGTTCGCGACGGGTGGCCGGTTCCGGCGCGCGACGACTGGGAGCCGCCCGACGAGGTGAGCGCCCGGACGCCACGCCTCAACTACATCGCGAACCTCGTCGGCCATCCCGGCCTCGCGGTTCCCTGCGGGTTCGACGACGACGGGCTCCCGCTCTCGCTCCAGATCGTCGGTTCGCCGCTCGACGACCAGGCGGTGCTCGACTTCGGGATGGCGTTCCAGCGCGAGACCGACTGGCACCGGCGCCGCCCGCCCACCCCCTTCCGCGCGTAGGCGGCCCCGCCCGGACGCCGCCTTCGCCCGGTCGCCATCCGCCACGGGTCTCGTCCGGCGCGCGTCTCGTCCGGCGCCACCGCGCGCCTCGGCCCTCCCGAAGCGCTTCCCCGCAGCCCGACGGACCACGAGAATCTCCTCCGCTCCGGCGCCGCCGCACCCACTGCGCGCCACCCCGCCGTCCGGGCGCCGTCCCGGGGCCGAGCGTCTCGTTTCGCCCCCCTCGCGCCCACCCGAAGCGCCTCCCCGCTGCCCGACTGACACGAAACTCC
>CAYGAO010000197.1:0-5852 GCA_964347715.1 uncultured Acidobacteriota bacterium
CGCGGCTGGCGGAAGGGGCGATCTACACCGTCGGCTACACCGGGTGGAGTCCCGAAGGCGGCGGTCGACTGAACCGCGAGTTCCTCGACGCGGTCGCCGAGCAGAGCGGCGGACGCTCCTACTACCCCGAGAAGATCGAGGACCTGTCGCGCCATTTCCGGCAGATCCAGCACGAACTGCACCGGCAGTACCAGATCGCCTACCTCCCGCGGCGGGAGCGTGGCGCAGGGGGCTGGCGGACCATCGAGATCCGGGTGAAGGGCCGCGACGACCTCGTCGCCAGGACCCGGAAGGGCTACTACGCGGCCCCCGAGACGGAACCGGGCGACTCCCGCTGACCGAGAGGTATTCCTCATGACTCTCCGCCGAACGGCCTCGCTCGCCGCGCTCGCCCTCTTCGCCTGCGCGCCGCCGGCGCCCGCGCCCGCTCCCGAGGCGCCGGAAGCGTCCGCTCCGGCGCCCGGGTTCACGCTCACCGCCGAGAACACCCACAACCGCTGGAGCGCGACGATCCCGCCGGTCCTCACCGTGCCCTCCGGGGCCATCGTCGAGGTCTTCACCAGGGAGGCCTCCGACGGGCAGATCACGGCGGCGACGAACGCCGGGGATCTCGCTTCGGTGGACTTCGGTCTGATCCACGCGCTCACCGGGCCGATCGCCGTCGAGGGGGCGAGCCCGGGGGACCTGCTCGCGGTGACGATCCACGAAGCCGAGGTCCGGGGCCCCGGCTGGGCGGCGATCTTCCCCGGCTTCGGCTTTCTCGCCGACGAGTTCACCGAGCCCTGGATCCGCGCCTTCGAGATGGAGCCCGGCGCGGAAGAGGTGCGGTTCAGCGACCAGGTCACCCTGCCCCTCGCTCCCTTCCCGGGGGTGCTCGGGGTGGCCCCGGACACCGAGGAGATGCTCGTCACGATCCCGCCGCGCGAGAACGGCGGGAACATGGACAACCGCTACCTGCGCCCGGGCGCGACGGTCTATCTTCCGGTCCAGGTCGCCGGGGCGAACTTCTCGATCGGCGACGCCCACGCCGTCCAGGGCGACGGGGAGGTCTCGGGAAGCGCGATCGAGGCGCCGATGCGCCTCGTCGTCGAGCTCGAAGTGATGCCGAACCCCCGGGGGATCCGGGAGCCGGAGTACGAGACGGACGACTACTACGCGACGACCGGCTTCGCCACCACGATCGACGAGGCGGCGCGAAAGGCGACCCGCTCGATGATCGCCTATCTGGTCGGGGAGCGCGGGCTGACCCCCGAAGAGGCGTACGTGCTCTGCTCGCTCGCCGGGGATCTCAAGATCTCCGAGACCGTGGATGTCCCGCACATGCTCGTCAGCATGCACCTGCCGAAGGGCATCTTCGCGAGCGACTGACACCCGCGGCGGAATCCGCCCGCCCGGCAGCCGGACCCGCCGTCGGGACCGGGTCCGCTACCAGCCCGTGGAAAAAGTCCCCCGCATCCGCGCCGCTCCGGGAAGGGAACCCTCCCCGCACCCCTCCCCGGCGGCGCTTCGCGCCGCGTCGGCGCGAGGGACTTTCTCCACAGCCTGCCAGGGCCACCAGACGTGTCTCCGTTGCTGCGCAAGCAGCCCCCGGTGGCCCGGGTGAACCCGGCCGAAAGGCCGGGGGGAGCCTGAACGAGTTCCCTCCACGCATCCGAACGGCCCGGTTCCCGTCGCCGGCGGAGCGCCGACCGCGCCGCATCGGTCCGGGCCGCCGGGCCCCCGACCACGCCAGCGCCGGGGTTCTCGCCCGCAGCCGCTCCCGCCGGACGCCGGCGGTCAGTCGAGGGCCCGGACGACCTTCCCGAGGAACTCGGCGACCGCGGCGCCCCGGATCCAGCGGACCACGACGACCAGGTCGTTCTCCCGGTCCACATGGACGATGTTGCTCCCGGCGCCCCGGAAGGTGACCGCGGTCTCGGGAGCCCCCGGGATGGATCGGACGACCTCGCCGTCCCGCTCCACCGGGTGGTTCAGGAACCAGTTCATGTAGCCGTAACCGGGGTTCACCTCGCCCGGGGTGCGCGCCATCTCGATCCATTCCCCGGAGATCAGCTGTTCGCCGTCCCAGTTCCCGTCCCGGAGGAACAGATAGCCGAAGCGCGCGAGGTCCAGGGCGCTGATGTGCATCCCGCCGCCCCAGTGCCCGCCGCCGCTGACCGACTGGATCTCGCGCCCGTCGATCATCACCCAGGAGTTCTCGTAGCCGTGCCAGCGCCAGCGGTTCGAGGCGCCGATCGGGTCCATGATCGCCTCCCGGAGGACCACCGGGAGCGGCTCGCGCACGACTTCGAGCGCGGCGAGCGCGAGCAGGTTCACCCGCACATCGTTGTACTTGTAGAAGGTCCCCGGCTCGTGCATCGGGCGGTCGGGATACTCGAACGGGTGATCGCCGACCGGACGGTCGGCCCAGTCGGGCTTGCCCCAGAGCATCCCCTCCCAGTCGCTCGTCTGGCGGAGCAAGTGGTCCCAGGTGATCGAATCGTTGTGCTCCGACCCGAAGAGCTCGTCGTCGGGCATGTAGTCGCCCACCCGGTCGTGGACCGAGGCGATCAGCCCCGCGTCGAACAGGAGTCCCACCACCGTCGAGAGGAAGGTCTTCGAGACGCTGAAGGTCATGTCCACCTTGCGGACCGGGCCCCACTCGCGGACCAGATAGCCGTCCTTCACGACGATGCCGGAGAGCGCCCCGCGCACTGTCGTCGGGCCGACGAGCTCGCCGTGGGGTTCGCGCCCGAAGGTGAGTTCGTGGTTCAGCGCGAGGTCGCGGGGCGCATCGGACTCGGAAGCAACCGCGAAGCGGACCGCGTCTTCGAGCGCCTCGGGGTCGAATCCCGCCGCCTCGGGGCTTCGGGTTTCCCAGTCGCCCCGGGGCGGGAAGTAGTTCTCCTGCGCGGCAGCGAAGGCGTGGACCAGCAGCCCGGCGAGGACGAAGGCCGCGACCGGGATGCTTCCTCGGACTCGCACGGCGACGCTCACCCGGACGGGGCGGCTTCGATCCGCGACTTCATCTCCCGGAAGAACTCGCGGAGCACCCGCTCGGTCACCGGCTTCAGGAGGCGCGCGGCCAGCGCGGCGAGGGTCCCCCGGACCTGGACCGACCCCTTCCAGTCCACCTCGGTGCCGCCTTCGACCTCCCGGAGGCGCATCTCGCTCGTCCCGTCGATCGTCGTGCCCGGGCCCCGGCCGCGCATCTTCATGCTGGCGCGCTCGAGCTCGACGAGCTCCGTCCACTCGATGTTCGTCTTCGCCTTGAGCCCGACCGTGCCGAGTTTCACGCCGCCCACGACCTCGAAGCGCCGGTCCGGCTCGAGGATCCGCACGGATTCGACGCCCGGCGTACAGGAGGCGACCGACTCCGCATCGGTCACGAACGCCCACACCCGCTCGCGGGGCGCCCGGATCCGTTCCGTACCGCTGATGTCCATGCGCGGATTCTATGGCCCGGAACGGCCGCATTAGGCTTCCGAAGCCGCAAGTGCTCCGTCTTCCGCTCGCCACCGTCGCGCTCCTCCTCCTCTCGACCCCGGACCCCTCCGCCGGAGCGGGTATCGAGGCCGGGCCGGGGATCGCCGGCGAGGTGACCGGGCCGGAGGGTCTGCTCGTGTCCGGGGCCGAGGTGGTCCTGACGCTCGCGGACGGGACGATGCTCGAGACCACCAGCGACGCCGCCGGCGCCTTCCGCTTCGCCGAGCTCCCGGAGGGCGTCCACCGGCTCACCGTCCTCGGACGGGGCTTCGCCGACCGCACGGTCGAGATCACCGTCGGGAGCGCCGGCGAGGTCCGGATCCACATCCCCCTCGAACTCGCCTTCGCCGAACGGGTC
Organism: uncultured Acidobacteriota bacterium; assembly: GCA_964347715.1. Classification (GTDB taxonomy): domain Bacteria; phylum Acidobacteriota; class Vicinamibacteria; order Marinacidobacterales; family Marinacidobacteraceae; genus CAYGAO01. Next base: position 3,824 of record CAYGAO010000197.1, read on the forward strand.
ACCGTGACCGGACAGCAGCAGGAGCGGTCCCTCGAGGAGGAACCGACGAGCGTCGCGGTCGTCTCGGGCGCCGAACTCGACACCCGGGTCCACCGGGATCTCTACGAGCTCACCGCGGCGACCCCGAATGTGGGCGGCTCCTCCGAGGTGCGCGGGTTCTCGATCCGCGGGATGGACCAGCGCGGGTTCGGCCCCGAGGGCGGCCTGCTCCTGAACGTCTCGGTGGATGGAGCGACGATCCAGGGTTACCAGGGCGCCTTCTTCGGCCCGTACAGCACCTGGGACCTCGACCAGGTCGAGGTCTTTCGGGGCCCGCAGTCCACCCAGCAGGGGCGGAACGCCCTCGCGGGGGCGATCGTGATGCGGAGCGCCGACCCGCACTACGAGACCGAGATCCGGGCGCGCGCCCGGGTCTCCGGGGCGGACACGGTCCACGGCTCGGCGACGGTCAATGTCCCGCTCGCTCCCGGGAGAGCCGCGCTCCGGGTCTCGGTGGACCGGCAGCGGAGCGACGGCTTCGTCGACAACCCGACCCGGGGCGAAGACGCCTACGACTTCCGCGAGGCCCTCACCCTCCGGGCGAAGCTCCGCTTCGATCCGACGACCCGGTTCGGCGGCCTCCTGACCCTGCTGGCCGTGGACCACCGGGGCGGTGACGGGGTGATCGGAGCCGACCGCTTCCCCGAGGCGCGGACGAGCCTCGCCGACCACCCCGCCGAGGACGGTTCGGAACACCGGGCGGCGACGCTGGAGCTCGGCTTCGGGCTGACCGACGCGATCGCGCTCGAGTCGGTCTCGACTCTCTACTTCCACGACTACCGCCGGGAAGAGGACCTCGACCGCAGCCCGGCGCCCGCGGGGGTCCTCGACTACACGACCGACGACCGCTGGGCGACCTCGGAACTCCGCCTCCGCTACGCCGGCGCCGGGAGGACCCGCGGAGTCGTCGGGGCCTACTTCGCGGATCTCGAAGGCCGGCTGCGCGCCGATGCCGCGGGGCCCGGGGAGCTCGCCGGGCTGCCCCCCGGCTTCGTCCTGACCTCGGTCTTCGAGACCGACGAGACCACCAAGAACGTCGCCCTCTTCGGGGAGTTCGACTTCGGGCTCTGGCGGGACTGGACGCTGACGCTCGGCGCTCGCCACGACACCGAGACCCGCGAGACGGCGAACACGCAGGGAGTCGTCTCCGCCCCCCCGCTCCCGGCGTTTCCCGAAGCGGCTCCCGGCGAGCCCATCGAGGCCCGGTATCGGGCGTTCCTGCCGCGGGCGGTGCTCACGCGGCACTGGAACGAGACGGTCTCGACCTCGTTCGGGTGGCGGCGCGGCTACCGCGCCGGCGGACGCTCGGTCGCGGTGCTGAGCCAGCAGGTGAGCGATTTCGATCCCGAGTTCACGAGCAACTGGGAGTTCGCGCTCCGGGCAGCCCCCCCGGATCGGCGCTGGTACCTGAACGCGAACGCCTTCCACACGGACTGGAGCGACCAGCAGGTGCGGGTGATGACCGCTCTCGGCCTCCCGGTGGACACGCTGACGGTGAACGCCGGAGAATCCCGGGTCCGGGGGGTGGAGGCGGAGTTCGGCGTCTTCCCCGACCGTCGCCTCGAGCTCTACGGGTCGCTCGGCCTCCTCGACACCCGCTTCGAGACCTTCCTCGACGCGGGGCAGGACTTCGCCGGGAACGCATTCCCCCACGCCCCGGCCTGGTCGGCGCTCGCCGGCGCCTCGCTCCGGCTCGACGAATCCTGGTCCGGCAACGCCGAGGTCGCCGCCGAGCCCGACTCGTTCTCCGACCCGGGCAACGACCCCCGCTTCCGGGTCGGCGCCCGGACGCTCGTGAACGCCCGCTTCGGCTACCGCCGGGGCGCGCTCGGAGTCTTCGCCTTCGGCCGGAACCTGCTCGACGAGCCCTACCTGCTCGAAGCGTGGGCCGCGAGCCCCCCGCTCCCCGGGACCTTCGGGCGCGCCCGCGCGCCCCCCCCCCACCGCCTCGAACAAGACCACCGCCAAAGACAACCCGGGGCAACCCCCC
>CAYGAO010000198.1:0-5776 GCA_964347715.1 uncultured Acidobacteriota bacterium
GCCCGAACACCGTACCCAGCGGACCGAGCCCGAACAACGCACCGCGCGAATCGAACCCGGCCAGCGCGCCCCGCGGACCGAGCCCGAACACCGCACCGCGCGGATCGAACCCGGCCAGCGCGCCCAGCGGGCCGAGCCCGAACAGCATCCCGCGCGGATCGAGCCCGACCAGCGCCTCGCGCTCGAGACCGCGCTCGGGTTGCCGCAGACCCACGGCTTCGACATCTCTCCCGACGGACGGCGCGCGGTGCTCGCGGTGACCATCGGGAGCCGTTCGGCCCTCTTCCTCGCCGCGCCCGGAGCGGCCCCGGGGGAGCTGACGAGCGGTCGGCGCTGGGACTCGGCGCCCCGGTTCGCGGGGGACGACCTCACCGTGGTCTTCGTCTCCGGGCGGCGACCCGGCGGCGCCGACCCCGAGACCGGCCGCCTCTTCCGGATGCGCCTCGGCGGAGAACCCGAGCCGCTCACCGGCGCCGAGCTGCTCGCGCGCGCCCCGGCGGTCTCGCCGGACGGCGCCCGGGTCGCCTTCGTCGCGCGGAGCGACGATCCGGCGACCGGCGCGGACCTCTGGCTCGTTCCCACCGCCGGGGGCGAGCCCCGGCGCCTGACCGCGCACCCCGGCGACGAGGGGCCGCCGGTCTGGTCGCCGGACGGGCGCCTCGTCGCCTACACCTTCGCCGCCGGCTCCCCGGAGCGGGACGGGCGCGGGCTGGCGATCCTCGAACCCGACTCCGGGCCGCTGGTGCTGGCCGCGGGGAGCCCGTCCGTCCGGGGCGCCCCCGACTGGACTCCCGACGGTTCGGGGCTCGCCTTCGCCGGCGCCTGCGCCCCCGAGTGCGCGGGCGCGGGCCACGACGCGATCTACTTCGCGCGCGCCGCCGGGGACGCGCCGCCGGCCCGGCTGCTCGCGCCGGAACGGGACCTCGCCGAGCCGCGCTTTCGCCCCGGTCTCGCGGCGGGAACCCTCGAGATCGCCTGGATCGAGACGGACCGGGGGAACCGGCGCATCCACCGGTCCGGCCTCGAACGCGGTGAGGATGGCGCCTGGGCGCCCGCCGGGCGCGTCCGGGTCGTCACCCGGGGCGCCGGAGTGGCGGCGGGGCTCCGCTGGACCCGGGACGGCGCGAAGCTCGCGGCGCTCCGCGAAGCGCCCGCCTTCCCCCGCGATGTCTGGCTCTTCCCCGTCGCCGGCGGGCGCGAGCGGATCAGCGACACGCTCTTCCCGGAGATCGATGTGCGCAGCTTCTCCCGCCCCGAGCGGATCGAGATCGAGAGCCGCGGCAGCGTCACCGTCGGCGCGTTCCTCTACCGGCCGACCGGAGCGGCGGCTTCCGCGGCGCCCCTCCTGGTGCACCTGCGGGGGCATCTGGACGGGATGGCCGGCGAGGCGTGGACGAACGGGTTCGATCCAGTCGTCCAGCTGCTCGTCGCCGAGGGCTACGCGGTGCTCGTCCCGAATGTGCGGGGGACCGCCGGGCGCGGAGCCGCCTTCGCCGCGCTGAACGACGGCGACTGGGGCGGCGGCGACCTCGACGATCTGGTCGCCGCGACCCGCACCGCCCGGACGCTGCCGGGGATCTCGCCCGACGAGGCCTGCGTCTTCGGGGTCGGCTACGGCGGGTTCCTGGCGCTCGCCGCGCTCGCCCGGCGCCCGGAGCTCTTCGCCTGCGGCGTCGAGGCGATGGGAACCGCCGATCTGGTGCGGTTGCACCGGAGCCTCGATCCGGAGCGGCGGGCGGCGCTCGAACGCGAGATCGGGCCGCTCCGCGGGAACCTCGAGACCTACCGCCGCCTCTCGCTGACCGGCGAGGGTGCCCGGGTCGAGGCGCCGCTCCTCTCCTTCCACGGCGAGGTCGTTCCCGAGTCTCCCTTCGCCGCGAAGGAGGAGTTCCTGAGCGAGCTCCGGTCGCGCCCGCGCTACCCGCTCGTCGAGCTCCTGTTCCGGGGAGACAGCGGCAGAGCTGTCTTCCGCTGGGACACGGACCGCGGGGCCGCCGGGGCCTTCTTCGCGAAGGTCCTCGAATTCCTCTCGGTCCACCTTCCGGTGAACTGACGGGCTGCGGAGAAAGTCCTTCGCGCGCCGACGCGGCGCGGAGCGCCGCCGGGGAGGGTCCTCCCTCCCCGCGAAAGCGGGCGGAACGGATCGCGCCAGCGATTCGGGCCGCCATCCGGTAGGGGAAGCGCCCCGCCTCCGCCCGGACGATGGGGTTCCCCATCGCTTCGAGGACGGATTCCCATGCGGGGCGCTTCATCCACCGGCTGCTGAGGGGCAGTTCCCGGCGACGGGCAGCCGGCGAGCGCATCCCGGCCGGGCCGCCGGCGGACGAGGCCACCCGGCGTTCGCGCCGCCCGGTGTCCCGGCCCTGCGCCCGTGGCCGGAGTCGCCCGGCCTCCGGCATCCCGGCGGAACCGCCGGGCGAGAACCGGGACGCTTCCCTCGCGCCCCCGTCGGCCGACCGGCTGGTAGAATTCCGGGTTCGTGCCGACCGATGTGATCATGCCCCAGATGGGGGAGAGCATCACCGAAGGGACGATCACGAAGTGGCGTCGCGCGGTGGGCGACACCGTGGAGCGCGACGATCCGCTCTTCGACATCTCCACCGACAAGGTGGACACCGAGGTCCCCGCGGCGCTCACCGGGAGGCTCGTCGAGATCCTCGTCGGCGAGGGCGAGACGGTCGAGGTGAACGCGGTCGTGGGGCGGATCGCCGCCGAGGGCGAGAGCTGGGCGGAGGGAGACGGGAAGTCGCCGCCCGAGGAGCCTCCCGGAGCGGGAGGGCCGGAACCGGGCCCCGCCGGAAGCCCCGGAGAGGCGCCGAAGGAGCCGGGCGCCCGTCGCCGGCCCCGGAGTTCGCCGCTCGTCCGGAGGATGGCGCGGGAGCACGGGGTGGATCTGGCGAGCGTCCCGGGCAGCGGCGAGGGCGGGCGCGTGAGCAAGCAGGACATGCTCGCCTTCCTCGAGCGCCGCGCCGTCCCGGCGGAAGCGACCGCGCCGGAACCGCCTCCAGTCGAGCCCGGGGTCCCGGCGGAGGAACCGATCGGGGAGCCCACGGTGGAGCCGCCGGTGGAACCCCCCGAACCCGCGAGCGGCGAGCGGACCGAACCGCTGTCCCGGATGCGCCGCTCGATCGCCGAGCACATGGTCCGCTCCCGCCGCACCGCGGCGCATGTCACGACGGTCTTCGAGGTGGACCTGTCGCGGGTGGAGGCGATCCGGGCGGCGCGGCGCGAGGCGTTCGAGGCGCGCGCGGGCGTCAGGCTCACTCCGACGCCGTTCGTCGCCACCGCGGCGGTCGAAGCCCTCGGCGCCTTCCCGATCCTGAACGCCTCGCTGCGCGACGACCGGATCGTCCATCACCGGGGGGTGAACCTGGGGATCGCGGTCTCGCTGCCCGACGGGCTCATCGTGCCGGTGCTCCGGGACGCGGACGAACGGAACTTCGTCGGCATCGCCCGCGGGATCGCGAACCTCGCGGCGCGGGCGCGCGCCGGCGAACTCTCCCCGGAGGAGGTGCAGGGCGGCACCTTCACGATCACGAACCCGGGGCGGTCCGGGGCGCTCTTCGGCACGCCGATCATCGCCCAGCCGCAGTCGGCGATCCTCGGGGTCGGCGGGGTGCACAAGCGGCCGGTCGTGGTGGCGGGCGACGCGATCGCGGTGCGCTCGATGGTGCTGCTCGCGCTCTCCTTCGATCACCGGCTGATCGACGGGGTGGTCGCCGACCGGTTCCTGTCGGCGGTGAAGTCGCGGCTCGAGAACTGGCCCGACGACGAGCCCGGCCCGTGAGCCGGGGCCTCGTTCCGCTCCCGGTCGTGGGTCCGCCGCCACCGGCGCGGACGCCCCGCCCCGAGTGGCTGCGCGTCCGGCTCCCCTCGGGGAAGACCTGGGCGCGGCTCCGGAGCCTGCTCCGGGAGAAGGAGCTGCACACCGTCTGCGAGGAAGCCCGCTGCCCGAACCTCGCCGAGTGCTGGGGCGAGGGAACCGCCACCTTCATGATCCTCGGCGACATCTGCACCCGCGCCTGCCGTTTCTGCGCGGTGACCACCGGACGCCCGGTGGGGCTCGACCGGGAGGAGCCCGGGCGGGTCGCCGAGGCGGTCGAGACGATGGCGCTCCGCCACGCGGTGATCACCTCGGTGAACCGCGACGACCTCCCCGACGGGGGCGCCGGGATCTTCGCGGAGACGATCCGGGCGGTCCGGGAGCGCTGCCCCGACACGACGGTCGAGGTGCTGATCCCCGACTTCCGCGGCGACCGGCGAGCCCTCGAGACCGTGATGGGAGCGGCGCCCGAGATCCTGAACCACAACGTGGAGACCGTCCCCCGCCTCTACCGCGAGATCCGTCCGGGGGCGCGCTACCGGCGCTCGCTCGACCTCCTCGCCCGCGCGAAGGAACTCGCGCCGGGGGCGCTCACCAAAACCGGCATCATGCTCGGCCTCGGCGAGACCCGGGCGGAGCTCGACGCGCTCATGGAGGATCTGGTGGACCACTCGGTGGACATCCTCACCGCCGGGCAGTACCTCCAGCCGACCCCGGAGCACGCCCCGGTCGCGCGCTTCGTGCCCCCCGAGGAGTTCGACGCGCTCGCCGGCCGCGGGAGGGAGATCGGACTCCGGCATGTGGAGGCGGGGCCGCTCGTGCGCAGCTCCTACCACGCCGCGAACCAGATCCCGGACGACGCCCCCCGCCGGACGCGCAGGCGTCCGGCTCACCAGGCGACGAGCCGCCGCGCCGCCCGGACCACCCGGTCCGGCCCCGGCAGCACCGCATCCTCGAGCTCGGCGGCGTAGGGCACCGGGGTGTCCGCCGCCGCCACCCGCGCCACCGGGGCGTCGAGATCGCCGAAGAGGTGCTCCGCCGCGAGCGCGGCGATCTCGGCGCCGAACCCGCCGGTGAGGTTGTCCTCGTGCACCACGAGCAGGCGGCTCGTGTTCCGGACGGACTCGAAGAGCGCCTCGCGGTCGAGCGGAACCAGACAGCGCAGATCGAGGACCTCCGCCTCGACGCCCCCGGCCGCGAGCCGCCCGGCGGCCTCGAGCGCGATCCCGACCGAGCCGCCCCAGGCGGCGACGGTGAGCGCGGCGCCCCGGCGGCGAACCGCGGCGCGGCCGAGCGGAACCACCTCCGGAGCGACGCGGAACTCCGCCTCGGAGATCCGCAGGCGGCGGTAGAGCCGCTTGTGCTCGAGGAACAGCACCGGGTCGTCGTCCCGGATCGCCGCCCGCAGGAGCCCCGCCGCGTCGGCCACGGTCGCGGGCACCGCCACCCTGATCCCGGGAGTGTGGGCGAAGTACGCCTCGGGAGTCTGGGAGTGGAAGGGCCCGGCGCGCACCCCGGCGCCCGCGGGCCCCCGGAGCACCAGCGGGACCGCGATGCCGGTGCGGTAGCGGCTCTTCGCGGCGAAGTTCGTCACCATGTTGAAGGCCGAAGCGATGAAGTCGAGGTACTGGAACTCGACCACCGGGCGGAAGCCGCCGAACGCCGCCCCGACGGCGACCCCGGTGAAGCCCTCCTCGCTGATCGGGGTGTCGAAGACCCGCTCCGGGCCGAAATCGTCGAGAAAGCCCTCGGTGAGGCGCATCGCGCCGCCGTAGCGCCCGATGTCCTCGCCGAGGAGCAGCACCGCCGGGTCGCGCTCCATCTCGGAGCGGAGCGCCCGCCGGATCGCCTCGAAGTAGGTGACCGCCACCCGGCCCGCCTACCGGGCGGTGGAGAAGGTCCCTCGCGCGCCGGCGCGGCGCGAAGCGCCGCCGGGGAGGGGTGCGGGGAGGG
>CAYGAO010000199.1:0-5740 GCA_964347715.1 uncultured Acidobacteriota bacterium
GGAACTCCGCCCGCTTCTCTTCCCCGTACATCGCTTCTCCCCTCGATGGGGAGCAGCGCCCACCTCCCGCCTCGACCTCTCGATCCGACCTGCACCACCTCCCTGCGGACCTGCCCGCTACTCGTTCTCCGAAAGCCGAGTGTGACATTTTCGCCGCCGATTTCTGCGCATTTTTCGCCGCCGACCAACACTTCCCTCGCATCCACCCGGGGACCAGGAGGAAGACCAGCGACGCCGGACCGAACCTCACCGACGCCCTTCCGGGACCGACGGCGACCACGCGCCACATCCGCCTTCGTCACGCTGACGCGCGCGAGCACCATTGCGCCGGTCCTCCTCGACCGCGCTTCCCCGGCGCCCTCTCGGGGACCATCGGACGGAGCGGCGCAACGCGAGCTCGAACTTCTCCGGACCTCGTCCCGGAGTCCTTCGGTGGCGGCGCGCGCCTCCGAACCTCTCCCCGGGGGCCTTCGCGGCGCCGACGGGCGAGGACGGCCGACCCCGGCCCGGGCGCTTGCCGCCCGCACGGGGCCGACCGGCAGGACGCGCCACGACACCGGTCGCACTCGTCGCCGCGTCGGGACTACCGACGCCGGCCCGGACTTCGCGGGCGCCGACTCGGGACCGGAGCGCCGCCGCGCGAAGCCCCGCTGCGGGGCCTTCCTCAGGATACCGGGGTGGACGAGGGCAGGATCCGGCAGAACCGGCGCTTGCCGACCCGGAGGACGACGCCCTCGGGGGGCGGTTCGACCGCCCGATCCCCGGCGACGCGCTGCCCGTCGAGGGACACGCCGCCCTGGGCGAGCAGTCGACGACCTTCGCTCTTCGTCTTCGCGAGGCCGGCGGAAACGAGCAGGTCGAGCAGGAGAACCGCCGGGGGGGGCGACAGCGACGGCATCTCGTCGGGAACCCTGCCTCTCGCGAACACGGCATCGAAGCGCTCCCGGGCCTCGGCGGCGGCCGTCGGGGAGTGGAAGTCCGAGACGATCGTGGCCGCAAGCTCCTCCTTGACCCATTTCGGGTGCAGCGATCCGTCCTCGATCCCGCGCCTGAGGACATCGATCTGCGCCGGCGTGCGGTCCGTCAGGAGTTCGAAGTAGCGGAGCGTGAGGTCGTCGCCGATGGACATGAGCTTCCCGAACATCTCGTCGGGCGGGTCCTCGACGCCGACCGCATTTCCGAGGCTCTTGGACATCTTCTCGACCCCGTTCAGCCCCTCGAGCAGCGGCATCGTGAGCGCGACCTGCGGGGGCAGGCCGTACTCGCGCATGATCTGGCGACCCACGAGCAGGTTGAAGAGCTGATCGCTCCCGCCGAGCTCGAAGTCGGCCTTCATCGCCACCGAGTCGTAGGCCTGGGCGAGCGGATAGAGAAACTCGTGGATCGAGATCGGCTGTTCCGCCGAGAAGCGCCGGTGGAAGTCATCGCGTTCGAGCATTCGCGCAACCGTGTAGCGGGAAGCAAGACGAATCAGCCCCTCGCTCCCGAGCCCCGCGAGCCACGAGCTGTTGAAGGCGACGACCGTCCGACCCGGGTCGAGGATCCGGAACACCTGCTCCCGGTAGGTCTCGGCGTTCTCGGCGAGCTGCTCCGGCGTGAGCTGCGGACGGGTCTTCGAGCGCCCGCTCGGGTCGCCGATCATCCCGGTGAAATCGCCGATGACGAACCAGACCTCGTGGCCGAAGTCCTGGAAGTGCTTCATCTTCCGCATGACCACGGTGTGGCCGAGATGCAGATCGGGGGCCGACGGATCGAACCCGACCTTGACGCGGAGCGGCTTCCCGGAAGCGAGGGATCGCTCGACCTTCGCGTGGAGCCCGCCACGGGGTTCGATGCGGTCCGCCCCCTTCGCGAGCAGGGCGATCTGTTCGGCTGCGGAAACGTCAGGAGCCATGTGAGTGTCCGGAGGCGGCGACGGCATCGGGGAACCGGATCCTTCGGCCGCGGAGCCGCAGCCCGCCGTCGAGGATCCGTCCGATGGCGAGCGGATAGATGCGGTGTTCGAGGGCGAGGATCCGCTCGGCCAGCGTCTCCGGGGTGTCATCGTCGCGCACCGGGACCGCCTCCTGGAGGAGGATCGGCCCCTGGTCCACCCCGGCATCCGCCAGGTGGACCGTGCACCCGGCGACGCGCACACCGTAGGCGAGCGCCCGAGAAACGGCGTCGAGGCCCCGGAAGGCCGGCAGCAACGAGGGATGGATGTTCAGCACGCGGTACGGAAAGGCATCGAGCAGCACCGGCGAGACGATGCGCAGGAATCCGGCGAGGCAGACGACATCCACTCCGTGTTCGCGGAGTCGCTCCACCAGAGCGGCATCGTAGGACTCCCGATCGGAAAAGCTCCGGTGGGAGAGCACGGCCGTCGGCACGCCCGCGTCGCGGGCGAGTTCGATTCCCCGGGCGCGGCGCCGGTTGCTGAGCACGAGCGCCACGGTGGCATCGAGGGATCCGGTTCGCGTGGCGTCGAGGATCGCCCCGAGGTTCGACCCGCGCCCCGAGATCAGCACTCCGAGCCGGCGTCCGGGCGCCGGAAGGACGAGCTCGGCCGTCACCCGAGCCGTCCCCGGTACCGGACGGTCGGGCGACCGGAGCCGGCCACGACTTCGCCGAGCCGGAAGGCGTCCGGGAGTGCACTTCTGACCGCGGTCTCGTTCCTCGTCGCCACCACCACGACGAACCCCACCCCGCAGTTGAAGGTCCGCAGCATCTCCGCCTCGGCCACCGGGCCGGCATCGGCGAGCAGCCGGAAAAGCGGCGGCAACTCGAAGGAACCGAGATCCACTTCCGCGACGGTCTCTTCGGGAAGAACGCGGGGAAGGTTCCCGGTGATTCCTCCGCCGGTGATGTGGGCCATCGCGCCAAGGCGTCCGCCACGCAGCAGCGGCCGGATAGTCGGCAGGTAGCAGCGGTGGCGTTCGAGCAGGGCGTCAGCCACCGGGACGCCGAGCCCCGGCAGGGTGTCCCCGACGCCGAGGCCGAGACGGTCGCGCACGACGGCTCGGGCGAGCGAGTACCCGTTCGTGTGGAGCCCGTCGGAGGGGAGGCCGAGCAGCACATCGCCGGCGGCCACGCTGCTCCCGTCCACGATCCGGTCTTCCTCGACGACCCCCACGATCGTCCCCGCGAGGTCGTAGTCGCCGGCCGGATAGAACCCCGGCATCTCCGCGGTTTCCCCGCCGAGCAGCGCGACGCCGAACTCCCGACAGGCGGCGACGATCCCGCGCACGACCCCCTCGGCCACCTCGGCATCGAGCCGTCCCATCGCGAGGTAATCGAGGAAGAACAGCGGTTCGGCGCCCTGCACGAGGATGTCGTTGATGCAGTGCGAGACGAGGTCGTAGCCGGGGCCCTCGTGACGTCCGGCCTCCTTCGCGAGGCGCAGTTTCGTGCCGACCCCGTCGGTCGAGGCCACGAGCACCGGGTGGCGATGGCGCGAGGTGTCGAGTCGGAAGAGGCCGCCGAAGTGGCCCACTTCACTCAGGACCTCGGCCCGGCGGGTGCTGTCCACCAGGGGGCGGATGCGGTGGAGGACGCGGTCGGCCTCGGCGATATCCACGCCGGCAGCGCGGTAGTCGAGTCGTCTGGCCGCCACGCTGCGGATTATCGCCGCCGGGGCGTCGAAAACCCGACGCCGGGGCGCCGAAGCACCCGCCACCGGGGCGCCGAAGCGGGCCGCCGAGGTGGGGGACAGAACCCGACGCCGAGGAGACGAAGCACGGCGCCGGGGGGCCGGAGCAGCGGTCGGCCGGCGCCGGGGACCGAACCGATTCGTCGGCCGCCGATAACCGGCGACCGCAGGACCGAACCGATTCGTCGGCCGGGCCGAAATCCGACGACCGGAGGACCAAAGGGCCGCCAGCGGGTCCGAAGCCGGGCCGCCGGGAGCCGGAGTCCGTGGTGGAGGCCGAAACGCGTTGCCGGGAAGCCCCAGCCCCCTCACCGAGGCGCCACGGTCCGGCCACGCGGGAAGCCCGGCGCCGGGGACCGGAGTCCGTCCGTCGGGAGGCCGAAGCCCGGCGTCGGGGAGCCGAAATCCGCCGCGGGGGGCCGCGCCCGGGGCGGCGGCTTCCGTTCGTGCCACGATTGCGCCCGCAACCACTGGAGGTTCCCATGCGTCTGCTGCTCTCGCTCGCCCTGCTCGCCGCCAGCGCCGTCGGCGCGAGCGCCCAGGATCATCCGAAGATCCAGACCGACTTCCCCGCCGAGGAGTTCATCGAGCGGCGGGCGCGCGTGATGGAGGCGATCGGCGACGACGCGATCGCGCTCGTCCAGGGCGCGCCCGCCGCGCCGGGCTTCCTAGTCTTCCGCCAGAGCAACGAGTTCTACTACCTGACGGGCGTCGAGGTCCCGCACTCGTATCTGCTGATGGACGGGCGGTCGCGGCGGTCGCTTCTGTTCCTGCCGCGCCGCGACCCGAGGAAGGAGCGCGGCGAGGGGAGGATGTTGTCCGCCGAGGACACCGACGAGGTGATCGCCCTCGCCGGGGTGGACGAGGTCTTCGCGATCGATCAGCTCGCGCGTCAGCTCTACGGTTTCGTGCTCCGGCCCCCCTCGCCCACGCTCTACACCTTCCTGAGCCCGGCCGAGGGGCGGGCCGAGAGCCGCGACGAGAACCTGATCGGCCACGCCGCCCATGTCTCCGACCCGTGGGATGGCCGCGCCTCGCGCGAGGGCGCCTTCGCCGGGAAGCTGCGCGCGCGGTATCCGCAGTTCCCGCTCGCCGACCTCACGCCCATCGTGGACGCGATGCGGCTTCACAAGTCGCCACGGGAGCTCGCGCTCGTCCGGCGGGCGAGCGAACTCGCGGGGATGGGGATCATGGAGGCGATGCGCTCCACGAGGCCCGGCCTCTTCGAGTACCAGCTCGACGCCGCCGCCTACTACACCTATCGCATCAACGGAGCGCAGGGAGAGGGTTACCGGTCGATCACCGCCACGGGAACGAACGCCTGGTTCGGGCACTACTACCGAAACGACGCGGAACTCCGGGACGGGCAGCTGATCCTGATGGACCACGCTCCCGACTACCGCTACTACACGAGCGATGTGGCCCGGATGTGGCCGGTGAACGGCGTCTTCGACGAAGACCAGCGGAAGATCTACAGCTTCATCGTGCGCTACCACGCGGCGCTCCTGTCCCGCCTGCAGCCCGGAGTCACGCCCGATCAGGTGCTCGACGCCGCCGCCCGGGAGATGGAGCCCGTGATCCGGGAGATCGGGTTCACGAACCCGAACCACGAGCGAGCGGCGCGCGAAGCCCTCGCCTTCCGCGGGCATCTCTCCCATCCGGTCGGGCTCGCGGTCCACGATGTGGGCAGCTACCGGGGCCGGCCGTTCGAGGCCGGGCTCGTGTTCGCCCTGGATCCGATGCTCTGGATCCCCGAAGAGCGGCTCTACATCCGCATGGAAGATGTCGTCGCGATCACCGAGAACGGCGTCGAGAACTTCACCGAGTTCATGCCGCGAACGGTGGACGAGATCGAGGCCTTCATGCGCGAGGAGGGGGTGCTCCAGCTCGCTCCGCCCGTCGCGGGAGTCCCGGCCCCACCGCCGGGACGCTGACGCCGCCCGGGCGCCGCCTCCCGTTCACCCGGGAAACGGCGCCCGCGACTCACCGCGGCGCGTCGGCTCTGCGAGGAACGCGACCCATCGAACGGGTGCGCCGCCCGGGCAACCGGCGGTTACCAGCCCGTGGACGAAGGGGTGTTCAGGGTGAGCGCCAGCGGTTAGCGGGGGAGCG
>CAYGAO010000200.1:0-5719 GCA_964347715.1 uncultured Acidobacteriota bacterium
TCCCCGGCGGCGCTTCGCGCCGCGCCGGCGCACGAGGGACTTTCTCCACAGCCTGCTTGGCCTGGATCGGAAACACGTGGTGTGCTCCAGCCCGATCGATCCCCACATACAGGTCGTCGGTCTCGATCTGGACGCCACGGACCGTGGTGCGCAGGTGACTCTGGAGCGGATAGCAGGTGACGCGGGTGAAGATGTCCACGAGCCGGTCGAAGCGCAGTTTCGCCAGCATCGCCTGCTCGTCGGACAGTGCGTACATCGCCACCAGCTCGGGCGTCGCGTTCGGGATCCTGGTCCTGGCGAGGCCCCGGGTGGGCGAGATCACGAGTGGCCGTTTCGCCACGAAGGCGCAGGCGCCGGGTCCGGTTCCCAGGATGACCCACGACTTCCCGGCGGGTGCCAGCTGCTCGATCTCGTCCGGAAGAGCGCGGCGGCTCCGGTACGCATAGACGACATCGCCGAGGTTCTTCGGGATCGGTACTCCGAGAGCCCGGGCGGCTTCGCCGATGTCTTCCCGCCGGAAGGGTACGCGGCTCCGTCCCGGTTCGTGGTTCCTCTCGAAGACCCACCGGATGATGGCGTCGTAACGATGGATCCTGGTCATGAACGGCCCGGCGATCGGGCCGCGCCCGGCCAGCGGAGGACGAGGACCTCTTCCCGGAGCTGCTCCCCGGTCGCCGTGGCCGGCCTTGTGCGGAACAGGTCGCGCCGCGCGACCTCGTATCCGAGCGACGCCGCCAGCTGCTCGAGGAGTTCGCCGGTACGGATCATCACCCGGAAGTACGAAGCCTGGTCGCCGACGACATACGCGAGGAGCGCTCCCGGTTTCAGCGCGCGCCGCAGGCCGGCGAAGTGCCGGGCCATCCCGCCGAAGTAGAGCAGCGTCACCCGGTGGTAGTTCCGCTCGAACCCGGAGGTCTTCCCGAGTGCGGCGCGCCGCGCCTCGATAGCCCGGGCGATCTCCTGGATCGCCTCGCGGTCGGCGACGAAGCGGTCGTCCTCGTCGGCGCGGTAAACGCTGCGCGTGTTCGAGCGCACGAGCGTCTGCTTGACCGCGCGGACTTCGGCCATCGTGGCGGCGAACCCGAGAAAGACCGTCTCCAGGCGGGTCGTGCGCGAGTAGTCCTTCTCGTTCGGATAGGGAGGCGAGGTGATCACCGCGTCCACCGAGCCGGGGGCGAGCGCCTGCGGGTCGCGCGCGTCCGCCAGGTGGACCAGCGCGGCCGGTGGCGTCCGGTCGCGCAGCCGCGCCAGGTCGGTCGTCATCTCGTGGATGCGGCCGAGCCAGGCGTCCACCACCGGCGCATCGTCCCGGCGCCGTCCCACCCCGACTTCCGGGCCGAACCGGAGGTTGCTCGCATCGTGGACGAGGGCCTTCGCCAGCGCCAGCCGCTCGTGGCCGAGGAAGGCGCCGCCGCCGTTCTCCGCTTCCTCCCGAATCGCGTCGGCGAGGGCGAGCGCCCGGTGCCGGGGCAGGGGGCTGATGGAATTCCGGATGAGCAGGCGTTCCGCCGCTTCGGGAAGGCGGAGGAGCGGCTCGCCGGGTCTCCGCTCTTCGAGGCGCCGGGCCCGGGCGGCGACCCGCTCCGCGTGAGCGAGCAGCGCGGAAGGCGCGGGGGTCCAGTCGGTCTTCACCCGGGTGGCGAAGTGGGCCATCGGCATGGCCTCCAGCCCGACCGCGCGGAAACCGAGCTTCCGGCTCTCGACGAGGGTCGTCCCCGTTCCGCAGAACGGGTCGAGCACCGTCCCGCCAGCGGCGACGCCGAAGTCCCGGAGGAGGTTCCGCACCAGGTGAGGAGGGAACGAGAGAACGAACCGGTACCAGCGATGGACCGCGGCGTCCTCTTCCTGCAAGCGGTTCGCCCGGGGCGAGCCGCGCGGGCCCGGCGGCTGCCCGAGCAGTCCCGGCGCACCCGGTTGCGGCCGCATCGCCGGCTACCGCGGCGGGAACCGGATCGCGCATTCCGGCCCCTTCCGGAGTCCGGCGACGAAGAGGTCCATATCCACGGTCAGCAAGGGTGTTCGGGACGAGATCGCTTCGAGGAGAACGGTGTCGGCGAGCCCGAGCCGGACGAAATGCCGGTTCGCCGAGGCCGCGACGCTGGAGATGACGACTTCGCAGCTCTCGTGGATCAGGCGCCGAAGTTGGCCCAAGAATCTGGCGTCGTGGCGGCTATCGAGGAGGTTCGATGCTTCGGTCAGTGAATTCGGCGTCACGAATATCCGATCCAGCCCGTCGACGAAGTCGAGCAGAAGGTCGTAGTCTGCTGCCGAAAACCTCCGCGTCCGGCGATGTCGCTCGACCTGTGCCCGATCCACAGACCCGACCGAGAGCAGGACCAGGAGGTTCGAATCGAGGAACGCGCCGGTTCCCGGCATCGGGTTCAGTCCAGCGTCTTCAGGCTGCGATGCGTCAACGAGAGCACCCGCCCGTTCGTGTCGTCGATCCGGACGACCTTGAAGGACCGTCGCCGCCAGGTGTCGAGGTTCAGCGCCCCGCTCACGGCCCCGGGTTTGTTCCAGGGCCGGAAGAACCCGATCGTCACCTTCCATGCCGGGACGCCCTCGTCGAAAGTCACTTCTTCGAGCCCGACTCCTTCAATCTGCTCCTCGGAGAAGATGTCGGCCACGTAGTCCTTGGCGATTCGTACGGCATCGTTCACATGCATTGCGATCCTCCCGGCACTCGTGGCGATGATCGTAGCCGCGCGCGCCCACTCACGGGCGGCCCGCCCCGGGAGGGGCGGCGGAGTGTCGTTGAGCCAGAACCGACGGCAGGCGGGCCGTTCCACCGGCCAGGGCTGGACCATCGTGCTCTCCCAGGTGGGCGCATCGTCGTCGGCGACGACGATGGACTCTGCCGAGCGGCGGTGGATCCGGTTCCCGAGCGACCAGATCACCGAGTCCCCCGAAGCGGACCACGCGAGGTGGACGCCGCTCGACGGGGCGGCCTCGCGCACCGGAACCGGCGTCTCACCGCCACCGACCCGCCGCCCCCCGGCGGCGGGCATCTCGACCGGGTCGTGGCGTTCTGCCGCTCGAAGAAGGCCGGGAGGCGGTCGGACGACGCCATGATCCGCCCCGCACCGCTGCCGGACCGACCGCCGACGAGTCCCGGCGGCAACCCGCGGCCCGCTCGAGACTCGGGTGCCGTACAATCGGGACACCATGCCGACTCGCGATTCGGAACTGGCGCCGATGCCGACGACGGGGACCGTGTTCGGATACGACCCCGGCGGCAACGACAAGCACGGATTCGCCTCGGCGAAGCTTCGAGACGGGAAAGTCCACGACTTGACGACGAAGACCTGCTGCAATGCCGAGGAAGTGGTCGAATCGATTCTCACGGCCGAGGATCCCATTGGGATCGGTATCGACACGCTCACCTGTTGGAGCACCGGTCGCAATGGCGATCGTCCGGCGGATCGCTGGCTTCGAAGGGAGTTTCCCCGTGCCGAGAAGAGCGTCGTGTCGCCGAACTCCCTCTTCGGCGCCATGAGCGTCAATGGAATGGCAGTGCTGATCGCCGTGCGAAAGGAGTTCCCCGACATCTGCGTCACCGAGACCCACCCCAAGGTGCTGTACCACTACCTCTCCTCCGGCAAGGAATACGACTACAAGGATCCGGTGAAGCGCCTCGCCATGAACGAGTCCCTGAGCAAATGGTCGGATATCGACATTTCACTTGGCAAGAAGGAGCAGGAGCATGAATGGGACGCGGCCATCTCGATTCTCCCCGTCGTCGAAGGACTTCGTGGGGCGTGGAAGTGTGACTTGCACGCACTGCCGACCTGTGCTGGCGAACGCCTGGTGAAGCCGTGCGGCGAGACGCGCTATCTGTGGCCCGATCGTTCGTCCGGTTGTCCGCCGGGCGACCGGGCCGAGGCGGGGAACCCGGTCGCCGACCGGTAAGGCCGAACGAGGCGGCGGTTGCGGGTCTCGGTCGGAACCGGGAGCGCGAGCCGGTAGCGACCGCGCGCGGAGGGCGGTGAACTATCCGGTGGTGGTGGCGCCGCGGCTCGCCGAGGCGACTGTGCGGGCGTACTTCGCCAGGGCGCCGGTGCGGAAGCGGGGTTCCGGGGGAGTCGCCTCGCGCGTTTCCGCATCCGGCATCTCCACATCGAGCGTCCGCGACTCGAGGTCGATCGTGATCCGGTCGCCGTCGCGCGCGAGCGCGATCGGCCCGCCGGCGGCAGCCTCGGGAGCGATGTGTCCGACCATCAGGCCGTGGGTCGCGCCGCTGAAGCGGCCGTCGGTCACGAGGGCGACCCGGTCGCCGAGACCGCGGCCGATGACCGCGGCGGTGACGCCGAGCATCTCGCGCATTCCGGGGCCGCCCTGCGGACCCTCGTAGCGGATCACGATCACATCGCCGGGGGCGATCCGCCCCTCCTGCACCGCGTCGAAGGCCGCCTCCTCGGAATCGAAGACGCGCGCCGGGCCCTCGTGCCGCGTGCGCTCGTGTCCGGCGAGCTTCAGCACGCATCCCTCGGGGGCGAGGGTCCCGGTGAGGATCGCGAGCCCGCCGCGCGCCTTGAGGGGGCGGTCCGCCGGGCGGAGGACTTCCTGCCCCGGCGTCTCGTTCGCCGCCGCCGCGAGCCCGAAGAGCGAATCTCCGGTGACCGTCGGGGTGTCGGCGAGGAGGCCGAGCGACCGGAGCCGGGCGGCGAGCAGGCGCATCCCGCCGGCAGCCTCCATCTCGGGCGCGGTGAACCGGCCGCCGGGTTTCAGGTCCGCGAGCACCGGCGTCCGGGCGCCGATCCGGTCGAGGTCCGCGAGTTCGAGAGCGCTGCCGGCCTCGTGCGCGATCGCGAGCAGGTGGAGCACCGCGTTCGTCGAGCCGGCGGTGGCGGACACCGAGGTCCAGGCGTTCCGCAGGGCCTCCGCCGAGAGGAACTCGCGCGCGGTGCGGCCCTCGCGCAGCAGCGCCATGACCCGCTCGCCCGCGGCGCGGGCCGCCGCCGCCTTCCGGGGGCTCGTCGCCGGAATCTCGTTCCCGGTCATCGGCGAGATCCCGAGGAACGCGGTGGCGACGGACATCGTGTTCGCAGTGAACTGGCCGCCGCAGGAACCCGCGCCGGGGCAGGCGGCGGCCTCGAGCTCGGCGAGCTCGGCGTCGCTCATCCGGCCGGCGGCGTGGGCGCCCACCGCCTCGAACACATCCTGGATCGTCACCGAGCGGCCCCGGAAGCGGCCGGGCGCGATCGAGCCGCCGTAGAGCATCAGCGACGGCAGGTCGAGGCGGGCGAGCGCCATGACCGTCCCCGGAATCGTCTTGTCGCAGCCGGAGATCGCGACCACCGCATCGAGGAGGTGTCCCCGGGCGACGAGCTCGATCGAGTCGGCCACGACCTCGCGCGAGACGAGCGAGGCGCGCATCCCCGAGGAGCCCATCGCGATCGCGTCGGAGACCACGATCGTGTTGAACTCGAGCGGCGTCCCCCCGGCGGCGCGGACGCCCGCCTTGACCGCCTCGGCGAGTTCCCGGAGGTGGCTGTTGCAAGGGGTGATCTCGGTCCAGGTGTTCGCGATGCCGACGAGCGGCTTCGCGATGGCCTCGGAAGAAAGGCCGACCGCGCGGAGCATCGCCCGCGCCGGGGCGCGGCTGGGGCCGGCCTTCACCTCGTCGCTGCGCATCGGGTTCGCCTCCCTTGCCGGCCTACTCAGCCTGCGGAGAAAGTCCCTCGTGCGCCGACGCGGAGGGGTGCGGGGAGGGTCCTCC
>CAYGAO010000201.1:0-5699 GCA_964347715.1 uncultured Acidobacteriota bacterium
CCTGCCTCGGCACCCCTCTCCACACCGAAAACGCCACTCATCCCGTCTCGATCTCTGACCCCCCAATGCAGTGTCCAACAAAAACGGGGGGCAGGACAGACAAGAGGAACACGGGCTTCTTCCGCGAGGAGCTGGAGCATGGGCGATTGCGCCAGGGCTGGGGCTGGCTCCCCGAGCACGACCTTCGGAAGGAACCGACCGACAGGGCGGTGGCCAGGAATCTCAGGATGTACCGCGAGGTGAAACAGGGAGACATCCTGCTGGTCCCCGGGTTGCCGGAGCGGAATGAAGTAGCCGTCGTCGAGGCGACTCGAGACTGGAAGGACGGCTACGAATTCGAAATCGACAGGAAACTGGGCGATTTCGGACACAAGTTTCCGGCCCGGCTCGTCAGGAAGTTCGTCAGGGGAAGTGATGCGGTAAGGAGCGGACTTCGGTCGTCGCTCAAGTGCCGGAGGCGGTTCTGGTCTCTGGACCACCTGAGTGACGAGGTGCAAGCGATCCTCGGCGCGACTCCCGCGAATCTCGAAACGCCGCGAAACGACGAATACAGACTGGAGGAGGCGATCCGGGACGCGGTCGACGAGTCGAATTTCTCCGGCAGGGTCAGCCGGGCTGTCCACGATCGATTCGGAGGCAGGGAGTGGGAAACGGTGATCAGGACGATCCTGGAAAGACGGTATCCGGGGGCTCGGGTGCAGAACACTTCCGGGCAGCGGGAGCGGGATCACGGTACCGACATCCTCGTCAGGATTCCCGGCATGGCGCCAGGACAGGAATACGCCATCGCCGTGCAGGTCGAGGATCACAGGGATCAGGTCGGCGACGCAGCTATCGGACAGATCGAGAAGGCGGAGTACTGGAGCAACGAAGAAGGCCTGACGCTGATCGACAGGGTCGTGGTCTTCACCGGAGCGAAGAAGGAAGGGCACTCGAGCCTCGCGGAGACAGCGGCGGCCAAGGGAGTGAGCCTCGTGTTCCAGGAGGACCTGGACCCCATGCTGGCCGAGTACGCCGCGTCGAGGATCGACCTGTCCATGCTCGAGTAGCGGCCCGAGGAACCGGATCTGCCGAGCGACCGCCGGCGCCCTCGGCGAGCCTGATCCCGGCCTCGCGCTCGTCGAGGGGCCGTTAGGCTTCGGGCGCGATGCCGGACGCGAGCGCGCAGCGGGGAGTCCTCCGCCCGGGGGGTGAGCCGCTGCGCATCGCGCTGATCACCGGCGGCTCGACCCCGGAGCGCGAGGTGGCCCTCGCCGGCGGTGGCGAAGTCCTGCGGGGGCTCCGGATGGCGGGCCACGAGGTCTCGGTCGTGGACACGGTCGAGGGCGTCCTCGGACCCGAGGACGAGGGGCGTCTGCTCGCGCTCCGGGTGGGGCGGGCGCCGCCGCCCGAGGCGACCCTCGCCGAGGCGCGAGCGCGCGAGGACGCCGCCGGCCTCGCGCGACTCCGGGCGGTGCGCCGGGCCGAGCTGGCCTTCCTCGTCCTCCACGGGCTCGACGGCGAGGGCGGCCACATCCAGGCGGTGCTCGAACTCGGCGGGGTGCCCTACACCGGGAGCGGCGTGCTCGCGAGCGCGCTGGCGATGGAGAAACCACTCGCGAAGCGGGTGCTCGCAAGCGTCGGGATTCCCACGCCTCCCTTCGAGCTGATCGAGCGGGAGGAGCCCGGGAGCCGCCGCCGGGAGATCGAGGCCCTCGGATTCCCGGTGATCGTGAAGCCGTCGCGCGTCGGCTCCTCGATCGGGCTCGCGCTGGCGCGCGACTTCGACGAACTCGAAGGCGCCGTCCGTGAGGCGCGACGCCACGACCGCCGGGTCCTCGTGGAGCGCCTCCTGCCGGGGCGCGAGTTCACGGTGGGCGTCCTCGAACCGATGGACCGGAGCGCCGCGCCGGAGGCGCTCGGCGTCGGGGAGATCGCCACGACGACGCCGCTCTTCGACTACCACGCGAAGTACACCCCCGGGATCGCCGAGGAGATCTTCCCGGCGCCGGTCCCCGAAGCGCTCGCGCGGCGGCTCCGGGAGCTCGCGGTCGAAACGCACCGCGCGCTCGGGCTCCGCCACTTCTCGCGGGTGGACTTCCGGCTGGACGAGCAGGGAGAACCGTCGGTCCTGGAAGCGAACACGCTTCCCGGCATGACCACCCGCAGCCTGCTGCCGCAGTCGGCAGCCGCGGCCGGGATCGAGTTTCCCGAGCTCTGCGACCGGATCGCGCGGCTCGCGGATTCGACGGGAGACGAGCGGTGAGCGGATTCGACGCGCCGGCGCGGGCCGGACTACGCTTCGGGGCATGACGGTGCGAACCCCCCTGCGGCTGTTTCTCGGAGCCGCGCTGCTCCTCGCCACGTGCACCTACCGGGTGGCGGTTCGGCCCGCGCCCTCGAATCGGGCCTACGCCTTCGAGGACCGGCTCCCGGCGCGGGCGGCGGTCCATGTGGACGCCGAGCAGCTCTTCCGCACCGTCTCGGTGCTCCCGGCTCAGGACGGGCACTGCGCCGACACGAAGTACCCGGTGGACGCGCGCGACGCGCTCGGCCAGTCGGTCGTCGGCACGCTCGAGCCGCTCGTCGCCGAGGTGCGGTGGAGCGAATCCCGGGTCCGCCGCAGCGACCTCGAACCGATGGGCCTCGACGCGGTCATCGCGGTGCGCGCCGATGTCTTCGATGTCGCGATCGTCTCGACCGGATTCTTCGGGACGGGGATGGAGGCGACGGCGGCGGTGTCGCTCGCCGTATCGGTCTTCACCGAAGAGGGTCTCCGCTTCCGCGAGATCGTCGCCGGAAACGCGGTCCAGAGCGACTCCGTCCTGACCTGCGGCGACGGCGCGGGGCTCCTCGGGGGCGCGATCGAGATCGCGATCGAGAACGCCATGACGGACCTCGGCGAGCTGATCGTGAACGCTCCCGACCTGAGGGACTCGCTGAGCCCCTGAACCCGGAATCAGCGTCATTCGATGAGCGCTCCCGCCGGAACCGGATCGCCGTTTCCGCCCCTGGTCGGCGCCGGCTGGCTGGCCGAGCGGCTCGGCGACCCGGATCTCGTCGTCGTGGATGTCCGGTTCGATCTGTTCGACCCCGGCGCGGGCCGCGAGCAGTACCTGGAAGGGCACATCCCGGGAGCGGTGTTCGCCGACATCGAGGAGGATCTCTCGGGCAGACCCGACGGGACGAACGGTCGCCACCCGCTGCCCCCGGCGCCCGAGGCGGCGGCCGTCTTCTCGCGCCTCGGCATCGGCCCGGACACGACCGTGATCGCCGCTGACGAGATCTCCGGGATGTTCGCCTCCCGGCTCTTCTGGATGCTCCGCCAGCTGGGGCACGGCCGGACGGCGGTCCTCGACGGCGGGGTCTCGGCGTGGAAACGGTCGGGCGGGGAGCTCCGCGCCGGGGCCGAGACCAGGCCGGAAGCGAACTTCCTCCCCGCGCCGGTACCGGAACTCTCGGTCTCGGTCGAGGAAGTGGAGGCGGGCCTCGCCACGGGGCGGCACCTGCTCCTCGATGCGCGGGAGCCGGAGCGCTTCCGGGGCGAGACCGAACCGATCGACCCGGTCGCGGGGCGGATCCCCGGCGCCCGGAACCACCCCTGGAAGGGGAATCTTGGCCCGGACGGATGCCTGCTCGACCGCGGGAGACTCCGGGAACGGTTCGCCGCGCTGGCCCGGGCGCAGGGGGATCGCCGGATCGTCTGCTACTGTGGCTCCGGGCTCACCGCCGCCCAGAACGCGCTGGCGCTCACCGTGGCCGGCTTCTCCGGGGTCGCCGTCCATGCGGGGTCGTGGTCGGAGTGGTGCGCCGATCCGGGCCGTCCGGTCGAGACCGGCGCCTCACCCGGGACCTGACATGCCCCGTCTCCTGCTCGCCGCCACCGGACTCGTCACCGGCTTCGGCTGCGTGCCCCGCGCCGAACTCGTCGAGGGGCCGCTCCCCGAGCTGATCGAGCGGGGCATCCGCAGCGGCAGCGCGAGCTTCGACCATTCGGCGTGGGACCGGCTCGTCCGCGCCCACGCGCGGGAACGCGGCCGGCGCTTCGACTACGCCGGGATCAAGGCGGAAGAGGCCGAGCTCGACCGCTACCTCGCGTCGCTCGGGGCCGCCGACCTGGACTCGCTCTCCGGCGACGAGATCGCCGCGCTCTTCATCAACGCCTACAACGCCTACACGGTGAAGACGATCCTGAACGAGACCGACGCGAACGGCGAGACGCGCATCGCGAGCATCCGGGACATCGCCGATGTCTTCGGGGTCGAGGCGCACCCGGTGGGCGGCCACCTGCTGAGCCTCGACGACATCGAGCACGGCGTGCTGCGCCCGATCTTCCGCGACCCGCGCGTCCACTTCGCCGTGAACTGCGCCTCGATCTCCTGCCCGCCGATCCCGGAGCACGCCTTCACCGGCGCGGGTCTCGAAGCGGAGCTCGAGGCGGCCGCGCGGCGAACGCTCGAAGACCCGGACTATGTGGGCGTCGAGGAGGGTCGGGTCGTCCTCACGCGCATCCTCGACTGGTTCGGCGCGGACTTCACCGACCCGGAGAACCGGGGCGCCGCGGCTTCGGTCACCCGGTTCGTGGGCCGCTACCACGAGCAGGTCGCGGCGCTCCTCGAGACGGACCCCGAGCCGCCGGTTCGCTTCCTCGACTACGACTGGAACCTGAACGAGCCCTGACCCCCGCACCCGAAGCGCCGCGCTTCCTCGTCTTCGGCGCCGGCGCCACCGGCAGCGTCTTCGCGGCCCGGCTCGCGCGCCGCCATCCGGTCGCCGCGGTCGCGCGGGGGGGCCGGCTCGCGGCGATCCGGGAAGGCGGCCTCCGGGTGGTCGGCGCCACCGAGGCCGCGGTCCGGATCCCGGCGCTGGCGGCGGCGGAGTGCGCCGGTTTCCGGCCGGACTTCGTGCTGGTCACGGTGAAGTCGGGTGATACGAGCGAGGCGGCGCGCACCCTCGACCGGGCGCTCGGGCCCCGGCCGCCGCGCGTCTCGCTCCAGAACGGCCTCGGCAACGAGGAGATCCTGGCCGCCGGCGGCGCCCCGGTGATCGGCGCGGTGACGAACAACGGGGCGACGCTCCGCGCTTCGGGCGAGGTGTTCCACGCCGGGATCGGCGAGGTCCTCCTCGGCGGCTCTCCGGGGGAGGCGGCGCGCCGGCTCGCCGCCTGTCTCGTCGCCGTCGGCCTGCCGGCGCGCGCCGTCGAAGACATCGGGAAGCCGCTCTGGGACAAGGCGATCCTGAACGCGGCGGTGAACCCGGTCACCGCGCTCCTCGGCCTGCGGACGGGAGAGCTGCTCGCCGACCCGGGACGGGCGCTCGTGGTCCGGCGCCTCGTGGACGAGGGGTGCCGGGTGGCCCGCGCCGCCGGCGCCGACTGCGCTCCCGCCGAGGTGCTCGCCCAGGTCCGGCGCGTCGCCGCCCGCACGCCGGAGAACCGGTCCAGCATGTTGCAGGACCTCGAGCGGGGCCGCGCCACCGAGATCGGGGCGATCAGCGGGGTGATCGGGGCGCGGGGGCGCGCCGCCGGCATCCCCACGCCGTGGAACGACCTCATGGTGCGGCTGATCCGGGAACGCGAACCTGTGAGACCGTAGTATCCGGTGGAGAAAACGCCCCGCATGGAAATCCGGCCTCGAAGAGATGGGGAACCCCGTCGTCCGGGCGCATGCGGGGCGCTTCCCCCACCGGATGGCGGCCCGAATCGCTGGCGCGATCCGTTC
>CAYGAO010000202.1:0-5691 GCA_964347715.1 uncultured Acidobacteriota bacterium
CCCCGGCGGCGATTCGCGCCGCGTCGGCGCACGAAGGACTTTCCCCACAGCCTGCTGGCAGCCGGTGGATAAGACGCCCCGCATGAGAATCCGTCCCTCGGAGAGATGAGGAACCCCGTCGTCCGGGCGTTCGGCGCTGCGGCGGGCGGGGGCGATCGCCCGGGTTCCGGTCGGCGGAGTGTGGGGAGGTGGACCGTTCGGTGGGGGCGGTCTGCGCGGTTGCGGCGATTCGGAGCGGCCGGTGCGGGGTCGGAGACGATCCCGTTCCGATTACTCTCTTTCGGCCACCCGGAGCGCTCCGATGCGACGCGCCGGCGATCCGTTCCGCGCGGAGCCGATGTCCGGTTCCGGCGGTCGGCGTGGCTCGATGCAGTGCCCGCCGGCGGATCCGTTCGGCCGGTGCACGGAATACCCTGTTCCCGCCCCTCACGGGCGCGGCTTCGCCCCCCCGGGCGAGAGACACGCCCCGGAGCGGGCGAAGAGGAGGACCCCATGTCCACGAGAACCGCCATCACCGCGCTCGCCGCGTGCCTGCTGTCCGCTCCGGGGTTCGCCTCCGAGGAGCCGGCAGCGCCTTCCGCCGCCGCCCTCGAAGCGGAGATCCGCAGCGAGATCGCGGCGCTGCGGGAGCGCGTGGACGGCCTCGAAGCGCTGCTCGCCGAGTTCGTCGCCGCCCGGAGCGCCGAGGCCGAGCCCTCCCCGGCCCCACTCGCACCTTCCCAGGCTGCCGCCGAGCTCCCCGAGGGACTCGCCGCGACCGGCGGCCAGCCCCTCTCGATCACCGGGCTCGTGGACACCTACTACACCTACAACGCGCAGGCGCCCGCCGACGGGACGAACACCCTCTACTACACGAACCCGAACTCCCGCGGCTTCGGCCTGAACCAGCTGAAGCTCGAGATCGAGACCACCGGCGACGGGCCCTTCGGCTTCCGCTCGGACATCTGGTTCGGCTCCGGCGCCCGCCTCTTCCGGGAGGGCCTCGAGCCGGGGCCGCTCGCCGATGTGCTCTACCTCCAGCAGGCCTACGGCTACTACCGATTCGGGAACGGCGCCCGGTTCGACATGGGCCTCTTCGGCACGATCGCCGGGCTCGAGGTCGCCGAGTCGCACCTGAACTGGAACTACACGCGCGGAATCCTCTGGGCCTGGAACGAGCCGTTCTCCCACCTCGGCGCGAAGCTGTCGGCGCCGCTCACGGACACGCTCACCGGAACCCTGCTGCTCGTGAACGGCTTCGACAACGCCTTCGACCAGAACACCGGCAAGTCCTACGGCGCCCAGGGTTCGCTCGCTCCGGGCGACGGGTTCAACACCACGCTGACCTGGATCAACGGCCCCGAGAACGCCGGCACGAACGACGGCTGGCTGCGGAACCTCTCCTGGAACGCCTGGGCCGACCTCGGCGAGGGATTCGAGGCGATGGTGAACCTCGACTACATCTCGGCGACCGACCCGGAGGGCGTGAGCGCGACCTCGTGGGGCCTCGGCGGCTACCTCCGCTACCACCTGAGCGACCGCGTCCGGATCGCCGAGCGCTACGAGTTCCTGAACGACCGCGAGGCGCGCTCGACCGGGCTCGAACAGCTCCTCATGGAGAACACGATCACGCTCGAATTCCAGCCGGTCGCGGACGACCCGCGCTTCCTCGGCCGCCTCGAGTACCGGCGCGACTGGTCCGATGTCCCGTTCTTCGGTTGCTCCGGCTGCGGGGACGGGATCTCGAAGAGTCAGGACACCTTCACGATCGGGATGTCCTGGGTGTTCGGCCCCCGCTGACAGCCGGTGGACAAGACGCCCCGCAGGGGAGTCCGTCCTCGACGAGATGGGGAACCCTCTCGTCCGGGCGGATGCGGGGCGCTTTCCCCACCGGATGGCGGCCGGAATCGCTTGCGCGATCCGTTCCGCCCGCTTTCGCGGGGAGGGAGGACCCTCCCCGACGGCGCTTCGCGCCGCGTCGGCGCGCGAGGGACTTTCTCCACCGCCTGCTGATCTCCGGCCGGAAACCCTGGCGGTCGGGCGGTTCCGCTCCGGCCCTCGCGGGCGCCCCACCGGGAACGGTCACGGTCGCGTCGCGCCGGGCCCACCGCCCCCGCTGACGCGCCGGACGAACCCGGCGACCGCCCCGGCGATCTCGTCGCGCACCGCCTCCGGCGAGCGCCCGGCGAGCCGCGCCTTCGCCACCCGGAACCCGTGGTCGGCCCCGGCGATCCACCGCAGTTCGGCCCCGATGGCCGCGGCCAGCGGGCCGAGCTGCGCCGGTGGCGCGAAGGGATCCCGGTCCCCGCTCACGAAGAGCATCGGCGCCTCCACCCGCGACAGGTGTTCGGACCGCTCCGGCGGAACGGCAGGTTTCCCGGGAGGCTTCAGCGGGTAGGCGAGCAGCACCGCTCCCAGCACCCGGCCCCGCAGCGCCGCCGGCGGGTCGGCGAGGAGCATCGAGGCCATCCGGCCGCCGAAGGAGCGCCCCCCGAGGAAGAGCGGCCCCCCGATCTCCGAGACCGCCGCCCCGATCGCCCGCACCGCCACCCCCGGTCGGTCGGCGCGCTTCCTCCCGGCCTCGGCGGCGGGGAGGTTGAACCGGACCACCCGGATCCCCCGTCCGGCGAGCCGCTCGGCGAGCGCGACGAGGCCCGGGGTGTCGAGGTTCCCGCCGGCGCCGTGCGTCAGCGCCAGCGCGTCCGGACCCTCCGCCTCGTGCACCTTCGCGGTCAGCGTCCCCCCGCCCCCGTCGGGCAGCCGGGCGAGACGCGCCGGGCCGCTCATCCCGGGAGGATCCGCTTCCCGAGCGCCGACGAGACCAGATCCACCGCCAGCTCGGCGGTCTGGTTCCGGATGTCCCGGATCGGGTTCACCTCCGCGACCTCGACCGACCCGAGCCCCCCGCTCGCCGCCACGGCTTCCATCAGCGTGTGCGCTTCCCGGTAGGTGAGCCCGCCGCGCTCGGGGGTCCCGACGCCCGGAGCGACGCTCGGGTCGAGCGCGTCCAGATCGACGCTCAGATGGAACCTCCCGGTCCCGTCGAGCGCGACCGCCACCGCCTCGTCCACCACCGGCCCGATCCCGCGCCGGTCCACCTCCTCCATCGTGTACATCCGGACCCCGAGTTCGCGCAGCAGCTCCGCCTCCCCGGGATCCACGCTCCGCACCCCGACCAGCGCGGTGCGCTCCGGCGCCACCCGCGCCGTCCCCGGGGCGAACCCGCCCACGCGAGTGAGCGCCTCCGGCCCCCGCCCGAAGATCGCCGCCACCGGCATCCCGTGGAGGTTCCCGCTCGGCGAGGTCTCCGGGGTGTTCGCGTCGGCGTGCGCATCCACCCACAGGAGCCCGATCTCCGCCCCCCGCGCCATCCCCGACACCGTCCCCAGCGCGATGGAATGGTCCCCGCCGAGCACCACCGGCAGCTGTCCCCGCTCGCGCGCCTCCCCGACCCGCTCGGCCAGCCGCTCGAGCACCCCGACCACCGCGTCCAGGTACCGCGCCCCCGGATCCCCGGGACCGGAGAGCGCCTCGGCGACCGGCGCCTCGAGGTTCCCCGAATCCACCACCGCGTACCCGAGGCTCCCGAGCCGGGCCGCGATCCCGGCCCGCCGCATCGCCGACGGCCCCATGTCCACCCCCCGCCGCCCGGCGCCCAGGTCGAGCGGGACCCCGACGAGGCAGGCGACCCGCTTCCCGGCTCGTTCCATGGCGCGTCAGTATGCCGCCTCCCGCCCGGCTACCCTCCGCCCGTGGCCTACCGCTCCCTCGCCGCCGCGATCGCCGACCTCGAGCGCAACGGGATGCTCGTCCGGGTGCCCGACGAGGTGGGCGGCCACCTCGAACTCGCCGAGATCCAGCGCCGCGCCTTCGCCGCGCGCGCCCCGGCGCTCCTCTTCGAGCGGGTCCGGGGATCCGCCTTCCCCTGCGTCTCGAACCTCTTCGGGACGATCGGGCGCGCCCGCTTCCTCCTCCGCCACGGGCTCCGGGGAACCTCCGCCGCGGTCCGCTACCGCGCCGGCCCGAACCGGCTCTTCGGCGACCTCCGCCGCGAGCCCGGCGCCCCGCTCCGGGCGGCGCGCGCCGCACTCCACGCGCTCCCCCGCCGCGTCCGCGCCGCCCCGAGCCAGGCCCGCCGCATCCCGCTCGCCGGACTTCCCCGGATCACCTCCTGGCCCGACGACGGCGGCCCGTTCATCACCCTCCCCCAGGTCTTCACCGAGGACCCGGACGCCCCGCCGTCCCGCGGCGCCCCGCTCGCCTCGAACCTCGGCATGTACCGCATCCAGCTCGCCGGGAACGACTACGCCGACGACGAAGCCGGGATGCACTACCAGATCCACCGCGGCATCGGCATCCACCACACGGCCGCCGCGGGGCGGGGAGAACCCCTCCCGGTGAGCGTGTTCGTCGGCGGCCCTCCGGCCCACACCCTCGCCGCGGTCATGCCGCTTCCCGAGGGCCTGAGCGAGCTGCTCTTCGCCGGGATGCTCGCCGGGCGGCGCTTCGGCTGGACGCGCCGCCCCGACGGCTTCGTGGTCTCGGCGGACGCCGACTTCACGATCACCGGCTTCGTGGACCCCGGACGGACGCTCCCCGAAGGCCCCTTCGGCGACCACCTCGGCTACTACAGCCTCGCGCACCCCTTCCCGGTGCTGCGCGTCACCTCCGTGACCCACCGCGAGGGCGCGGTCTGGCCGCTCACCGTCGTGGGAAGGCCGCCGCAGGAGGACACCACCTTCGGCCAGCTGATCCACGAGATCACCGGGCCGATGGTCCCGACCTCGCTCCCGGGGGTCCACTCGCTCCACGCCGTGGACGCCGCCGGGGTCCACCCGCTCCTCCTCGCCGTCGGCAGCGAGCGCTACGCGCCGTGGGGCGAGCGCCGCCCGCAGGAGCTCTGGACGATCGCGAACGCGATCCTCGGCTTCGGCCAGTGCTCGCTCGCGAAGTACCTCTTCCTCGCGGCGCGCGAAGACGACCCGGACCTCGCCGCCGCCGACATCCCCCGGATGTTCGACCACATCCTCCGGCGAGTGGACCTCGCCTCGGGCCTCCACTTCCAGACCCGCACCACGATGGACACCCTCGACTACTCGGGGACCGGCCTGAACGCGGGTTCGAAGCTGATCGTCGCCGGAGCCGGCCCGCCCCGGCGGGAACTCGCCGCCTCCGTCCCCCCCGAGATCGTTCTCCCGCCCGGGTTCACCGGGATGCGCGCGGTGCTCCCGGGTCTCTTCGTCCTCGGCGGCCCCCGGTTCTCGTCGCCGGAAACGGTCGAGTCCGAGCTCGCCCCGCTCTTCGCCGCCCTGGGCGCCGCCGAGCGCGCCGGCGCCGAGCTCGCCGGCCTCCCCCTCGTCGTCCTCTGCGACGAGCCCGGCTTCGCCGCCGAGAGCCTGCGGAACCTCCTCTGGGTCGCCTTCACCCGCTCGAACCCCTCGCACGATGTGCACGGCCGTCGCGCCCGGGTCCGGGACAAGCACTGGAGCTGCGTCGAGCCGGTGCTCCTCGACGCCCGCCGGAAGCCCCACCACGCCCCGCCGCTCGTCGAGGACCCGGCGGTCTCCCGCCGGGTGGACACGCTCGCCGCCCCCGGCCGGGCCCTTCACGGCATCCTCTGACAGCCGGCGGATAAAACGCCCCGCATGGGAATCCGGCCTCGAAGAGATGGGGAACCCGGTCGTCCGGGCGGATGCGGGGCGCTTTCCCCAC
>CAYGAO010000203.1:0-5657 GCA_964347715.1 uncultured Acidobacteriota bacterium
CAGTCACGCATCGCCCGGTCCTTGTCCTCGGTTCCGGGGTATTCGCGCCCCTTGGTCTCGACGACCCAGTGCACCTCACCGTCCTCCGTGGCGTTCAAGAGAACCCAGTCCGGGTAGTAGCGGCCGATGGCCCCGTTCTGCTTCAGGTAGTCCACGAAGAACTGCACGCCCGAACCACCCTGCCCGGTCGCCGCGAGGGCGGAGAACCGCAGCACGTCCTCGGCCTGATCGAGGAAACTGGCGAAGCGACGCTCGAAGTCGTTCCAGGTCGCCACATGGTTGAAGACGGTCTTTTCCGCGTCGAGGGGAGGCAGGTTCCGGCGCCAGAGGAAGGGGCGCGTTCGCGACAGCGGCAAGAATTCCACCGTCGTGACGGGCCGTTCGATCACGATCCGTTCGGAGACCGCGCTGGCGAGAACCCGGGTCATCGCTTCCTTCATGTCCGACCGGCCCAGCACTTCCCGGACGCGCCGATCGTCGAGGTCCACGGATCTCCCGAAGCAGCGCCTCCCGGCGTACTCGCGCACCAGCGGGAAGAGGTCGGCGAACTGGCGCGGGAGGCCGGTCCTCCTGCCCACCCGCCGGGCGATCTCGCCCAGGATCTCGGCCACCGGGGGAGGCTCCGCGATCAGTGCCGCCTCCTGATGGATCTCGGTTTCGGTGGTGGCGAACTCCATCCGCAGATTCAGCCGAACCGGCTCCGGGAGGCTCTCGTTCTCGAGCACGGAATCCAGCGAACCCACATCCAGACCGGTGGCCCCCCGGAAGTCGTGCCCCAGGCGCCGCCCGATCTGCGGAAGACCGATGTCATGGGCCAGCCTTTCTTCGACCGGTCGAATGAGGACCGGAGTCGGCGGGGGTTCGGAACAGACGGAGACGGCCACGCCCTCGGTCTCGAGCTGGCGCCGCAGCGATTCGAGCAGCCGGGTCGTGCCGAGCACCTCCAGGGTCTGCGTTCGGTCCGGTGCGATCCCGGTCATCAGCCGGAGTCCCCGACCGATGACCTGTTCGGGAAGGATCTCGGCCCTGGCGCTGAACGGGCGAAGGCCGAGCACGACGGTCACATTGCGGACATCCCAGCCCTCGCGCAGCATCATCACGCTCACGATGACCCGGACGCCGCTGCCCGGCGAATCCACATCGCGGGCGGCGCGACGCAGCGCGTCGAGATCGGACTTCCGGATCTCGCCCTTCGCGTCGGTGTGGATCACGAGGATCTCGGAACCCGCGAAACCGTGGGAGGACGATTCCTGCAGGTGGCGCGCAATGGCCTTCGCGTGCGCGATCTTCTCCGTCATCACGAAGAGGATCGGCTGCACCCCCACCGGACCGTACGCGGTCTCGTGCCGCTTCAGACACTGGACGGCCGCGTCGATCCAGTAGCCGTACTTGTCCGAAGCGTCCGCGCCCGTGACGCTTTCGGGGTCCCGGATCGGCCGGCCGGCATCGTCCTCGTGGGTCACGATGACCGGCCCCTTGACGATCCGGTCTTCGACCGCCTGCTGCAACGGGTAGTCGCACACGGTCCACGGGAAGAAGAGCCCCGATTGGTCCTTCGGCGTCGCGGAGAAGTCGAGCCACGCCGAGAGTCCGTCGCGAAGGCCTTCATGGAGCCCGAGCAACACCTGGGTCCACTTGAGCTCCTCGTCGTGGACATGGTGCGCCTCGTCGTTCATCACGATCAGGTCCGGAACGGAGGCGATCCGCTCGAGCAGGGAACGGGAGAACCGACCGTCGTTGCTGACCGGTCTGTTTCCGAGCAGCGTCTCCACCGGGTTCGCCGGTTCGCCGGCCTGCGAACCGGCGTAGAGCTGCTGGATGTTGGTCAGGAACAGGTTGCCGACGCCCGTCGGCTCGCCGGTCTCCCCGCGCAGGATCACCCGCTGGTCGAACTCCCCCTTCCAGGCCGGTGGGATCAACGGGAGCCTTCGGAAGATTCGATTGGCCTCGAAGTCCTTCCGCAGTCGCTCGTAAACGATCACATTCGGCGCCACGATCAGGAAGTTCGCCGAGAGCGGCGAGCCCGGGACCAGCCGGCGATGGAGGTGCGCCCAGACGACGGCCATCGCCATGATCCAGGTCTTGCCGGCGCCGGTGGCCATTCGGAAGGCATAGCGCCGGAGTCCCGGAAGAGGCAGATCCTGGGTCTGCTGTCCCACCCGGGGCAGGTACCAGCGGACAGTGCGGCCGCCCCCCATGGCCGTTGCGATCCGCGGCGGCTTCTCGACGATCTTCGAGCGGTGTGGTTTCCAGTGAGCTTCGATCAGCTTCGCCGTATCGCGCTCGCGGAACACCTCCACCAGCCAGGCCAGCGTTTCGATGGCCTCCCGCTGGCCGAAGTGGAACCGGAACGGCGCGTCGAAACCCGGGACCTCGTGCTCGTCCTCGAACCAGTGACGGAAGAGATCGCGGGTGACCTCGGACGCGCCCGGATAGCCGTCCTCCCGCCAGCGGTCCACCGCCTCCCGGAGGCTCGGGACCAGCATCAGGTCGCTCGGGCGGCGGCCGGAATCGTCCACCCGCCAGCCTGCCGCAACGCTTTCGTCCTTCACCAGAAAGGACCGGGGCCGCTCCCACGGCCTCCGCCCGGGAATCTCGGGCAGCGGGCGGTCGTAGGGAACGGACGACGCGGGCACGGTCAGCGCACCTCGAGGTCGAAGGCGCGGGAGGTGTCGTTGCCGAAGATGTCCACCGCCTTGACGAGCACCCGGTAGCGTCCCGGCTCCTCGTACCGGTGCGGATCGGAAAGCAGGTCCAGCTTCCGCTGCTTGCGGGTCCGATACGCCACGAAGCCCTGGGTGAAGGCGTCGTGACGGAAGTCCCAGTCCACCGCCCAGTAGTCCACCCAGTCCGACCACTTCGCGATCCGGGCCCGCACCTCCGCCGGAACCGAATCGGGATTCGGCACCACGAAGTCGGTCAGCCGCACGCGCCGTTCGCGCCGGCGTTCCCCTTGCTCGATCTTCGCCTCCAGATACGCCAGCTCGAAGAACTGGACATCGCCCTTGTCGGCGGCCTGCTGCTCCATGACCTCGCGCGGAATCCGCAAGAGCCTCAGCCGCACTCCAAGCCTCTTCGCGACGCGATGGATCAGCCCGCCGCCGTTTGCGTCCGTTGCGCCAGCGAGCCCCATTTCCCACTCCCACGCCAGGATGTGCAGTTCCTTCTGCCCCGCCCGCGCGCACTCCCCAAGAGCGTTCTCGATGTCCCCGATGGTCACCGGCGCATCCACCGGCCCCACATGGACGAGCGCCCGCCCCTTCCGTCCGTGGAGGAATTCCATACCGGGGACCGGAACCGCGCCGTAGAGATCGAGAATGAACGCGAGGTATTCGTAATACGCCTGCGTCGAAACCGACCTGCGGCTGCCAGGACCGAAGGTGACCCCCTGCCAGTGCTGACGCTCGTACTTTCCGAGGTTCAGCAGCGTGAACGGTCGGCAGTTCTCGATGTCGAGGAGGCGCTTCCGCGTCAGATGGACCGCCCAGCGGCCCAGGTCGCAGCCGATCCAGCGCCGCCCGAGTTTCTCCGCCACCGCGAGCGTGGTCCCGGAGCCGCAGAAGAAGTCGGCCACCAGGTCGTTCGGATCCGAAGACATCTGGATCACCCGATCCAGCAGGCGCTCTGGCTTCTGCGTCGCGTAGCCCGTGATCTCCGATCTGGCGCCCAGCTTGTACGCTCTCGGATCGGCATACGCTTGCTGGATGTCCGTCCATACCGTGGACGCCGGGACACCTTTGCTGTCATCGAGGTATTGTCTCTCCCAATATCGTTCTCCCGTTCCCTTGCGGATACGTTGCCTCTTTCGGTATCTGCGTCCTTTCTCGTCCGTGTACCGAAACCAATCCTTGATGTATTTCTCGGAGTAAGGTAAATAGGCTGGTTTGTACTTGTGTTGTCCGTATCTCTTCGCGAAAGCATAGATCGTGTCGTGCGCCTTGACGAGTTTCGAACCGGACACCCGTCCTCCGGACGGCGAGCCATACCCCCAGACGATCTCGCCGAGCGAGGATTCCTCTCCGAACACTTCGTCCAGAACGGGTCGGAGGTGGTGCCCCAGATACCAGTCGAGATGAATATAGATCGTGCGGGAATCGCTGAGGAGATCCCGAAACAGCCCCAATCGAGCATGCATCATGTGCATCCACGAACCGCGGCCCCGTCGCCAGGTATCCCGGTACGCCTTTTCCTCGAGGATCGACTGCTGCTTCGTCGCGACGGCGTCGCCATCTCCGACCGGCGCCTTGAACGAGAAGTCCGCACCCGTCGCGAAGGGCGGGTCGATGTAGATCAGATCGATCTTCCCGGCGAATTCGTCGAGGAGCGACTGCATCACGAGCAGGTTGTCGCCCCAGATGAGCTTGTTCTTCCAGCCGTCTTCGAAGGTGTCCCCCTCCTGCCCCCGCCACACCTCGAACAGCGAGGCGGGGCGACGCTTTCGCGCCT
The DNA here is from genome assembly GCA_964347715.1 of uncultured Acidobacteriota bacterium. Taxonomy (GTDB): domain Bacteria; phylum Acidobacteriota; class Vicinamibacteria; order Marinacidobacterales; family Marinacidobacteraceae; genus CAYGAO01. The sequence continues at coordinate 4,447 of CAYGAO010000203.1, forward strand.
CGCGGCCGGCGCGGCTCTCACCCACGGTCTCGATCGTCTGGAACGGGAGGCGAACTCGGGGCGGGGTGTTCAGCCGCCCCTGATCGTCGTACTTTCCGGGCCAGACCAGCTCGGTCCGCGTAACCCCGCGCGGCCCGGTGGATTGCGCCAGGCGATCGGAGGGTGGTTCCGTCTCGCTCACGAGGCGGGGAGTGTACGCGCCCGCATCAGAGCAAGCCGGCATCCCGGAAACTGAAGGCTTCGTCCGCCGAAACGATGAGGTGGTCCACGACCCGCAGTCGGATCGTTTCGGCGGCGAGCACGATGGCCCGGGTGGTCACCTTGTCCGCGTCGGTGGGCTGCACCCGCCGGTTCGGGTGGTTGTGGGCGAGGACGATGGCCGACGCGCCCCGGCGGAGCGCCGCCTCGACGACCTGCCGCGGATACACCGGGGTCCGGTCCACCGTGCCACGTTGCAGGATCTCGATGCCGGCCGGGAGCAGGCGGAGTGCAGAGTCGAGATAGGCGACTGCGAAGACCTCTCTCGGCAGCGAGCCGATGCGCATCCTCCAGAAAGCGCGCAGCCGGGCAGGGTCGCGCAGCACGGACTCGCGCTCGTTCGCCTGCTGGAGATAGAGCGCCGCGGCGGCGCGGATGATTCCGAGTGCGATCGGCGCTACCGAGCCGATGCCGGCGACTTCCCGGAGCGCCTCCGGCGGAGCGTCCAGGACGCCGCGGAAACTGCCGAAACGATGCAGCAGCGCCTTCGCCGGGGCTTTCACATCCCGGCGCGGGATCGCCAGCGTGAGCAGCAATTCCACGATCTCGTGCTGGGCGAACCCCTCGAAACCGCTCCGCGCGAACCGGGCCCGCAGCCGCGCCCGGTGGCCGACCCCGTGGTGGGCGCGGCCTTTGGGCTTCATGCGTCTTCGGAGGGTGTGGATCGGCGCCCGTCCAGCGGCGCGACGCCGCAGTACGTCACCACATCCCGGAGGCGGTCCGGGGACGCGAGTCGAAGCCTCCGGTGCCTGGCGAACTCCGGATACGCGGTGTCGCAGGCGCTGAGGCGGCACGGCCGCGCCAGATCCAACAGGACTCGCTCGTCATGGTCTGGATCGAGGGCGATTCGCCCCACCGTCTTTCCGGGGGGGGGGGGGGCCCCCCCCCCCCCCCCCCCCCCCCCGGCCGCCCCCCCCCCGCGGGCCGCGCGGCCGGTAGACACCGCCGCCCGC
>CAYGAO010000204.1:0-5648 GCA_964347715.1 uncultured Acidobacteriota bacterium
CGGGAATCCATTCCGATCAACGAACCCCGAACCCCGAGTTTCGAAGAGCCCTGGGATCAGGGCACAGCCGCCTGGGCCCGGCGACGAGTGGTCGAATTCCGAATTTTCAAACCGAGACACTCCCGTCGAGCGTGAGCTGTCGGAAGCACGGCTTGTCGGGCTAATGCAGGATGGCGTGGCTCGCGCCCTTGACGGTAAGGCCGAGGCCGGGCAGGGCGGTCAGGTCCAGCGAGACCGCGCTCTCCGTCGCCGGATCGCCGGCCGTCGCCGACTCGAAGGCCCGGCGGAGCTGAGGGGAGGGGGTGGGGGCGGCGAGGAGCAGCACGTCGGCGCCGAGCGGGCGCGCCGGTTGCCGGCTCAAGTCCAGCTCCAGGGTGAGGCTGGCGCCCGAGGGCAAGGCGGCGGCGCGCCGGAGGGACGCGGTCGCCGCCCCGCCGGTCCGGCCGGAGAGGGCCGGCCGGACCGCGAAGTAGAGATAGATCAGGCGCGTGCCTTCGTTGGCGACGCGGTAGACCGCTTCGCAGAGGCTCGCGCCCTGCTCCGAGCGAAAGAACCCCGGCTTCCAGGCGCTGAGCGAGGTCTCCGCCAGATCAGTGTGACCTGCGTTGCGAACGGATCGGTCAGCGCAAGACCGCCCGCCCGTCGTTCGCCGCTCCACGAGGCCGAAAACGAGGCTCCCGGCAGGTGGGGCCTTCGCCTGGAGCGCACTCCGATACCGCTCGGCCAGCGAGGGAATGACGGCCTGCCGCAAGGCTCGATCGAGCGTTTCGTAGTCGCCCTCGTGGCGGAGCGCTTCCCAATGTCGCGGCCCGGTCCACCAGGCCGCGACCCCCGTCCCCGTCGCCGCCAGCAACAGAACGAGGAGCACCGGGCCGGTGCGAAGGGCTCGCGGGCGCCGCCGGCGCCCTCGATCGGGTTTGCCGTGTGAGAATGGAAGCGTAGCCCCCGAGAGCGCGCCGGTTCGTGGCGAGGTCTCGGGTGCGCCCTCGCGTCCGAGGGCTTCGGCGCCCCCGCCGGCGACGGGCGTTCGGCCCGCGGAGACTGCATCCGGGAAAGCGCCGTCCGATGCGGCTCCGGCCTCGCGGACCCCTTCTTCCAGGGCGGCGAGACCCTCCACCCGGCCCCATGCGAGGAGCCGCACCGCCCCGGCGGCGCCATCCGGCAGCCGCGACGCGAGGTCGGGCGCCCGGTCGGCCTCCGGGAGCAGCACGACGAGGGGCAGGCCGCTCTCCCCGTGCCGGGTGATGAATTGACGTGCCGCGTCCAGCTTCTCCCCGAGCCGCCCCACCGTGCGGACCCGTTGCTCGCGATCGACCTCCCCGGTCGCGATGAGGGTCAGGTCCGCGGACTCGTCCGGACCGGCGAGACGGCCCTCGGCATCGAGCAAGTGGGCCAGCAACACCGGTAGCTGCCAGCTCCGCCCGCCGTCCACCGGACGGTCCAGGTCCAGGCGGTACGCGTCGTGGCCGGTCAGCCGCGCCACCAAGCCGGTGCCCCGGCTGACGAAACGAGCGTAGTCTCGGGATATGGCGAGGACTTCGGTGGTGCCGTCCCGGCAGGCCACGGACGGCACATCCGGATCCTCGGCGGTGATCCTCTGCACCGCGACCGGCCCTTCGGTGGTGGCGATGAACACCCGGATCCGGGTCACACGCGTCCCCGTCCCCTCCGCCCGCGGGCGGGCAACGCCTCCCCGCCCGACGCGGCGGCGGCTCTTGCGCGACAGATCGGATAACCCGTTGAAGCATCCGATGCTTTTCTCGTGTCCGGATGCAGCTTCCGTTGGGGGGCATCCCCAGGTGCCTCGCGCGACGGCGGGATGACGCGCCGCTGTGGATTGCCCGCGTCGATCACGACCCGGGCGCCTCCCTTCCCGGGGCGTCGCCGGCGGCGCTCACAGTAGAAAGATCTCGCTTTCGGGTTCCCCCACCGCCAGGACCATCGGATCGTCCGCCGCCTTCACGAGGCGGATGGTGCGGGTCTCGGGGGGAGGCAGGTCCTCCATGAGGAAGGTCCCTGCCGCGGTCTTCACCGCGAGCCGCCCCGGAGTGGCCGCCGCGGGATCATCGCGCTCCCCTTCTGGCTCGGAAGCGGAACAGGTGTCCGCTGCGCCGGACAGTCGTTTCGGGCCGGGGACGCCGGACGGGGGATCCCGACCCTCCTCCGGCAGCTCGATCAGGAGATAGACCTGATCGCCCCCGGCGCGCGAGGCGATGAGGCGCAGCGTGAAGCCGCCGGCCTCGCGCCGATCGAGGCTACGGGCGCTGGCCGCGGCCGCCGCCCGTGGCAGGTAATGCCGGGCGCTGCGTTGGAGGAGGAGGGAGAAGTCGGCCCGGAGCGCGGGATCCGCGCGCAACGCGGCGGCCAGATCCGCCGGCAGTGGCCCGGCGCAGTGGATCGCCGCATGAAGACGCGCAAAGAGGGGGCGCGGTCCCGTCCGGGGGGCGCCCGGATCGCTCCCGCGACCTGTCTCCTCCCGATGGTCCGCCTCGTCGAGAAGCAGGTCGGCGCCGTGGAGGACGGTGAAGGCTGCTTTCAGTTGCTCGCGCTCCGCCGCGTCCCGTGCGCTCCACGCCCTGCTCATGAAAGTGCTCCCGTCGATGCCGGGCTCTCGTCCGGCGTCGTGTCCGGGCTCTCGGGCCCTCGGCTCGCCCGCTTCGTCCCGCGAGCCCCGGAGCTCGGAGCCGGTCGCCCGTCCTCGCCCCTCTCCGCCCCGTAGAGCCGGGCGAAGGCGTTGGCGAAGATCGGCCCGTCCTCGGTCTCCGCTGCCGCCCAGCGCGCGGGCGGGCCGAGGGTGCGCAGCACCTCGGCGAGGCGCTCGGCCAAGGCCGGGAGCCGCTCGGCGAGCGCGGCGTAGGCCGGCGCGAGGCGGGGGTCGCCCGGTGCGGACCGCTCGAAGCCGGCACGGTTCAGGCCCTCGAATGCCTTGCGCGCCTCCCCGAGGAGCCCGAAGTCGAGCCTCGTCACCCCGCCGCCCGCGCCTTCTCGTCCGCTGACCCTTTCGTCGCGCTCGGCACCGATCCGGTGCAGAACGTAGAGGCAGGCCAGGGCCGCCCGCCGCAGGTGGGCGCCAACCTTCTCCAATGCCTCGATCCGGGTGCGGTAGCCGGGGTCGGGACCAGCCGCGGCCAGAGCTGCGAGCTCCGCCGCCCGCGCCTTGCGGCGCAGGGCCTGGGTAAGACGGTTCTGGACGGGGCCGAAGCATTCGGCCCGGAGATAGGACCGGGGAAGGCGTCGCACGCCGTCGCTGTCTCCGACCGGGAGAGCGAGGAGGGCGAGCTCGCGCCGGTTGAGCACCTTGACCGCAGCGGCCGGCTCCTCCTGCAAGCGTGCGAGGGGATTCTCCTCCGGTGCGCCCTCCGCTCGTGGCCAGTCCGCGGCGGGATCGATCTCGCCCGATCCGGGGGCGGGGCCGATCGGGACCCGTCGCTCGAAACGACCGAGCGCCGCGCCCGCCGTGAGCACCCGCACGAGGGCGAGGAAGGCGAGAAAGGTGGTGCGGTAGCCGCGAAAGTCGGCGTTCGCGCCGCCTCCACCGTCCGGGTCGCCCGTACTGCCCACCGGCGCTACGGCGCGGCGAAGCCAGAAGCGCAGCACGGTCTGATCGTCGATGTCTTCCTCGGTGAAGTCGGGTCCGAGGGCTTCTTCCAGGAAGGCGGTCATGACCCGGAACTTGCGCTGGGCCTGGGCCGCCGGGAGATGGTCGGCCAGCCACCTGTAGAGCCGGCGAGCCAAGTCGCGGGCCGCCTTCGAGACCGTGCCTCGGTCGAGGACGGGCGCCGCGAGCGGGTCGAGGGCGGCGACCAAGTCGCGATAGCCGAGGGTGGAGGCGAGGAGCTCCATCGTCGCCGCCAAGCCGACCATGCGCCCGTAGCGTACCTCGAAGCGACCTTCCGGATACACGAGGATGACCGCATCGTCACCGACGATCAGCGCGTCGCCCGCACCGATCGGTGCCGGCCTTCCGCAGCCCGTACGCGACGGTGGAGTGGGGGAGGATTCGAGGCCCGCGGAGCGGGAGAAGGCGACTCGGAACGCGCCGGCCCGCGCCTCCGCCACCCCCCAGAACAGCCATTCGAAGCCGGCCCCCGTCGTGTGGCGTCCCGACCCTCGCGGACCGCAAGGCCGCCCCCCGGCCAGCAGGGCGGCGCGGGCGAGGTGGCACAGCTCCAGCAGCATCGGCTCGTAGGCACGGCCGACGATCCGGGCCGCGAGGTCCATGAGGATCCGGCGCGGAAAGCGGGGACCCTCCGGCCCCTCGATCTCCGCCAGTTGGCGGAAGGTCTCCCGCAGCTCGTTGCTCTGGGAGGCCCGGATGAGCCGAACCCGGGCGCTCTCGCCCATCCGCTCTCCTGGTGGCCTGCCGGTGCCGGGAGGATAAGTGCTCGCCGCTCATCTGCATAGTGTCCGTGGAGCAGCGAAGCCCGGGCACCGCAGCAGGGTCGCCGAGAACGGGGCCGACCGAGTGTGCGCGGCTCGTTGCGCATTCGCATCATGAAGAGAGGCATCGTTTCGTTCCCGACGAGCCGGCCGACCGGAGAGGGGCATGACGGTCACGGGGGAGCTTCCTCGGGGAGCAAGCGGAGCGGCGATGGAGACCGCGAGGCGCGGCACGATGCCGCATGCCGCGCCGTCCGCCTACCGGAAGCGCCCCCCGCCGGTGACCGCCACCCAGCGGCCGGCGCGACGGAAGTCGGCAGAGGCGCTGCCGCCGATCGCGGTCCATGCGCCTCCGCCGTTGAAGCGCTGTCGTCCCGGCCGGTGCGGAGCGGCCGGTTCGTCCCACTGGATGAGCGGCGGGCGGTGATCCTGAAAGCGGCGTTCACACGGGTACGGCCGGTGGCGCCCTGTGCTCCGGCGGGTGGTCTGCCCTTCGAAGTACGGGGCGGTCCCGCCCGAGACGAAGCGCGGCGCCCCGTGGGCCTCGCGGATCCAGGCGCGCACCAGCGGGTCCCGCTGGTAGCGCCGCCAGAGGCGCATCACGTCGTGCAGGTAGGCGCGGGTGTAGTCGTGTGGCCGGTAGCGGCCGTCCTCCCGGTGCAGTGCGCCCCCGCGAAAGTGGGAGAGTGCGAGCTCCCAGTCCCCGTCGTAGCGCCGGTGGAGACGGGTCAGACGGCGGAGCCCCAGGCGCACGTTGGTGGCGGGGTCCCAGAGGGTCTCGAGCGCAGCCCCGAACTCGCCCTCCGCCATCGCCGGCTGGAGCTGCATGACGCCGATCGTTCCGGAGACGCCGGCGGTCCGGGGAACGAAGTCCGATTCGACCTCGGCGACCGCGAGCGCGAGCGGAGCCGGGACCCTTCCGTTGCGGACCGCCTCGGTCACGATGAGCCGCTGGACTGCCGGCCGACTCTCTCCCGGCCGAGCCGGGCCGTTGCCGCTGCTGACGCCGGTGCCGGCGAACGAAGGGAGAACGGCGGCCGATCCGAGCCCGACCGCGAGAACGAACGCCGCGCGCCATCCGCCGCGCCGCCTGCCGTTTGCATACGTCATGAGAATGCTCCTTTCCCCACCGAGGGAGGAACTCGAAGTGAAGCGTCCCCCGTTATGGAAAGATCGGAAGCGTTTTTCGGCGCCACTGCCCATCCGTCTCCTCCAGGGCCCTCCAAAAGTCGGCCTGACGGCTTCAGACACCGAAGTTTCGGGGTTCG
>CAYGAO010000205.1:0-5634 GCA_964347715.1 uncultured Acidobacteriota bacterium
CACCCCTCCCCGGCGGCGCTGCGCGCCGCGTCGGTACCCGAGGGACTTTCGCCACCGCCTGCTACCAGCGGACCGAGAGCGCGGCGAGCACGATCAGGTCCCAGCCCGCGCGAGGGACCGCCACCCGGCCGAGCGCCGGGGCGCCGGGGGAGGCGCGGAGCGTGACCCGCTCGAGCGCCGGGCGCGAGTCGAGGAGCGTCTGCACGCTGGTGCGGAACGCGAACCGCTCGGAGAGCGGGAAGGCCACCGCCCCGGTCACATCGAGCCGCAGGTCGTCGCGGTTCCGGAGGTTCCAGGTCGAGGCGCCGTCGAACTCGAGGTCGGCGGTCCGGAACCCGCCTTCCCACTGCGCGTCGAGCCGCAGCCCGAGCGAGGAACGGCCGACTTCGGGGTCGGCCACCTCGTCGCTCTGGTGGACATAGGAGAGTCCGGCGCCGACCTGGCCGGGCCTCTCGCCCTCGGCCTCGGCCCCGAAGGAGGTCCCGAACCCGGCGGTGAGGTCGTAGCGCGCCCGGATGCCCGCCGGCCCGTCGCGCTCCCAGCCCGCGGTGGCGAAGTAGTCGAGCGTCGGCCCCCGCCCGAGCTCGGCCGACTCGGTGATCCGGGCGCGGAAGTGGGTGCGGTCCGCCGAGACCCGGCTCTCGACCCGCCGGAGCACCTCGAAGGCCTCGGCGGTCCCGACCGCCTCGCGGGTGATCCGGTCCGTGGTCGCCCGCAGGAGACCCCCGTCGAGCGCCAGCCGGAACGGGCCGACCTCGCGCCCCGCCTCTGCGCTCAGCCCCATCGAGCCGGAACCGGAGTTCCCGTACGAACTGGCGAGGTTCAGGTTCGCGCGGCCCGACCAGTCCGGGCCGGACGACTCCTCCGCCGCGAGCGGCGAGGCGGACACGGCGAGCGAGAGGGCGATGCGCCAGAATCGGCGGGTGCGAGCGCCTGCCATGAGCGACGGGGAGAATAGCCACCGGGAGGCGAACCGGAGCGGGGTCCGGCGGTGGATCCGCTTCGCCGGCGCGGCGCTCGGTGGCGCGGCCCTCCTCGCGCTCCTCGCCGGGGCGCTGGTCGTCCGCGGCCGGTTGAACGCCAGCCGGCCGCTCCTCGCCGGCAGCGCGGCGCTTCCCGGGCTCTCGGCGCCGGTGCGGGTCGAGCGCGACCGGCTGGGGATCCCCCGGATCACCGCCCGGAACGCGGCGGACGGCTTCCGGGCGCTCGGCTACCTGCACGCCCAGGAGCGCTTCTTCCAGATGGACCTGCTGCGCCGCCAGGCGGCGGGAGAGCTCGCGGAGCTCGTCGGCGCCCGGGCGCTCCAGGCGGACCGCGAGACGCGGCGGCACCGGATGCGGATGCGGACCGGGCGCGCCGCCCTCGCCCTCGAACCCGCGGCACGGCGCATCTTCGAGGCCTACCGCGACGGCGTCCGGTCGGGTCTCGGGGCGCTCGGCGCGCCGCCCTTCGAGTACGCACTGCTCGGCGAGACGCCGGTCCCCTGGCGGATCAGCGACTCGCTGCTGACCGTCGCGGCGATGTACTTCGTCCTGAACGACGCGGACGGTGCCCGGGAGGCGCGGACGGCGGCGCTCGAGGCGGCGCTCCCGGCGGCGCTCGCGGCGTTCCTGCACCCGCCGGGAACCGGGCAGGACGCACCGCTCGCCGGGGCGCCCTTCCCCGTTCCCGAGATACCGGGCCCCGAGGCGTTCCGCCTCGCCGGAGTCGGGCGGCGTCCCGGTGATCCCCCCAGTTTCTCGGGGAGCAACTCCTTCGTGGTCGCGCCCGAGCGGACCGCGGCCGGCGGGGCGCTGGTCGCGAGCGACATGCACCTCCCGCTCGGCGTGCCGAACATCTGGTACCGGGCCGAACTCCGGTTCGGCGAAGCCCGCCTCGCCGGGCTCACGCTCCCGGGGGTCCCGGCGGTGATCGCGGGCAGCAACGGGCGGGCGGCGTGGGCGTTCACGAACTCGCAGGGGGACTGGACCGACCTCGTCGAGCTCGAGACCGACCCGGACGACCCCCTCCGCTACCGCACCCCGGACGGGTGGCGGCGGATGGAGATCGTCGAGGAGCAGATCGCGGTCGCCGGGGGAAGCCCGGAGCGGCTCGAGGTCAAAGAGACCATCTGGGGGCCGGTCACCGAGCAGTGGGGGAGGCCGCTCGCGATCCGCTGGGTCGCCCACGATCTCGCCGGGCACCGCGCCGCGTATCTCGACCTCGCGAGCGCCGGGACCGTCGAGGAGGTCTTCCGGGTCGGCCGGGCGAGCGGGATGCCGCCCCAGAACCTCGTCGCCGCCGACCGGGACGGGGAGATCGGCTGGACGATCGCCGGGCCGATCCCGCACCGGCGGGGTTTCGACGGGCGCGTTCCCACCTCGTGGGCGGACGGGGCGCGGGGCTGGGACGAGCTCCTCGATCCGGCCGAGGTCCCGGCGATCCGGAATCCCGCGGCGGGCGTCCTCTGGACGGCGAACAACCGCATCGTCGGCGGCGAGGCGCTCGACCGGATCGGGCGGGGCGGCAGCTACGCCCACGGCGAGCGCGCGCGGCTGATCCGCGACCGCCTGCTCGCGACCGAGGCCGCCGACGAGGAGGCGCTGCTCGGCATCCAGCTCGAGGTCCGGGCGCCCGAGCTCGAGGTCTGGCGGGGCCTCTTCCTGGAGGCGCTCGCCGGCCGGGAGGAGCCGCTCGCCGCCGAGGCGCGCCGGGTGCTGCGCGAGGGCTGGACCGGGGGGGCGAGTTCCGGGAGCACGGCGTACCCGCTCGTCCGGAACGCGCGGCTCTCGCTCTTCGGGAGCGTTTACGGCGCCCTCACCGAACCGGCGGCGGCGCGCCTCCCCGGGTTCTCGCCCTGGGTGGCGCGGCAGTGGCCGGGGCCGCTCCTCCGGCTCGCGCGCGAGCAGCCGGACCACTTCCTGCCTCCGGGGGCGGCGAGCTGGCCGGACGCGCTCGCCCGGGCCGCGCTCGACGCCGCCGAGCGGCTCGCCGCCGGCGGCCCGCTGGCCGAGCAGACCTGGGAACGACTGAACATCGTCCGCGTCCGCCATCCGCTGAGCCCCGCCCTGCCCGGTCTCCTCGCCCGATTCCTCGACGCGCCGCCGCGGGGCCTCCCCGGCGACGCCGGGCTGCCGCGCGCCCAGTCCGGGGCGCACGGGCCCTCGAACCGGTTCGTGGTGGCGCCGGGGCGCGAGGCGACGGGCATCCTCCACATGCCCGGGGGCCAGACCGGCCATCCCCGGATGCCCTACTACCTCGGCGGCCACCGCGACTGGGAGGAAGGGCGCGCCACCCCGTTCCTCGCCGGCCCGGCGGAGTGGACCCTGACCCTGACCCCGACGCCGGAGGGGTGACCGCCCGCGGGCAGATCGCGGGAGCGCGGCGCCGGGCGCCCGGGCGCCCGGGCGACCCACCCCGATGGACGGGTCTCCGGACTCCGGACCGGGCCAAACGGGGTTTTGTCAGAATGGGCGGGTGGACCTCGATACGCGACGGCGTCCGGCCTCCGGGGAACGGAAGGGCCAGCTCCGCCGGCTGGTCTCGATGTTCCACTCGCCGGGGCGGACGCTCGGCGAACTCGCCCGCTCGCCGACGATCGCGGGAGCGCTGATCGCCACCGCGCTCGCCGGGGCGCTCCAGGCGACCGCGGTGAGCCGCGCGGCCGACCTCGAGGCCATGGTCCGGCACCGGTACGAGCAGCAGACGGAACGGATGCCCGGCGCCTTCTCGCGGAACCTGTCGGAGGCCGACCGGGAGCGGGCGGTGGACGCGATGCGGACCGCGCTCCGCCTCTCCCGGAATTTCGCCCCGGTGCTCGGCGGCCTCTCCGGCGCGATCGCTCCCGTGGTCGCCGCCGGCTTCTTCCTGCTCGTCTTCGGCATCCTCGGCTCGCCGGGCGGCTTCCGGGTCGTTCTCGCGACGGTGGCCCACGCCGGCTGGCCGCCCGCCGCCGCTTCGAGCCTGCTGACCGGCGCGGTGGTCTGGCTGTCGTATCCCATGGCGCCCGAGCGGGCGTCCGAGCCGCTGCGGGCCAGCCTCGCGGCGTTTTCCGGACCGGGAGATGTCGCCGCCGCCCTGGCGTCGCGGTTCGATCTGTTCCTCGGCTGGGAGCTGATCCTGGTCACGATCGGCTTCGGGATCGCGCTCGGCATCTCGCGGCGCCGCGCGTTCCTGGTCGCGCTCTCGCTCTGGGCGCTCGTCACCGCCGCTCTGGTCGGAGCGGCGGCGCTCTCCGGGTTGGTCGGCTTCGGCGTCGGCGTCGCGCCGGCCTGAGTCGGAGGGCCCGCCGGGCCATGACGAAGAAGCTGCTGCTCGCCGCCGGGATCCTCGGCGGCGCGCTCGTCCTGGTGCTCGCCAACCTGCAGCCCGCCGACGAACGGCCCCGCGTCGAGACCCGCACCGTCGCGCCCCGCGACTTCGTCGCCAGCGTGGAAGCCTCCGGGGTGGTGCGCCCCGGCGAGAGCGTGGACATCTCGGCGGAGGTGGTCGGCCGCCTGCTCGAAGTCGCGGTGCGCCCGGGCGATCCGGTCGCGCCGGGGCAGGTGGTGGCGCTGATCGACGACGCGACCCAGAAACCGATCGTCGAGGAGCGGCGGGCGATCCTGCGGGAGGCCGAGACCGCGCTCGCCGGCGCCCGGATCGGGGAGGAGGACGCGGCGCGGGAGCACGAACGCGCGCGGGAGCTCCACGCCGAAGGGGTGGTGAGCGACCGGCGGGTGGAGGAGACGCGGGTGGCTCTCGACCGGGCGGCGAACGCCCGCGACCGCGCCAGCCAGAACATCGAACGGATGCGCTCGGCGCTCCGCCGCGCCGAAGAGGACTTGCGCAAGACGGTGGTCCGCTCGCCGATGCGCGGAACGGTGCTCTCGGTGGAGCTCGAACCCGGCGAGCTCGTGGTGGCGAGCAGCCAGAACCTGCCCGGGTCGAAGATCATGACGCTCGGCACGGACGACGAGCTGATCGTCGAGGCCGATGTCCCCGAGGTGGATGTCGTCAGGGTCGAGGAGAACCAGCCCGCGGAGGTCTCGCTCACCGCGCTCCGGGACCTCACGCTCGCCGGCGAGGTGATCGCGATCCAGCGGGTCGGCCAGCGCGACGAGAGCGCGCGGTTCGGCGGGGCGGCGCCCGGCGCCGAGTTCCGGGCGCGCATCCGGCTGCTCGATCCGCCGACCCGGGTGCGGCCCTCGATGAGCGCGCAGGTCCGGATCGAGACCGATCGGCGCGCGAACGCACTCGCGGTCCCGATCGGGGCGCTGCGCCGCCGCTTCCCCGAGGGGGTAGAAGAGCCTCGCGTCATCTCCATCGCCGTCGGCGGCGGCGGAACCGAGGTGTCGGGCGGCACCGCCCGGCGGGCCGGCGGCGGCGGGGACGACCCGGAACCTGCCGGGGGCTGGCAGGTGGCCTTCGTGGTCCGGGACGGACGGATCGAGGAGCGCCGGGTCGAGACCGGGCTCTCGGACCTGCTCGAAGTCGAGATCACCGGGGGACTCGCGGCGGGCGAGACGGTGGTCGTCGGCCCGCCGCTCGTTCTCCAGAGCCTCGAGGACGGGGCCGAGGTGGTCGAGCGGGGCGACGACGACGCCCGCGAGCGTTGACAGGCTGTGGTGAGAGTCCCCTGGACACAGACGCGGCGCGCAGCGCCGCCGGGGAGGG
>CAYGAO010000206.1:0-5573 GCA_964347715.1 uncultured Acidobacteriota bacterium
TCCCCGGCGGCGCTTCGCGCCGCGTCGGCGCGCGAGGGACTTTCTCCACAGCCTGCTAGCCGCCCTCCCGACGCCGGGCGCCCGGATCGTCGTCGGCGCGCGACGACTTCCGGTTCCACCAGGCGGCGACGACGCTGCCGATCAGCGAGTGGAAGAGGCTCGAGATCGCGCTCGGCACCGCGACCAGCGGGCTCTCGAAGTTCGCCCCGGCGAGGACGACGCCGAGTCCGGAGTTCTGCATTCCCACCTCGATCGCCATCGTCCGGGCGCTCCTCACCGACCGTCGCCGGAGCCGCGCGAGTCCGTAGCCGAGACCGAACCCCGAGGCGTGGAGGAGGAAGACCGAGGCGAGCAGCGGAACCCCCGATTCCAGGATCAGCGCCCGGTTCGACCCGATGACCGAAGCGACGATCAGCGTGATCAGGAGGACCGAGGCCAGCGGGCCGAAGGGCAGCACGGCCCCCGTCAGGCGCGGGGCGTAGCGCTTCAGCGCCAGCCCGGCGAGGATCGGCAGGATCACCACCTGAACCGTGCTCGCGAGGAGTCCGGCGGCCGGGACCTCGACGCGGCTGCTCGCGTAGAGCAGCGTCAGCGCCGGGGTCGCGAGCGCCGAGAGCGCGGTCGACACCGCCGTCAGCGAGACCGAGAGGGGCACATCGGCCCGAGCGAGATACGAGATCACATTCGACGCGACGCCCCCGGGGCAGCAGGAGACCAGGATCAGGCCGACCGCCATCTCGACCGGAAGGTCCATCACCAGCGCTGCGCTCCACCCGAGGAGGGGCATGACGCCGTACTGGAGCGCGACGCCGAGCCCGATCGATCCCGGCCGCCTGAAGACCCGCCGGAAATCTCCGGGCTCGAGCGTCAGCCCCATGCCGAGCATGATGAGCCCGAGCCCGAGCGGAATCAGGGGGCCCCGGAACCAGGTGAAGGTCTCGGGCCGGACGAGCGCGATGCCGCCGGCGACGAGGACCCAGACCGGAAAGCCCGCGGTCAGGAGGCGGGCGAACATTCGTTGAGCGTCCTCGTCGCCGGAAGTGATCCCGCCGCGGGACCCGGTGACCGAGCATCGGTTCGACGGTTCCCGGATCGCTCCGGCGACGGGACGCCTCGCCCGGGCATCGCTTCGGCAGGCCTCCCGGTCAGACCGGAGTCACCGCGCGTTCACCTCGTGATCGCGGAATCTTGCCAGATCGCGCGCCGGATGTTCTTCCTCTTTTCACCGCGCGACAACGGCGGCCCCCCCAGAATTCCCGGCGCCATGTCCGAACCGACCCACTCGCTCGCGGGAGGTGTCTCCCGCCCGTCTTCCTCGCGCCGCTCCCGCGTCGTTTCGCTGCTCCTCGCTGCGGCGCTCGCGCCGGTGGCGGTTCCCGGCGCTCCCCGGGAGGCGGGACAGGTCACCGGCGTGGTCCGCGACGACTTCAACGCGATGACGCTTCCGGGGGCCCCGGTCACCGTCGTTTCGACCGATCGGACCGTCTTCACCGAGCTCGACGGCGCGTTCACCCTGACGGCGCCCGCCGGCCCGCAGCAGATCCGGGTCGGCTTCTCCGGTTACGAGACGGTCGTGGTTCCGGTGGTCGTCGAAGCGGGAGAGACCGTCCGGCTCGAGGTGGCGCTCACGATGGAGCGCTTCGCCGAAGAGGTCGTCGTCTCCGCGGAAGCGGTCGAGCCCGAGCTCTTCACCGCCGAAGCCCAGCTCGTCGAGCGCCAGCGCGCCGCCGTGATCAGCGACAACCTGGCGGCCGCAGAGATGAGCCGGAACGCCGACTCGAACGCCGCCACCGCGATGAAGCGGGTGACCGGGCTGACGGTCGTGGACGACCAGTACGTCTTCGTCCGGGGGCTCGGCGAGCGGTACTCGAACACGACCCTGAACGGCGCGGTTCTCCCGACTACCGAGCCCGACAAGCGCGTCGTTCCGCTCGACCTGTTCCCGGCCGGGCTGCTCGAGAGCGTTTCGGTGACGAAGTCCTGGCTGCCGGACCGACCCGCCGATTTCTCGGGCGGGCTCGTCGAGATCGACCCGCTCTCGTTTCCGACCGAGCCGGTGCTGCGCCTCTCGATGTCGCAGGGATACAACACCGAGAGCACCTTCGAAGACGGCCTCTCCTATGCGGGTGGCGGCCGCGACTGGCTCGGCTTCGACGACGGGACCAGGAGCCTGCCCGCGGCCATCCCGGACACCAGGGTGGTGCGCACCGGCCGGTTCACCGAGGCCGGGTTCACCCCCGCCGAACTCGAGGCGATGGGAGAGAGCTTCTCCAACATCTGGTCGCCGGAGTCGAAGACTCTCGGGCAGAGTCAGTCCTACAGCTTCGTCGCCGGGAACAGCTGGGACCGACTGGGAGCGATCTTCAGCGCCACCTGGTCGGAAGACCATCGGAACCAGCAGGAGGACCGCACCTTCCATGCGGTCTCCGGCGGGGACCTCGAGGTCCAGAACGACTACGACTTCGAGGTGACCACCTCGAAGACCTCGACCGGGCTCGTCGGCAACCTCGCCTGGAAGTTCGACGGGAACCACCGCGCGTCGCTCGAGAACTTCTATACCCACAGCTCGAAGAACGAAGCCCGCGTCTTCGAGGGTTACAACAACGATGTCGGCGAGAACATCCGGAACACGAGGTTGTTCTGGGTCGAGGAGAGCATCGTCTCTTCGCGCCTCTCGGGAGAGCACCTGTTCGTCTCGCTCGGGTCGAGCCGCCTGGAGTGGAACGCGAACCTCGCCCGCGCCACCCGGGACGAACCCGATCTTCGGGAGACGCTCTACGAATACAACCCTTCGGTGAGCGACTTCGTGCTCGCCGACGAGTCGCAGAGCGGGCTCCGGATGTTCAACGAGCTCGACGATCGATCCATCGAGCTGGGTTTCGACTGGAGCTCCTTCTTCACCCAGTGGGACGGGCTCCCGGGGATGGTCCGGTTCGGCCCGCAGTTGACGCTGCGCGAGCGCGATTTCGCCTCGCGTCGTTTCCGCCTGACCCCGCGGTCGGCGGGGCTCCTCGATCTCACGCTGACCCCGGAGGAGATCTTCACGCCCGAGAACATCGGCCCCGTGTACGAGCTCCGCGAAGAGACGCGCGCGACCGATACCTATGTCGCCGAACAGACGATCTCGGCGTTCTACGGGCTGGTGGATATCCCGCTGACCCGCCGACTGCGGTTCATCGGCGGGGCGCGGGTCGAGCGATCCGACCAGCAGGTGGACACCTTCGATCCGTTCTCGAGTGCGACGGCGCCGGTGTCTGCCGCGCTCGACGACACGGATGTACTGCCGGGGCTCACCGCCGTGTTCGCGCTGTCCGACCGGACGAACCTGCGGGCCGGTTACGGCCACACCGTGAACCGCCCCGAGTTCCGCGAACTGGCGCCGTTCGAATTCACCGATGTGGTCGGCGGGCGCGCGATGGTCGGAAACCCGGACCTCGAGCGGGCGCTCATCCGGAACGTCGATCTCCGCGTCGAGGCCTTCCCGGCCGCCGGCGAAGTGCTCGCGCTCAGCGTCTTCCACAAGCACTTCACGAACCCGATCGAGCGCGTCGTCCAGCCGACGGCGCAGCTCCGCACCTCGTACGCGAACGCGCTCGGGGCCCGGAACACCGGCGTCGAGCTGGAGGCCCGCCGGCGCCTCGGCAGGTTTCTCGGTTCGGCGAACTACACCTTCGTGGACTCGCGCATCGAGCTCGAGGAGACCGCCGGGCAGGTGCAGACGAGCCTCGACCGGCCGCTCGCCGGGCAGTCGGCGCATGTCTTCAACCTGGCCCTCGACATGGATATTCCCGAGGTGGGCGGCGGCGTCCGGGTCCTCTACAACTTCTTCGGCGACCGCATCGTGGATGTGGGCTCGCTCGGGATGCCGGACATCCACGAGACCGGGCGCGGGACCCTCGACGCGGTGTTCCACAAGGAGTTCGCCGCGTGGAGCCTGCGCGCCGCCTTCGACAACATCCTCGATTCCGAACACGAGTTCACCCAGGGCGGTCGCCTCCAGCGCGCCTTCGGTCTCGGCCGGTCCTTCTCGCTCGGCCTTTCCTGGGCGGTCCGCTGACCGCGCCGGTCCGCCCTTTCCGAACGGAGTACCCGAGGCGGAGCCCGCCCGGACTCCGGAGCAGCGCATCCCGATGAAGGAGTCCTGAACATGCGTTCCAAGAAACCCTTCGCCGCCCTGGTGGTGGCGTCCCTGCTCGGCTTCGCCGCCTGTGGCGACGACGAAACCACGCCGACCACCCCGGCGCCCGCCGCCCCGGCGCCGACCCCGACGCCGGATCCGGAAGTTCCGGCCGTGGAGACGGTCAGCGGCACGATCGACTCCGACACGACCTGGGTCGCCGGGACGGTCCATGTGCTCTCGGGCGCCGTCTTCGTCGCCGACGGCGCCACGCTCACGATCGAGCCGGGGACGCTGATCGTCGGCGAGAGCGCGACGAACGGCGCCCTGATCGTCGCCCGGGGCGGCCGGATCGTCGCCGAGGGAACGGCGGACGCCCCGATCGTCATGACGAGCGACCAGCCCGAAGGGGAACGGAGCCGCGGTGACTGGGGCGGGCTCATCATCAACGGGAGCGCGCCGCTGAACATCCCCGGCGGGACCGGCGAGGGCGAGGGAGACACCGGCGAATACGGCGGGTCGAACCCCGCCGACGACAGCGGCGTCCTCCGCTATGTCCGGGTCGAGTTCGCGGGTACGGAATTCAGCCCCGACAACGAGCTGAACGGGATCGCCTTCCAGGGCGTCGGCAACGGGACCGAAGTGGACTTCGTCCAGGTCCACTTCAACAAGGACGACGGCGTCGAGTTCTTCGGCGGCACGGTGGACGCAAGGCATGTGGTCTCGACCGGGATCGCCGACGACAGCTTCGACTGGACCGACGGCTGGACCGGCCGGGGCCAGTTCTGGATCGCCCAGCAGCGCGGCGACGACGCCGACCAGGGGATCGAGGCGGACAACAACGGCGAGAACAACGACCTCACCCCCCGTTCGAACCCGACGATCTACAACATCACCCTGATCGGCGACCCGGACACGGACGAGGGCGACGAGAGCGACATCGGCATCCTGCTGCGCGAAGGCACCGCGGCCGAGATCGGGAACGCGATCGTCGTCGGTTTCAAGGAGACCGGACTCGACATCGACAACGCCGCGACCTACGCGAACGCCGAGAACGGCGATCTCGTGGTGAAGAACTCGATCTTCTTCGGGAACCTCGAAGCGGCCTTCGACGACGACTCCGGAGAGGATCCGGCGCCCTCGTTCTCGACGCGGGACTTCGCCGCCGCTGCCGAGGGGCTCCGGGAAGAGGATCCGATGCTCGCCGATCCCTACGACCACACCGCTCCGGATTGCCGCCCCGAGGCCGGCTCGCCGGCGCTCACCGGCTTCGCGCTGCCGCCGAACGACGGGTTCTTCGAGGCAGTCACCTACATCGGGGCCTGCGCTCCGGACGACGACTGGTACCTCGGCTGGACCACCTTCGCCCAGAACTGACAGGCGGTGGAGAAAGTCCCTCGTGCGCCGACGCGGCGCGAAGCGCCGCCGGGGAGGGTCCTCCCTCCCCGCGAAAGAG
>CAYGAO010000207.1:0-5571 GCA_964347715.1 uncultured Acidobacteriota bacterium
AACGGATCGCGCCAGCGATCCGGGCCGCCATCCGGTGGGGAAAGCGCCCCGCATCGGCCCGGACGACGGGGTTCCCCGACTCTTCGAGGACGGATTCCCATGCGGGGCGTTCTATCCACAGGCTGCGAACGCTGACGGTGGTCCTCCGGGCGACGCTCGTGACCGACGGGACCTCGGACGCCGCCCTGGTACCGATCCTCGAATGGTTGATGAAGCGACGGACTCCGACGGACTTCGAGATCACCGGGGCTGATCCCGGGTCCTTTCGCAGAGGATCCCGCCGGCTGACCGAGCGGCTGACCGTCGCGATCGACCGGTACCCGTGCCGGCTGCTGTTCGTGCACCGGGACGCCGAGAAGCAGGACCCCTCACTCAGCAGCCTCGGGTTGCGCCCTCCGCCGGCTCAGCGACCCTCCCAGCGGCGGGGGTAGAGCGGCAGGAACTTGAACTGCGAATCGAGCCGGGCGGCGCCGCCGGTGGCTCGGCGGACGAACTCCGGGAGATCCGGGGCGGCGAGACGCACCGGGCCGAGGCGTCGGCTCTCGCGCTTCGCGCGGTACTCGAGGTTCTGCTCGGCGAGGAGTTCGTCGAGCCGCCGGGCGACGCCGTCCGGCAGAGCGCGGCGGGCGCTCGCGTCTCCCGGGCGGCAGACCACCGCGAGGAGGTAGCCGGGAAGCTCCGGGGGGCCGGGGTCCGAAGGGAAGAGCGCGAGCCAGAAGTCGTCGCCGAGCCCGGGGTGCTCGGCGGCGAGGGCGCACAGCGCGAGGGATGCCTGCTCGGCGGTGAGCTTCTCCCCGGTGAAGGACCAGGCGAGGCCCCGCCGGGCGCGAAAGCGCAGGTCGGGAAGCCCGGCGACGAGCCGTTCCACGAAGAAGAGGTCGCCGGTCGCGTAGCGCCGCAGGCCGAAGGCGTGGCTCACCACGAGCTCGACCGTCTCCCCCGGGCGCAGCTCGCGCGCCGCCCGCAGCTCGCCGGTTCCGTCCTCCGCCAGGAACTCGGAGAGGACTCCCGGCGCCGCCGGCAGGAACGCCGTCTCCTCGCGCCGGTAGTCCGGAATCGTCTCGATCGTCTCGGTGGAGAGCGAGAACATCGGCTCCCGCCGGAAGCGCGGCGCCGGCAGCCGGTCGTCGAGGCGCTTCAGGAACGGGGCGAGCGCGCCGCCGGTCCAGCAGATGCAGGTGGCGGCGGCGGGCGCCCAGGCGGTGATCGGAAGCGGCCGGTCGCTCTCCGCGAGCTGCGTCAGGCGGGCGCCGGCGCCGACGGAGGTCAGCCGCCGGATCGCGCGGAGCGCCGGAGCCGCAAGCGTCTCGGGACGACGCGCGACGCGCCGCGCGAGCGCGACGCCCCGCTCCCAGTCGGCCTCGAGTTCCTCGAAGAAGGCGCTCAGGGTCGAAGGATTCGTCGCGTAGAGCATCCCCGGGTTCGAAACCGTGATCACGAGGAGGCGCAGCGCGGCGGCGCCGTGTTCCCGCGCGAGTTCGAGGAGCGCCGGGTCGAACTGCGCCCGATAGGGCGCCTGGAGGACCACGAACCTCGGCGGGGCGCCGCGTTCCTCGATGAGCAGCCGGCTCAGCGAGCGGTCGGGATCGAGCGCGCCGAAGATGTAGAGGCTCGGCCGCCGAACCCTGCGCGCGACGATCAGGCGGAGCATCGCTTCGATGAAGACGCCACGAACCTCGCGCAGGCGGCGCCGGGAGTACGCGACCCGCTTCGGATCGCCCGAGGTCCCCGAGGTGAGCGCGACCGGATCCGGGCCGCTCGCGGCCGGGGCCGGAAGCTCGCGGGTCCAGGGGGTCTCCGCCGTGATCCGGTAGCGCCGACGGAGCCGCGCCTCGGTCCGTCGGTGGAGGACGAGCCGGATCCGGTGCCTCCCGATGGCCGCGATCCCCGCGGCGAAGAGCGCGACCGCGATCAGCACCCGGGCGAGGTCGTTCATTCGCTCCCGGAGAGCGCCCCCCGGAGCGGGGCGAGTCATCGGGAGGAGGAGCCGGATCGTCCCGCCGCGCCCGATCTCCTCGTCGCGTCCGATTCCCCCGCCGCGCCGGATCGCACCGCCGCGCCCGATCTTCCCGCCGCGGCGGAACGCACCGCCGTGCCGGACCGCGCCGCCGCGAGCCCGGGCAGCGACAGGCGGGCGAGCTCGCCCCGGAAAGCGGCGGCGATGAACTCGATGTGGCTCGGGGCGAGGAGCGCCGGATCCCAGGTGATCGTGACGAAGGTGCGGCCCCGGTGCGGCATCGCGACGAAGTAGATCGGGTGCCGGTGGTGGAGGCAGGCGACGACCTCGACGCCGGCGACGCCCCCGAACGCCGGATCCTCGTCTCCCGGCCATCTCCGGAGGTGGGTGAACCCGGCAGTGCCGAAGTCGGCCCAGGGCCGATCCAGCCAGCGGCGGAGGAGCGGCGTCGCCAGAAACGCGAGCGGCGCGGGGACGGAAAGGGAAGGGAGCGCCCACTCTCCCGAGCGCTTCTTCGCCTCCACCTCGCGGCGCACCGCGCGACAGCGTTCGAGGAAGGATCGCTTCATCCCGAACGCGCCCGGGTCGCGGTGGACGCGGATGCGGGAGGCGCCGTTGCCGAAACCGGCGAGCGGCGGTTCCCGGAGGTTCATCGGCACCCAGAGCCCGATCCGGTCGGTCGAAGCCTCGCAGCGTTCGTTCCAGCGGGTCATCGCCTCGAGCGCCGCGGCCAGGAGGGCGTCGTTCCAGGTGAACCCGTCGAGCAGCCGCGAGCGACCGTAATGGGGGGCGTCGGGGATCTCGACGGTGCGCCACCGCCGGGCCGGGGAGGGGGATCCGGCGAGCGTCGCCAGGTTCGTGGAAGTCCGGAAACCCGGATTCCGGACCGACCGCCGGGGCGCTCGCCGGAGGCTCGGCGGGCCGGGCTCGGGGCGGGCTTTCGGAACGCTCGCCCCGCGCGCCACCCGGAGCTGATGCCGGACGAAGAGGAGCGTCCCGATCAGGTCGGTAGCGATGTGATGCGCCCGGACCACGAGGCTCCACCGCGGCGGGTCGCCGACGCCGGCGAGCAGCTGCCGGATCGGCGGCTCCTCCGCGAGCCGGAACGGGGTGTCCAGGAACCGCCCGAACACCGCCTCCGGCCCGGCGTCGCGCACCTGGCGCACGACGAAGGGCGGGGGCGCATCGGCGAGCGGGCGCCAGGCCGGGCCGGAGAGGAAACCGCTCCCGATCCGGCTGGCCGCGACCGGGAAGGTCCGCCGGGCGCTCTCCGCTCCCCGGCGCAGCGACTCGAGGTCGAAGGGAGGGGTCTCGGAGCGATCGAAGTGGAGGATCAGCGCGTAGTCGAGCGGCCGGGACGCCGAATCCGCGGCGAGGAACGCGAGGTCCGCCGTCGCCAGCGGAAGTGGTCCGGCGGTGTCGGCGGCCCCCGGGCCGCCCGCGGGCGAGGTCAGGTCAGTCGCTCGCGGCGGGCGCCGGGCGCCAGACATCGCGCCGCGGCAGCACCCGCCGCTCGGGATCGGGCGCCACGAACTGACGGAGCTCGATCCAGGAGAGGTGCGGCCTCAGGTGGTGCTCCCGGTGCATCGAGAGCCCGAACGAGAACCAGTAGGCGAGGCGCCCGAAGTAGTTGTGGGAACGAGATTCGGCGCTGCCGGTCGAATAACCCTCGTGGGTCAGCCAGGCGAAGGGGATCCAGAGGATCAGCGAGACCAGGACGCACACCGGAAGCACCCCGGTCACCACCCGCCAGGGCCCGACGAGGAACCCGAGGGCGCCGTAGCAGGCGAAGATCCCCAGGTAGTTCACGGCGAGGTCGCGCACCAGTCCGGCGGGGAGCCCGCCCCGGCGCCGCAGCCAGAAGAACCACTGGTGCGGCATCGCCACCGCCCGGAGCGGCAGTTGCCACCGGTGCTCCGTGTCCAGGAACGAATCCGGATCCCGGCCCGGCTCGTTCGTGTACCGGTGGTGGAAGAGATGCGTGTTGCGGAAGTTCGTCCAGGGGACGAGGACCGGCAGGAGCGCGATACGGCCCCACCAGGCGTTCTCGCGCCGCGACGCGCCGAGGAGTCCGTGGACCCCTTCGTGGGCCATCACCGTGCCGATGAAGGCGAGCCAGGTCCGGATCAGGACCTCGAGCGTCCAGCCGGCCCAGGTGGACGGGGCGACGAGCAGCCCGGCGAAGCTCGTCCCGACGACGAAGACGATGACCGCCCGGCTCCAGAGCCGGGCGCGCCGCGCCGGGATTCGGCGAATCGCGGTTCGCCGATCCCGGAACCGTCGAACTTCGGGATGCCGAACCGCCGTAGAAGACATGCCAGCCAACCTCTCGTGACCGAACCCTGAGATCGCCAGTGTAGCATCGGATCCGGGTCGGCGCGGCGCACCCGGAGGGGGGCGCGAGGAACGCGCCTCGACAGCCCGTGGATGAAGCGCCCCGCATGGGAATCCGTCATCGAAGCGATGGGGAACCCCATCCTCCGGGCGGATCCGGGGCGCTTCCCCCACCGGATGGCGGCCCGAATCGCTCGCGCGATCCGGTCCGCCCTCTCTCGCGGGGAGGGAGGTCCCTCCCCGCCACCCCTCCCCGGCGGCGCTGCGCGCCGCGTCGGTGCGCGAGGAACCTTCTCCACCGCCTGCCAAGGAGCGAGCCCATGTCCCACCCCTTTTCCGCAAGCCGGTTGCTCACCGCGACCACCTCCGTCCTCCTGCTCGTCGCGCCCCTCGCGTCGAGCCAGGGCCCCGACGCCGCAGCCATCGCGAAAGCGATCTCCGGGCTCGAACTCCGGGGGATCGGGCCCGCGGCCATGGGCGGGCGGATCGCCGACATCGCGGTGCACCCGGTGCGCCGGTCCACCTGGTATGTGGCGGTCGGGTCGGGCGGGCTCTGGAAGACCGAGAACGGGGGCGCCACCTGGAAGCCGATCTTCGACGACTACCCCTCGTACTCCATCGGAACCGTCGCGCTCGACCCCTCGAATCCCGAGGTCGTGTGGCTCGGGACCGGCGAGAACGTGAGCGGACGGCATGTCGGCTGGGGGGACGGGGTGTACCGGAGCCGCGACGGGGGCGCCTCCTGGGAAGCC
Organism: uncultured Acidobacteriota bacterium; assembly: GCA_964347715.1. GTDB lineage: Bacteria > Acidobacteriota > Vicinamibacteria > Marinacidobacterales > Marinacidobacteraceae > CAYGAO01. The sequence goes on from CAYGAO010000207.1 coordinate 5,044, forward strand.
CGGGGGCTCGCCGGCTCGCAGCACATCGGGAAGATCCTGGTGGATCCGCGCGACGGAGACACCGTCCTGGTCGCGGCGGAAGGGCCGCTCTGGAACGGGGGCGGCGAACGCGGCGCGTACCGGACCGAGGACGGCGGGGCCACCTGGACGCGGACCCTCGACGCCGGGCCGGACACCGGAGTCACGGACCTCGAGTTCGCGCCCGGCGACCCGGACACGGTCTTCGCGGCCGCCTACCAGCGGCGCCGGCACATCTGGTCGTTCCTCGCGGGCGGCCCGGGCTCGGGGATCCACAAGTCCACGGACGGGGGCCGGAGCTTCCGGCGCGTCACGAAGGGGCTGCCGGAGGGCGATCTCGGCAAGATCGGGCTCGCGGTGACTCCCGCGGACCCGCGCCTCCTCTACGCCACCGTCGAGGCCGACGAGGACTCGCGCGGGTTCTACCGGTCGGGCGACCGGGGGGAGAGCTGGGAGAAACGGAACCCCTACATCTCCGGCGGCACCGGGCCGCACTACTACCAGGAGATC
>CAYGAO010000208.1:0-5568 GCA_964347715.1 uncultured Acidobacteriota bacterium
GGGTCCTCCCTCCCCGCGAAAGAGGGCGGAACGGATCGCGCAAGCGATTCGGGCCTGCCGAGCACCGGCGGGCAGGGTCCGCCGACCGTCAGGACTCCGGCTCGCCGGGCTCCCGCTCGGCGAGCTTCCGCTCGAGCTCGCGCAGCCGATCCTCGGCTTCGGCGAGCCGCTCGGCGAGCGCGCCGAAGTCCACCTCGCTCATCCGCTCGCGGGCTTCCTCGATCGCGCTCCGCACCGTCTCCTCGAACTCGTCCTCGTCGAACACGACCCGCGGCAGCTCGCCGCTCAGGAGGTGGAAGGCGTCCCCGTCCGGACCGCCGGGGCCGAAGAACGACCAGCCGCGGCCCTCGCGCTCGCCGAGCGTCGCGCTCAGCGTGAGCGGCGCCCCGGAGCGGACGACCGCGACCCGGACCTGCTCCTCGGGCTCGAGCCGGGCGACGGCCCGCACCACCTCTCCGGCGTTCGCGACCGCATCGCCACCGACCTCGGTGATCACATCGCCGACCCGGAACCCGGCTTCGGCCGCCGGGCTGTCCTCGCTGACGAGGGAGACGAGCACCCCGGCGTCCGCCGGCGCGCCGTAGAACTCGCGCAGCTCCCCGGTGATGTCCACGAGGGCCACGCCGAGGTAGGCCCGCGCCCCCGCCCGGAGCACGACGCGCGCTCTCGGCAACGTGCTCACCCAGGTCCGGAGTTCGGCGACGGGCTCCTGCTCCTCTGCCCCGGCGAGGTTCGGCAGCGAAAGCGCCAGCGCCAGGGCGGGAAGCGTCCGGAGGGACAGCGGGGTTCTCATGTTCGGTTCTCCTCGGAAGGGGGGTTCGGAAAGCAGAAGAGCGGCAGCGGCGAGGCGCCCGGCGGACCGATCGCGCCCCGGAGCGTCAGACGGTCTGGGCGGTCCGGGCGGCAGCGGCGAGGCGCCCGGCGGACCGATCGCGCCGGAGCGCCCGCGCGCTCCGTGACCCGGGCCATCGGGGTCAGGGGCGGCGGTCCGCAGCCGGGACCACGGCCGGGACTCCGGCCGCCGGGGAATCGAGCCAGGACTGGAGATCGAGGAAGAGGTCCAGCTCCTCGCTGCCGCCGATCCGCACCAGCGGGCGCGACGGGGGCTCCCCGGCGAAACGCCGCATGGCCTCGATCTCGTCAGCGAGCCGCCGATGTTCCGCGAGGATCTCCTCGAACTCGCGGCGCTCCGGGTCGGCGGCGACGGACGCTGGAGGTTCGGGCGCCGGAGCGAGCGCCCGGAAGACGAGCGCCGCCCCGACAGCGAGCGAGGCCGCGGCCAGCAGCCAGGGGCGGAACCGGCGCCGGCGCCGCTCCGCCCGCACCCGCGCCATGACCCCCGCGGCGAAGCCGGGCGGCGGCTCGGGGCGCGGCAGGTCGCCCAGGATCGCGCGCAGCTCGTCGTCGGTGGGCCGTCTCATCACTCGGAGATTCCTTCGAAAGAGGGGGCCAGAAGCCGTCGCAGGAGCTTTCGGCCGCGGTGGGCGCGCGACTTCACCGTCCCTTCCTTCACGCCGAGCATCTCGGCGATCTCGGGGTAGGACCAGCCTTCGAGATCGCGGAGCAGCACCGCCTCGCGGAAGTCGGCCGGAACCTGCCGGAGGGCGGCCCGGAGCGCCCCCCGGAGTTCGGCGCGCCAGGCGGCGCTCTCGGGACCGCCGGCGGCGGCATCGCCGACCGCCGGGGCCGCCTCGACGGCCTCGAGCGACACCTCGAACGCCCGCTGGTCCTGCCGGCGCCTCCGGCTACGAACCAGGTTCGCGGCGATCCGGAAGAGCCAGGCCTCGAAGCGCCCCGACTCCCGGTAGCGCGCGGCGGCGCGGTACACCCGGCAGAAGGTCTCCTGCGCCAGGTCGGCGGCGGCGTCCGGATCCCCGACCAGGTTCAGGAAGTACCCGAAGAGCCGCTTCTCGTGGCGGCGGACGAGCGGCTCGAACGCATCGAGATCGCCCGCCCGGACCCGCGCCATGAGCGCCGCGTCGGAGTCCGCCGGCTCGGGTTCGGCGCGGGCGAACGGGATCGCCGGGCTCAGGGCGGTGCTCACCATGGGACTCGGCAAGGGAAAACGCCTCCCCCGGCGAACCGTTCCCGGCGGGTCGCGCCCGCGCCTCGGGAACCGACCGGCGATCGCCCGGTCCGCGCGAGCCGGCTGGCCGCAGCCGCGCCCGGCGGCCCGGGTCGGATCAGGATCCCGGATCCACCGTCGCCGGTGTCAGTCGTCGATCTCGCAGCTGAGGAAGTTCTGGAGCCGGTCGGTCCGCGCCGTGCGCCGGTCTCCGTCGAAAGACGAGCCGCCGTCGGCGTCCCAGTCGCAGGTCAGGGACCAGGTCACGGTCTCTTCGCAACCGAGACCCAGGCCTTCATCGAAGGTCACCTCGATCTCGAGCCCGACCCCCTCCGCATCACAGAGCGAGCCGTTCTCCCGGTTCTCGTCCTTCGCCGTCCCGCCATCGTCGGCCGAGCACTCTTCCGAGTCCGCGTCGCCCACGAAGTTGTCGGCCAGGTCGTCGCCATTCCGGTCCACTTTCCCGAGGTCGCCGTGCTTCGGATCGTCGTCGGCATCGTGGAAGAAGTCCTCCGACACGATGATCCACGGAAGGCGGCTCCAGCCACGGCGGTCGGTCTCGGCGATGGAGGTGTAGAGGTTCCGGCGGTCGTCGCCCTCGCCGTGATGCACCGCGGTGACCCGCCGATCCTGCAGGTCCGGGAGCGCCTCCTCGAGCGAGAGGCTCACCTCGGGCGCCCGGAAGGTCTCCGCGGAAGGGGACGCGACGCTACCGGTGAAGGGCTCCAGCTCGGGGTCGCCCAGTCTCCCGACCTCTGCGGCGAAGAGCGCGCAGACATCCACCCGACCCGCCGCCGAGACGGTGACCGGATCGCAGGCGAGGTCCTCGAAGGCCTCCCAGTCGGCCTCGCCCCAGCCGATCGCGGCGCCGGACCGGGTGAGCTTCACCGAGTAGTTCTCGAGGTAGTCGCCAGCCTCGCTGACGGCGACGCGGAAACAGTTCTCGGGCCTCCGGATCCCTCCCGCTCCATAAGCGGCGTCCGGGTCGTCTTCGCCCGGTTCGCACGGATCCAGGGTGTGCTCGGACGGGTCGTCGCCGGTCCGGCTTCCCCAGATCGCGCCACCGCCGACATCCGGAACCGGGAGGCTCGCCGCCTCGCCTTCGGTCGCCTCGTGCTCCGTTTCGTCCTCGACCCGCGACACGACGACATCATGGGTCGCCGTGAAGTCCGAATCCGAGGTGTAGGTCCAGCCGAGATCGACACCGAACCAGGGTGCGAACGACCCGACCTGGGTCGTGTAATTCGTGTCGCTCTCGCTGTGGGTGTCGATGACGCTAGCCGGATCGGTCGCATCCAACGCGTTCCGGACAAGAGCCGAGCCGGAGGGGCCGTTCACGACCTTGCCGACCGTCAGCTCGAAGGTCGGCTGCCAGGCGGCGCAGGCGGCATCCCGGGAGAGCGAGATATCCGGGGCCTCCGTCCCCTCGGCGCATCGGAACGGGCCGCAGGTCACATGGACCACATCCCCGGTCGGCTCCATCTCCTGGCCGGCGCCGATCGTCAGCCGCTCGACCCGGAAGGTGGCGCCCTCGGCGATCACCGTGCTCTGGAGGACGCTCCAGTTCACGAAGGCGAACGGCGTGTTCTCGCCCTCGTCCACCCGCACTCCGCCGGCGTTCCCGGCGAAGTTCAACGGGGTGATGACCGCCGGCGTGTTCGTGGTCACCACGATCTCCGGGTTCACGGTCGCCATCGCCGTCGCCCGGTCGTCTCCGTCGTCGGCGACCAGGAACTCGGTCTCGCCGTCCGGCAGCGAGAAGGTCGCGGTAACCGGCTCCGGCTCGGGTTCCGGTTCCGGATCCGGATCCGGCTCGGGTTCCGGCTCGGGCTCGGGCTCGGGTTCCGGTTCGGGGGCCGGCGGCGGAGCGACCGGCGCCGGCGTTTCGTCGTCGTCGCATCCCGAGAGCGCGAGACCGGCGCCCACGGACATGGCGAGGAAGAGCGTCAGCCGGCGCCGGCGGCCTTTCTCTGTCGGGTTCTGCATCGTCATCCGCCTGCCTGTCGGGGAGCGTTTCGGGACCGGACCGGCGCTCGTCCGGGAGGTCGAAGCGCCATCGCCGGAGCATTCTACGGGGAAGGGTCGAAGGCCTCGCCGCCACCCGGGACCGAACCGCCACGCCAACCGACGACGAGTGGTGGCGGAGAACCTGCGAAGGCGCGGTCCCCGGAGAGCTTCGCCGGCGGGGAGACCGAGCGGTTCGGGCGTCATCCGGTGATGGACCGGGAGTGCGAGGCCGGAGTACCCGGTTCTCTCGGGAGACCGGGAGATCCGGGCCTCCCCCGGGATCGGGCGGAACCTGGTGTCGTTCTCCTGCTCGATCCGGTCGGGGGACCGGGAGATCCGGGTCTCCTCGCTGGCGACGGCTCGCGGCGGCCGGGACGGCGAAACGGGCTCGCCTCGCGTCACCCGCCCTCCAGCCGTCGCTCGATCAGGTCCACATAGGCGCGGTTGCTGTCGATCCCGACCCATCGTCGGCCGAGCTCCCGGGCGGCGAGCAGCGTCGTCCCGGACCCGGCGTACGGATCGAGCACGACGCTGCCCTCCCGGCTGGTGATGGCGACGCACCGTCGCGCGAGCGTCATCGGCATCATCGCCGGGTGGTCGTCGGCCCGGCCGTTCTGGCGCTTCAGCGGTTCGGTGGCGATCTCCCACACGGTGCGCAGCCGGCGCCCGCCGGGGCCGCGAACCGCTCCGAGGTCGTAGTAGTAGTCCTGGTTCTTCGCCAACAGGAAGACGGTCTCGTGCGCCCTGGTGGGCCGGTCGCGCACGGATTCCGGGTGCGCGTTCGGCTTGTGCCAGATCACCTCCGCGCGCAGCCACCAGCCCGCGTCCTGGAGCGCGAACGCGAGTCGCCAGGGCGCCCCGATCAGGTCCTTCGGTTTCAGGCCCGCGGGCGTCGGCGGGCGCACGGACATCGCCCGCGCCCGGTTCTTCCGGTCCGGGGCGCGGTAGCGCCGGTTCCCGGAGGTGAACACATCTCCGAGGTTCAGCCAGACGGTCCCGTCGTCCCGCAGCACGCGCCGGATCTCCCCGAACGCCGCCACGATGCTGCCGAGGTAGTCGGCGAGCGATTCATCCCGGCCGATCTGTTGCGCTTCGGCATAGTCCCGGAGCGACCAGTAGGGCGGTGATGTCACCACCGTCTGCACCCACCCGTCGGGGACGAGCCGCAGCGCCCGGCGGGCGTCCCCGCACATCAGCACGGACCCCCGGTCGGGCCACTCCAGGCGGTCGCCGGGGACATCGACCCGGAGGTGCCCCCGGCGCGCCCGACGACGAGGGCAGCCGGGCTCGGAAACGAAGGGGAGGGCCTGCCGGGTCACGGCGGAAGCCTCCCCCCGAGCCGGAGCTAGCAGCCTGTGGATAGAGCGCCCCGCAAGGGAATCCGTCCTCGAAGAGATGGGGAACCCCCTCGTCCGGGCGGATGCGGGGCGCTTTCCCCACAGGATGGCGGCCCGAATCGCTGGCGCGATCCGGTCCGCCCTCTTTCGCGGGGAGGG
>CAYGAO010000209.1:0-5545 GCA_964347715.1 uncultured Acidobacteriota bacterium
GTCGTTCGCGGTCGGCGGCGGCCTCGGTGCTGCGTCGTTCGCGGTCGGCGGCGGCTTCGGTGCTGCGTCGTTCGCGGTCCTCCGCCGCCGTTCGCGCGGAGTCGACGAGATCCTTCCGCAACTCCCCGATGTCCCTCCGGTTCTCGCGGATGTCCGTCCGCAACTCCCCGATCCGGAGGTGCGCCTCGGTCAGACCGTCGCCCAGCTCGCGCCCGGGCACCCGGGAACGTTCGGTCTCGGTTCCGACCACTGCGGGGGTGTCCTCGTCGGGTCGAGTGTAGGGCCCCGGCGGTGCCTCGGCAAGGGCGGTGGCCGACGGCCTGGTGGTTTCTTCGGATCGACTCATGGAGCTCCTCCCGGGGATGCGATTCGTCGGTGGCGCGGCGGAATTCCGGGCCCTTACCTGCAAGGACGAGATTCGGGTCGGTTTTGTCCCACCCTTTTCGCCCTCTGGGGAAAACTCGTGAGCAGACCGGGTCCCGCGGCGTTCGAGCGGCCCGGCATCCCGGCGGAATCGCACTTCTCTCCGGCGTGCCTCCGTCGGAGAGACCGGGCATCCCTCCCTCGCGCCTCGTCAGCGGGGGCGCCCGACGGCTCCCGCCGACCGGCTCGTGGACCGTTATCCTCCTTGGGTGTTCCGTTGGCATCTCTTCGCCGCTTCGTTCGTCCTCGCGCCGGCGTTCGTCGGCGCCGAGGGGTTGACGGTCCTCGTCCGGGACGCGGACGGAGAGCCGGCGGCGCTCGCTTCCGTCCGCGCCGAGAGCCTCGCCGGCGAGATCCGCGTCCTGGCGCGGGCCGGGACCGACGGACGGGCGAGCCTCGGGGAGCTTCCCGACGGCCGCTATCTCGTCTCGGCGCAGTCGGGTGACCTCTCGGCGGAGCCGGTCGAGATCGAGGTCCGGGACGGAGCGGCGCCCGCGGTCGGGTTGACGCTGCGCTTCGCCGCCGTCCGCGAGACCGTCGTGGTCTCCGCCGCGCTCGCCGCCCGGAGCGAGCGGGAGGCGGGGACCCCGGTGGATGTCCTCGCGGCGGCGGCGCTCGAATCGCGCGACGAGTGGTCGCTCGTCGAAGGTCTCCGCGGCGTCCCGGGCATCCTGATCCGGCAGGACGGCGGCCCCGGACACCTCGCGACCCTCCAGATCCGGGGGCTCCCGGGTTCCGCCACCGCCGTCGTCGTGGACGGAGCGCCGCTCCGGGATCCGGCGGCGGTCCAGGGGGACAGCGCCACGCTCCTCCCGTCGCTGGGGACGGTCGGCGTCGAGCGGGTCGAGATCCGACGCGGAGGCGGCTCCACGCTCTACGGGACGAACGGCATGGGCGGGGTGCTCCACATCGTGACCCGGTCCGAGTCTTCGCCCGAGACGCTGCGCCTCGCCGCCGGGCTCGGCTCGGCCGGTCATTCCGCGGTCGCAGGCGCCTGGGGGGTCTCCGGGCCGGACGGCGGGGTGTCGCTGGGCATCGGGCGGGTCGGGGTCACGACCGGCGCCGACGGCGCCGACCCGTTCGCGAACCTCTCCGGAGTGGCGCGGGCGGGGTTCCGGGTCGGCGGCTCGGGGGTCCGGGTGTCGCTCCGGGCCTTCGCCTCGGATGCGAGCGTGGGGTTGAACGAGGACGCGATCCCGCTCGGAGCCCCCGGGCCGGGTATCGTCGAGGCGTCGCCCGTGACCGAGGCGGTGGTTCGCCGTTACGAGGAGGGGACCCCGCTCGCCTCGCTCGAAGCCGGGGCGGCGAACTTCCTCCCGTCCACGAACGACCCCGACGCGCGGCAGGAGACCCGTTTCCTCTCGGTGCTCGCCCGGATCGGCCAGACGGCGGGCAACCGGTCCTGGAGCGTGCGTTTCCATCAGCTCGAGACGCGCCGGAGCAACGAGGACGGGCCGGCGGGTCCGGGGGTCTTCGATCCGCCCGAACTCCAGACGACCACCTGGGACGGGGGGATATCGAGCGCCGCCGCGCGCCTCGAGGCCCACTTCGGGAACCACCGCCTGCTCGTCGGTGGCGAGGTCGAGCGCGAGCTCGCGGCCACCGGCGACCCGGCGTTCACCACCGACCTCCGGCAGACGAGCGGGGCGGCGTTCCTCCAGGCCGAGACGCGCACCACCGAGGGTCGGGTTTCACTCCGCGGTTCGCTCCGGGCGCAGGGCTTCCGGACCGGGGACCCCGAACTCGAACCCGTCGAGGGGAGCCCGTGGAGCGGGGCGCTGCCTCCGCCCGACGGCGGCGCGATCACGGCGGAGGGGTCGGCGTCCGTCGCGGTCAGCGGCGGGCTGCGGCTGCTCGGTTCGGTCGGCCGCGGGTTTCGGGCGCCCTCGCTCTACGAGCGGTTCGGCGCCTTCTTCTCCCCCTTCGGCTATTCGGTGTTCGGTGACCCCCGCCTCGAGCCCGAGTTCACTTCCTCGATGGACGCCGGGTTCGCCGCCGCCTCGGCAGACGGACGCCTCGAGGCGCGCGGGAGTCTCTTCCGCTCGGTGCGCCGGCAGATCATCGGCTTCGGCTCCTTCGAGTCGGGAGCCGACCCGTTCGGGCGGTTCAGCGGCTACGAGAACACGGACGGCGGCGGAGCGCGGGGTTTCGAGGGGTCGGTGCGCCTCGCGCTGCCCCGACGCACGATGGCAGATATCCAGTACACGCGGACGGACGCGGACCCGCCCGGCAACGCCCCTCCCGAGCTGACCGCCGCGTGGCTCGTTCCCGGTCATCAGGTCGGGGCGCTGCTCTCGGGGACGCTCTCGGAGCGGCTCTCCTGGAGCGCCGACCTGCATCTGGCGTCAGCCATCCACGCCCCGCTCTTCGACCCGGGGACCTTCGCGACGCGCGTCTTCCGGTTCCCCGGGATGCGGCGGTTCGATGTCGCGGTCTCGTTCCGGATCGCCGAGGGGCTGACGCTCCGGGCCGCCGCGCACGATGTCTTCGACGACGGCGCGTACCAGAGTGCCGGATTCCGCTCGCTCGGCCGGGTCGCGCGAGCGAACCTGGTGTGGCAGCCGCGGTGACCGCCGGCCCGTGAGCATCTCGACCGGAGGCGGCGACGGGGGAACGACCCAGGTCGGGCGCCGCCGGCTCTCGAAGGGTTCGCTCGAGGTCGAGGTGCTCGGCGCGCTCGACGAACTCGTGTCCGCGCTCGGGTTCGCCCGCTCGCTGACCGCGAACGAAGCGGTCCGCGACCGCGCGGAGCGGCTGCAGCGGGTGCTCTTCACCGTCTCGGCGGGGATCGGGGCGTCGGTAACGCCCGGGTCCGATGCTTCGGTGGAGGGCCGGTCGGGGGCCGGGGCGCTCCCGGAAGGACTCGTCGCCGAACTCGAGGAAGAGATCCACGAGCTGGAGAACCGCGAAGGGATGCTCTCCGACTGGGCGCTTCCGGGCGGGCACGCCGGGGCGGCCGCGTTCGACCTGGCGCGGGTCGCCTGCCGACGCGCCGAACGCCTCCTCGTCCGGCTCCGGGAGGAGACCGGCTACCGGGCTCCGGACTCGCTCGTGCTGCTGAACCGGATGTCCGACCTGCTCTGGCTCCACGGGCGGGTCCTCGAGCAGGAGGCCGGGGTCTCGGGCGCGCTCCGTTCCTGAAGGGGTTCTCGATTCCCCGGGTTCTCTGACGGTCGGGGTTGGCGCGTTCGGGTGCTGATGCCGGGCTGCTGACACCCGACGCCTGCCGTTCGGGTCCCGGCCCCCTGGAGCGCGGTTCCGTAGAGTTCCGCCTCGTGTCCGAGGGCAGGGGCCAGCCGCCGCGCCGCCGGCGCGAGCCGAGGGACTCGCCGGGCCTCTTCGGGGCGGTCGCCCTCCTCTACCTGGTCTCGATCCCCTGGTGGTTCGGCTCCGGGGAGCCGCGGCTCTTATTCGGCATGCCTTCCTGGGCAGTCGTCTCGCTGCTCGCGACCCTTGGCGTCAGCTGCCTGGTCGCGTTCGCCGCGCTGCGCCGCTGGGACGACGGGCCCGCGCCCGACCCTCGGGATCCGGAGCGAAGGCCTCCGGCGCGATGAGTTTCTCCGTCGCGGTGGTCGCGGCGATCGCCGCCTACATCGTCGTTCTCGCGTTCCTCGGCGTCCGGGCCCGTCGGGCGCGGCGCGGCGAATCGCTCGCCGACTTCTACCTCGCCGGCCGGGGGCTCGGCGGCGTCGTGCTGCTCTTCACTCTCTACGCCACCCAGTACAGCGGGAACACCCTCGTCGGCTATCCCGGCGAGGCCTACCGGACGGGTTTTCCGTGGGTGATGAGCGTCGGGTTCATGCTGGCGATCGTGGTGGCCTACCTGCTGATCGCGCCCGGGCTGCGCCGGGCTTCCGAGATCCACGGCTTCGTGACCCCGGGAGACTGGCTCGACCACCGCTTCGGCTCGCCGCGGCTGACGCTCGCGGCGAATCTGGTCCTGACCGCGGCGATCACGAACTACCTGCTCGCCCAGCTCATGGCGATGGGGCATGTGGTCGAGGGGCTCTCCGGGGGCGCGGTCCCCTACGCCACGGGGGTCGTCGTCCTCGCGGCGGCGATCCTCGGCTACGAACTCCTCGGCGGACTCCGCGCGGTGGCGTGGACGGACTGCCTGCAGGGGGTCCTGCTCGCCGTCGGTCTCTTCGGCCTCCTCGCCGCCGCCTTCCTCTCGGGCGACGGCCCGGGGGCGGCGGCGGAGTGGATGGCGGCGCACCAGCCGGAGAAGGTCTTCGCCCCGGGCGGGGCGGTGATGGTCGGCTGGGCGAGCACGATCCTGCTGATCGGCTTCTCGGGCGCGGTCTATCCGCAGGCGATCCAGCGCATCTTCGCCGCCCGGAGCACCGGATCGCTGCGGCGGGCGCTCGCGGCGCTCGCGTTCCTGCCCTTCCTGACGACGCTCCCGGTGTTCCTGGTCGGGATCCTCGCGATCCCGCGGCTCGCCGGGCTCGGCGGCGCGGCAGCCGATCAGGTGCTCCCGGCGCTCCTCCGCGGCTTCGCCGCCGACTCGGGATGGCTCTTCGCGCTCTCGGTCATCACCGTCGTGGGGGTGGTGGCGGCGATCATGTCCACCGCCGATTCCGTGCTCCTGACGCTCTCCTCGATGGTCGCCAAGGACTTCGTGGCGCCGGCGCTCCGCCGGGGCGGCCGCGCTCCCGCGGAGGCGCGGGTCACCCGGATCGGGCGGCGGGTGTCCCTCGGGGTCATGGCGGTGCTCACGGCGGTCGCGCTCACCCCGAGGATCAGCCTCTGGGGGCTGCTCGAGCTCAAGATGGAACTGCTCGTCCAGGCGGCGCCGGCGTTCTTCCTCGGGATCACCTGGCGGCGGCTCCGGGCCGACGCGGCCCTCTGCGGGCTGATCGCCGGGACCCTCCTCGCCGCCGGGCTCACCCTCGCCGGCCACGGGCGCATCCACGGCATCCACGCCGGACTCCTCGGCGCGGCGCTGAACGCCGGGGTGGCGGTCGCCGGATCGCTCCGGCGGTGATCGGGATCGCCGACGGCTGACAGCCTGTGGATAAAGCGCCCCGCATGGGAATCCGTCCTCGAAGAGATGGGGAACCCCGGCGTCCGGGCGGATGCGGGGCGCTTTCCCCACCGGATGGCGGCCCGAATCGCTGGC
>CAYGAO010000210.1:0-5514 GCA_964347715.1 uncultured Acidobacteriota bacterium
CGACATCTACGCGGCGAACTACCTCGACTACGCGATCGGGTCGCACCGCGATTGCGTGAGCCCGGTTCGGGAGGTCCTCGCCTACTGCCACCCCCAGGAGTACCCGGGGGTCGCCGACTCGTTCTTCGAGAACCGGGGCGACGGCGCCTTTCGGGCCCACCGGGTCCCCGGCTCCGAGGACGGGAAGGGGCTCGGGGTGGTCGTGACCGACCTCGCCGGCGACGGCTCGCCGGAGATCCATGTGGCGAACGACACCACACCGAACTTCCTCTTCCGGATCGAGCGCCCGGCAGCCGGGATCCGCCTCGTCGAGGACGGCCTCGCCGCCGGGATCGCCTACAACGAGGAGGGGCTCCCCGAAGCCGGGATGGGCACGGACTTCGGGGATGTGGACCGGGACGGGCGGATGGACCTGATCGTCACGAACTTCGACTTCGAGACGAACACGCTCTATCGCAACCTCGGGGGCGGGCTCTTCCTCGACGCGACCGCCTCGTTCGGCATCGGCGGCGCGAGCCTCACCGAGCTCGCCTTCGGCTGCGATCTCGCGGATCTCGACAACGACGGCTGGCTCGATCTGGTGGTCGCGAACGGCCACATCCTGGACAACATCGCCGAGATCCAGTCGAACCTCACCTTCGCCCAGCCCGGGCAGGTCTTCCGGAACGAGGGCGGGCGGCTCCGCCGGAGCCCGGAGAGCGAGGGCGACTTCGCCCGCCCCCGCGTCGGTCGGGGGCTCGCGACGCTCGACTACGACCGCGACGGGGATCTCGACCTGGCGCTCGCGAACAACCGGGGTCCGGCCGAGCTCCTCGAGAACCGGGGCGGCGCGGAAGCCGGCCGCTCCGTCGGCCTCCGGCTCGTCGGGCGAAACGGGAACCGCGACGCCGTCGGCGCCTCGGTGACCCTCTCCGGGGCCGGGTTTCCGCAGCGCGAGGAACACCGGGTGGGGGCGAGTTTCCTCTCGCAGCACGAGCCGGTGCTCTGGTTCGGACTCGGCGCGGCGCGGACCACCGGCGAGGTCGCGATCCGCTGGCCCTCGGGCCGGGAGGAACGCCTCGGGCCGCTCCCGGCGGGCCGGATCCATGTCCTGAAAGAGGGGCGGGGCGCCGTCGGGAGCGCCGGGTTCCGGCGGCCGTGACCCCTCTCCTCGCGTCGGCGCTGGTGGCTTCGGTTCTCCCCGGTCCGGCGCGGGCCGAATCCGCCATCCGGTTCACCGAAGTGACGCGGGCGGCGGGGATCCGGTTCCTGAACATGTACGGCGGGGTCCGGACGAAGGAGCTCATCCTCGAGACCACCGGCACCGGCGCCGCGTTCTTCGACTACGACGGGGACGGGGATCAGGACCTGTTCCTCGCGAACGGGTCGCGCCTCGGCTACGACGAGAGCCAGAGCCTTTCGGCGGCGCTCTTCCGGAACGACGGCGCCGGGCGGTTCGCCGAGGTGACGGGGCCGGCGGGGCTCGAGTCCTACGGCTGGGGGCAGGGGGTGGCGACGGTGGACCACGAGAACGACGGCGACCTGGATCTCCTGGTGACCCGCTACGGGCGGAACCTCTTCTTCCGGAACCGCGGGGACGGGACCTTCGAGGAGGTTGCCGCGCGGTTCGGCCTCGACGACCCGCAGTGGGGTGCCGGCGCCGCGTTCGGCGATCTCGACCAGGACGGCGCGGCGGACCTCGTCGTCGTGAACTATGTGGACTTCGATCCGGCTGCGACTCCGGGTCCGGGCGAGGCGCCCAACTGCTTCTTCCTCGGCATCCCGGTGATGTGCGGCCCGAAGGGGCTCGACCCGGCCCCGGCGCTCCTCTACCGGGCCGGGCCCGACGGCCGCTTCGTCCGGGTCGAGGACTCGGCGATCGGCCGCGAGCGGTTCTTCGGGCTCGGGGTGGTTCTCGGTGACCTCGACGACGACGGGGATCTGGACATCTATGTGGCGAACGACCAGACCCCGAACAACTTCTACCGGAACGACTCGGACGGCGCCGGCCTCGCGCTGACCGAGATCGGCCTCGGGGCCGGCGTCGCCTACAACGAGGACGGGCGGGCGCAGGCCGGGATGGGAGTGGATCTCGGCGACTACGACGGCGACGGCCGGCTCGACATCGTGGTCACGAACTTCTCGCACGACTACAACACCCTCTACCGCGCCGCCGGCGAGGGCTGGTTCCTCGACGAGTCGTTCGCCGCCGGGGTCGCCGAGCCGAGTTACCCCTTCCTCGGCTGGGGCGTCGGGTTCCGGGATCTCGACCTCGACGGCTGGCTCGACCTGATCGTGGTGAACGGCCATGTCTATCCCGAGGTCGCCGGCAGCGGCGCCGAGAGCGACTACGCCCAGCGCGGGCTCGTCTTCCGGAACCGGGGGACCGGCGCCTTCGCCGAAGTCGCGCCCACCGCCCTCGCGGCGGCCCGGGTCTATCGGGGGGCGGCGTTCGCCGACTACGACGACGACGGCGACCCCGATCTGCTCGCCACGGTGATGAACGACGAGCCGGCGCTCTTCCGCAACGACACGCGGACCGGCGCCTGGGCCGGCTTCCGCCTCGTCGGGCGCGGGAGTCCGCGCGACGGCGGCGGCGCCCGGATCTCGCTCCGTTCCGGGGAGTCCCTGCAGGTCCGCGAATCCCGGTCCGGAGGCAGTTACCTCTCGGCCAGCGACCTCCGCGTCCGGTTCGGCCTCGGCGACCACGAAGGGCCGATTCGCGCCCGGCTGCGCTGGCTCTCGGGCTGCGAACAGGAAGTCGAGGCGGCGCCGGGCCGCTACCTCCTCGTCGTGGAACCGGCCTGCGAGGACCGCCCCCGCGCGCGGCAGGGAGCGACGCGATCCGAACGCGAAGACCCCGACCGGCACCGCCCGGCACCGCGCGCAGCAGGGGACGACTCACTCCGGTAGCTGCAGACGATCGCTCTGCCTCCCGCCCCGCGCGCGGAGGGGAGCGGTCATCACGCCGTGGCTCCGACGCCTGCCGGTCTTGGCGCCCCCGCGCGCGGAGGGGAGCGACGATCCTTGCGGCCGTGGCCGCGGTCCCCGCCTGGCCGCCCCCGCGCGCGGAGGGGAACGACTCGCCGACTACCGCACCCGCCACGCGCAGTACAGCCGCCCCCGCGCGCGGAGGGGAGCGACCGGTCAGGGCGGGTCGAAGGACACCGCCTTCAACAGGGCGAACACCTCGCGTTCCGGGGCGATCCCGAGCTCCCCGGCCGCGTCCCGGGTGACCCGGGCGCGGATTCGCGCCTCGCCCACCTCGACCTCGACCTCGGCGAACGGGCCGTCCTCGCGCACCGACCGGACGACGCCCCGGAGCACGTTCCGGATGCTGATCGCCTCCGGCGGCTTCGTGGCGAGCGCGACATCCCGGGCGCGGACCGAGAGGCGCACCTCGGACCCCGGAGGCGCGTGGATCCCCGGCGCCCGCAAGGTCTGGCCTCCCGCCCGGAGCTCGGTCAACCCGAGCGGTTCGAGGTGGGCAACGACCCGCGCGGTCAGCACGGCGCCCGCCTCGAACCGGGAGATCGCGTCCCGAACGGGCATCCGGGCGAGCGTCTCGGAAACCGTCCCGACCGCGGTGATCCGCCCGCCCTCGATCAGGGCGATCCGGTCGGCGACCGCGATCACCTCGTCGAGGTCGTGGCTCACCAGCAGCACGGCGATTCCGAGCTCGCCGGCGAGCGAGCGGAGCCAGGCAGCGATCCGGCCGCGCGCGCTCTGATGGATCGCCGAGAGGGGCTCGTCGAGCAGCGCCACCAGCGGGCGCGAGAGGAGCGCCCGCCCGAGCGAGACCCGCTGGCGCTCGCCGCCCGAGAGGCCCCGGGGCATCCGGCCGAGGTGCGGGGCGAGGTCGAGCCGCTCGACGACCCTGGCGAACGAGAGCGGGCCGCCATCCCGTCCGGCGGCGCGGCGGTCGGCGTAGCGCAGGTTCTCCTCGACCGGGAGGTGGGGGAAGAGCGCGGGCTGCTGGAAGGCGAACGCGACCCGCCGCCGATGCGGCGGGACGAAGACGCCGTCGTCCTGCCAGACCTCGCCCCCGGCGCGGACCCGCCCGGCGAACCGGGCGAGGCCGGCGACGGCGCGGAGGAGCGTCGTCTTGCCGCTCCCCGAGGGGCCGAACACCGCGGTCGTCTCTCCGGGGGCGGCGGAGAGCGTCGCGTCGAGGGTGAAGGCGCCCGCCGCGCCCCGGAGGGCGATATCGAGCGGCCCGTCGAGGCCCTCCCCGCAGTCCGGGCTCCCGCTCACCGGCGCCCGGTCCGCCGCTCGAGGCTCAGCGTCAGCGCCACCACCACGAACGAGAAGGCGACGAGGCCCCCCGAGAGCAGGTGGGCCGTCCCCCAGTCCATCACCTCGACGCGGTCGTAGATCGCGATCGACAGCACCCGGGTGGCGCCCGGGATGTTCCCGCCGATCATCAGGATGACGCCGAACTCGCCCACCGTGTGCGCGAACCCGAGCACCGCGCCCGCGATCAGCCCGGGCCGCGCCAGCGGGACGGCCACCGTCCAGAAGGCGTCCCGCGGCGAGGCGCCGAGCGTCGCCGCGGCCTCGAGCGGCCCCTCGCCCACTGCCTCGAAGGCGGCGCGAACCGGCCCGACCGTGAACGGCAGCGAGTAGAGGACCGAGCCGATCACGAGGCCCGGGAAGGAGAAGGCGAGCGAGCGCTGGCCGAAGAGCCCGGCGACGAAGCCCCCGGGCCCGTCGGGGCCGAGCGCGAGGAGCAGATAGAACCCGAGGACCGTCGGCGGCAGCACCAGCGGCAGCGCCACGAGGGCGGCGACCGCCTCCCGGAAGCGCCAGCGCGACCGGGCGAGCCACCAGGCGATCGGCGTGCCGACGAGCAGGAGCAGCCCGGTGGTGACGCTCGCGAGCTCGAGGGTCAGCCGGATCGGCGGCCAGATCGCCGAGGAATCCATGCCTCAGCAGCCCGTGGAAAGAGTCCCCCGCATCGGCGCCGCTCCGGGAAGGGAACCGGAATCCGCCCCGATTCGGGGCGGCGGCGCACTCTTCCCACGGGCCGGTGGGGCGAATCGCTTCCGCGATTCGTCCCACCGTCTTTCGCGGAGAGGGGGAACCCTCCCCGCACCCCTCCCCGGCGACGCTGCGCGCCGGGTCTGTACTCGGGGGACTTTCACCACCGCCTGCCAGCAGCCCGTGGAAGGAGTCCCCCGCATCGGCGCCGCTCCGGGAAGGGAACCGGTATCCGCCCCGATTCGGGGAGGCGGCGCACTCTTCCCCCAGGCAGGTGGTTCGAATCGCTTCCGCGATTCGTCCCGCCGTCTTTCGCAGGGAGGGGGAACCCTCCCCGCACCCCTCCCCGGCGACGCTTCGCGCCGCGTCCGCGCACGAGGGACCTTCTCCACAGCCTGGTAGGAACTCATGGGCGCGGGCCGCCGGTTCCGAAACCGGAGACCCCGATCCGGCGGGGGATGTAGTGCTCCGGGTCCACCGTCCGGTGGAACACGATGCGACCGTTGCTCATCACGAACATCGGCTCGTGGGTCGCGTAGATGTCTTCGAGCGGGT
>CAYGAO010000211.1:0-5492 GCA_964347715.1 uncultured Acidobacteriota bacterium
GCGGCGCTTCGCGCCGCGTCGGCGCGCGAGGGACTTTCTCCACAGCCTGCCAGGGCGCCCGCACCCGGAGAGTCGCCTCGGGCGATCCGACGCGTCGCCCGTACGCGCAGCGAGCGAAATGCTCGCCCGAACGACGACGCCTGCCGTCCGCCTCGTCGCATCCCCCGGGGCGGAGCGGCACCCCCGCGATCAGTCGGCGGGGGCGCGGACTTCCGGACGCTGCGGGGACCGGCCGGGCGGGTCGCCTACTCGGAGAGCCAGCCGGTGATCGCGACGAACTCGCCGTTCTCGACGCGCTTCAGCGTCACCGCGTCGAACCCGCGATGGTTCTCCTCGGTGAAGGTCACCGGGTGCCCGAGCAGCCCCTGCCAGTTGTCGAGGGTCTCGAGCCCCCGGAGCAGGCTGATCCGGCGCAGATCGGGGCCGGCGCGATCCATGCCTTCGGCGGCGAGCTGCGCCCAGGCCATCCCGAGCATCGCGTAGTCGCCGAACGGCACATCCGGGGCATACCGCTGCAGGATATCCCGGACCTGCCGGGTGGCATCCGTGTCCATCGAGAGATCCGGGGTCGTGGAAGCCACCACCGCGCCTTCGAGCGATTCCCCGGCGAGGTCGATCGCCAGCGGATCCGCCATCGCGAAGGAACCGAGGATCAGCGGATTCCAGTCCGGATCGTCGGCGACCGCCTGCGCCACCGCGGCGCCGAACTCCGCCACGCCCCAGACCACGATCGCGTCGGCCTGTTGCTCCTTGAACGCGGCGAGCGGGGCGGCGAGGTCGGCTCCGTCCTTCGAGGCCTGGCGGCTGCCGACATCCTCCGGAGCCGCTTCCGGGCGGCCCCAGCGGCCGCCGGCCTCGCGCTGGACGCGCCAGAGGACGCCCTCCCCCGAAGCCGGGATCTCCATCCACCCTTCGCTGTCGGGATCGTTCGTGCGCGGGCGCCGGGGCCGTGACGAGATGCGCGCGTAGCGCACCTCGACGCCTTCCGGCAGGTTGTCGGCGATCTGCTCGTAGAACGCGCGCACGCCGAGCCGGTAGCCCTCCTGTCCCTGACCTCCGAACGGAGTGTTCTCGGCGAGCGAGGCGATCCGGCTGACGCCGAGCTCGGCGAGCGCGTAGCGGGTGAGCACCTGGGCCGCCGTGATCGAGGTCGGGAGGATCGAGAAGGTGTAGGCGTTCACCGGCTCGGTCCAGATGCTCGAGCTCGAACCCGGATTCACCCAGGGGACCAGCCGGTTCCAGACATCGTCCTTGACCGCGAGACAGTTCGCGGTGCTCATTCCGCCGACCATCGCGAAGACCCGTTCCTCGCGAAGGAGCTGGCGCACGAGCTCGGGCGTCTGCTCGGGATCGTTCTGGTCGTCCTTGAGGCTGAGACGGACCATCCGTCCGTGGATGCCGCCCTCGTCGTTCAACCAGTCGAAATAGGCGGACATCGCCCGTCCGACATTGCCGAGGGCGGCGTATTCCCCCGTGAGCGGAGCGAAGCTGCCGAGTCGGATCTCGTCTCCGGTGACCCCGATGTCCGTGCCGCCGCAAGCAGCCGTCAGGAGGGCCAGCGCGGCGGTCGAAGCGAGGAGCCGGGAGCGCCGCGAGGGCGCGTCAACTGCGGAAGACGGACGGTGGAATCGCACGACGGGCATCTCCTCCGGGAGCGTTCGGAGCGGGGAAACGAGAGCTGAGGAATCTACCACAGCGACCCGCCGCCGTGCCCCGCCGAAGGCGGCCCGAAGAGCCCTCGGCGACGCCGAGCCGCGCGCGACGCGGCTCGGCGAAACGGCGGCTACGCCCCGTTGGTTTCCGGCGCCGGCGAGAGCGCCAGCGCGGGCTCCGGCGGAGCCGCCTCGGGCTCCGGCGAGACCGCCTCGGACTCCTCCAGCGAGACCGCTTCGGGCTCGGCGACGGTCGCCACCTTGCGGACGGCCTTCTTCCGCGTCGCCTTCTTGCTCGTCGCCTTCTTGCTCGTCGCCTTCTTGCTCGTCGCCTTCTTGGAAGCGCGCTTCTTCCTGGTCGCGGGCGGCTGATCCGTCTCGACGGCGTCGGGATCGATCAGGATGGAAATGCGCACCACCTCCCGCGTGGTGGTGGCCCGCTTGCGCGTCGCCTTCCTGGAAGAGCGCTTCTTCTTCATCGAGACAATCCCTCCGGTCGTGGATTCGCGCGCGATTGCGCACGGGCGGAAACGCAGAAACGAAACCGGGGTTCCGTCTCGGCGGAGAAACAGTACTACCGAACGACCGAAAGCGTCAAGGGGTCGACCGCCGGAATGGCGGAGGCGCGGATCGCGGGCGGCGAGGCCGCGCTTCGTCGTGGGTTGGCAGGCCGTGGTGAAAGTCCCCCGGGTACAGAGGCGGCGCGCAGCGCCGCCGGGGAGGGGTGCGGAGAGGGTTCCCCCTCCCCGCGAAAGACGGTGGGAAGAGTGCCCCGCATCCCCGAATCGGGGTGGATTCCGGTTCCCTTCCCGGAGCGGCGCGGATGCGGGGGACTTTTTCCACGGGCTGTTAGCATCCGTACGAAACGCGCCTCGTGCTTCGAGATCCTGCCCGGAGCGGGCCCTCCGGGAACGCCAGCCGGCTCGCTCGCCGGGTCGGGGTCTGGGCGGAGTATCTGAAGATCGAGCACACGCTCTTCGCGCTGCCGCTGATCTACTCCGGCGCGCTGCTCGCCGAGCGGCCACTGTCGCTACGGACCGCGATCCTGATCCTGGTCGCGGCGACCGGCGCCCGAACGGCCGCGCTCGGGCTGAACCGCATCCTCGACCGACAGCTCGACGCCGAAAACCCGCGCACCGCCGGACGCGCGCTGCCGGCCGGCGAGATCACGCCCGTCGCCGCGGTTTCGGCCGCGGCCGGCGCCTTCCTGGTCTCGCTTCTCGCGGCCGCCGCGATCTCGCCGAAGTGCCTCTGGCTGAGCCCGCTCGTGGCGGGGGCGTTCGTGGGGTATCCGCTCCTGAAGCGGTTCACCCGCTGGGCGCATCTCGGGCTCGGGGCGACGCTCGCGCTCGGTCCGGTCTGCGGCTTCTATGCAGTGGCGCTCGATTGGCGGAACTCCGCGCCGACTCTGATCCTCGCCACCTTCACGGCGCTCTGGGCCGCCGGCTTCGACATCCGCTACGCCACGCTCGACGAAGAGTCGGACCGGAGGACCGGGGTCTTCTCGCTTCCCGCCGCGATCGGTTCCGAAGCCGCGCTGGGCGCCGCCGCCGGAATGCACCTCGCCGCTTTCGGAGCGCTTCTCCTGCTCTACTGGACGGCGCTCGAGGGCTTCCTGTCCGCGGCCTT
Organism: uncultured Acidobacteriota bacterium; assembly: GCA_964347715.1. GTDB lineage: Bacteria > Acidobacteriota > Vicinamibacteria > Marinacidobacterales > Marinacidobacteraceae > CAYGAO01. The sequence continues at coordinate 3,282 of CAYGAO010000211.1, forward strand.
CGTCGTTCTCGCCGGAGCGTTGTTCCTCGTTCAGCACCGGGCCCGGAAGGGAGTCGAATTCGCATTCTTCCAGGTGAACGCCGCACTCGCGGCGACCGTCTTCCTCGGGGTCGCATCGTCCGGCGTCTCCCTGACCGGCGCGACGCTTCCGACCTGAGATGCGCATCGTCGTCGGCATCTCCGGCTCGTCGGGCGCGGCGTACGGCGTCCGCTTCCTGAAGCGGTGCCCCGCGGAAACGCACCTCATCGTGTCGAAGTGGGGCGAAGAGGTGCTGCGACTCGAGACCGGCCTCACGCTCGACGACCTCCGGGGCGATGTCGCGCGCGTCCATCGCGATTCCGACCTGGCCGCCCCCTGGTCGTCGGGCTCGAACCGCCACGACGCGCTGGTCCTGATCCCCTGCAGCCTCTCGACCCTCGGCAAGGTCGCCGGCGGGATCGCGGACACGCTGATCACCCGCGCCGCGCAGGTCGCGCTGAAGGAACGGATGCGGCTCGTGCTCTGCGTCCGCGAAACGCCGTGGTCCTCGATCACGCTCCGGAACGCCCTCACGGTGTCCGAGGCAGGCGGGATCGTGATGCCGGTGGCCCCGCCGTGGTACCGCCGACCAGCGTCGGTCGAGGAGCTGGCGGACGGCTTCTGCGACAAGGTGCTCGGCGTGCTCGGGCTCGCGGCGGGCCCCGGCTGGCGCGAAGCGGAGACCCGCGCCGGGAACCAGGCGCCATCCGCCCCGGCGCCGGACCGGGACCCCCGGACACCGGGCGAGCGCGATCCGAACGCCGGGAAACGCCCGAACTCCGGGAACCCACCGGACGCCGGGAACCCACCGGACTCCGGGAACCCACCGGACGCCGGGAACCCACCGGACGCCAAGAGCCGCCGGTTGGGGTAGGGTTCCCGCCTGTCCGGCCCGAGGCGATCCGGACCCGTGGGGGGTCCCGGAATCCGACGGCTCGCGCACTGGAGGGTCTCGCTTGCTGCGCGCTGACGGCGTCCTCTTCCGCGACCGGGCGCTGATCCCGATCCGGGAGAAGGTCCGGAGCGGAGAACGCCTCGACCATGCGGACGGCCTGACGCTCCTCGAGACGCTCGACCTGCCCGCGCTCGGTCGCCTGGCCGACGATGCGGCGAGGCGGAAGAACGGCGACCGGGTGCAGTTCGTCGTGAACCGGCAGATCAACCCGACGAATCTCTGCGTCCTGTCCTGCGTCTTCTGCGATTTCGCGGCGAAGCCGGGCGACGCGCATGCCTACGAGCAATCGCTCGCCGAGGTGCTCGCCCAGGTCACCGACGAGCTCTCGGAAGTCCACATCGTCGGCGGGCTGCACCCGAAGTGGCCCTTCGAGCGGTATCTGGAGATCGTCCGGGAGATCCACGATCGCTTCCCGCGGGTGCAGATCAAGGCGTGGACCGCGGTCGAGATCGACTGGTTCGCCCGTCTCGAGAAGACCTCGATCGAGGACATCCTGATCCGGCTCAAGGAAGCCGGACTCCGGAGCCTTCCGGGTGGCGGCGCCGAAGTCTTCTCCGACCGCGTCCGCAAGGAGACCTTCCGGACGAAGATCGGCCGCCAGCGGTGGTTCGAGGTGCATCGCGCCGCGCACCGCCTCGGCATCATGTCGAACGCGACGCTGCTCTACGGGCATATCGAAACGCTCTCCGAACGCGTGGATCACATGCTGCAGCTCCGGGAAGTCCAGGACGACCGTGGACCCGCGGACGCCGGTTTCGCTTCCTTCATCCCGCTCGCGCTGCAGCCCGGGAACACCGGACTCGCCGAGCGCCAGGCGTCCGTCCTCGAGGACCTGCGGACCGTCGCCTGCGCGAGGCTCCTGCTCGACAACTTCCCGCACATCAAGGCCTACTGGGTAATGCTCGGCGAGGACTCGGCGGCGATGGCGCTGAACTTCGGCGCGAGCGACCTCGACGGGACGATCGGCGAAGAGCGGATCGCCCACTACGCGCAGGCGACGAGCCCGGTCGGGGTCGCGCGCGAACGCCTGGTCCGGATGATCCGGGACGCCGGGAAGACTCCGGTCGAACGCGACGCGCTCTACAACGTCGTCCAGGTGTGGGAAGCCGCCTGAGCCTCGTCCCCCGGATGCTCCGGCAGCGCCCCACCCCGCCAGCAGGCTGTGGTGGAAGTCCCTCGGGTACAGACGCGGCGCGCAGCGCCGCCGGGGAGGGGTGCGGGGCGGGGGGGCCCGCCC
>CAYGAO010000212.1:0-5491 GCA_964347715.1 uncultured Acidobacteriota bacterium
AAAGCGCCCCGCATGGGAATCCGTCCTCGAAGAGATGGGGAACCCCGTCGTCCGGACGGATGCGGGGCGCTTTCCCCACCGGATGGCGGCCCGAATCGCTGGCGCGATCCGTTCCGCCGTCTGTCGCGGGGAGGGAGAATCCTCCCCGGCGGCGCTTCGCGCCGCGTCGGCGCATGAGGGACTTCCTCCACAGCCTGGGCAGGGCGTGGCGATCGAGGGTGCCCACGCCGTGGATCGCCTCGGCTCGCGACGCCCCCTGGTCGTGCACGCCGAGCACGATGACGCCGCCTTGCGCGTTGGCCATGGCGACGACGGATTCGCGGATCGCGCGGATCCGCGCCTTGACGCCCGCGGAGTCCCAGGACTTGAATTCGAGCGTCTCGGATTCGAGGTCTCCCGCCGGTTCGTGATCGAGCCGGTTCAGCACCTCATGGAGATCGATCGGTCGCACGGTCGAAATAATAACTCAAGATTCCATTCGGCAAATCCTCGAAAACCGTTGGTAGAGAACGAAAAACAGCACCCTCGGCCATCTTGTCGCATTATTTCAAGCTTGTCGCAAGATGCGACGAGATCCGGCGGGGTGAGGCTTCGGGACGGGCGGCCTCGGGCCCGGTTCGCTTGCGTCGAAGGGTTGCTCCGTTCGAATAATGCCTCAAGTTTCTAGCGTGGTTCTTCTTCAGAAACCGTTGCCGCACAAGGGAAAGCGGTGTTTTCGGAGATCTTGTTCCATTATTTCAAGTTTGAAGGAGTCGTCGAGTCGGCGTGACGGGGGGCGGTGGGGGGCCCCGGGGGTCGCTTCGGGAGGGGACCCGCTCCCTCGGACATGATCGCGAAGCCGAGGGTTCCGCTCGCCACCGGTTGGCCGCCGACGCTGGCGCGGACATGCGCATCGCCCATGCGTCCCCGGACCCGGCCGATCTCGGCCTTGAGTTCGAGCCGGGTTCCGAAGTCCACCTGCCGCTCCATGACGAAGTCCTCCACCGAGCGGAAGAGCGCGAGGGCGCCTTCGCCTGATCGCTCGTAGAGGATCATCCCCGCTCCGAGCTGGGCCATCGCTTCGAGGACGAGGCCGGCGGGCACGCTCGCCTGGCCGAGACGGTAGGGATGGTCGGCGGGAATGGTCACGAACCCTCGGGCGCGGACTCCGGGGACGAGGCCCGAGACGCCGTGGAGGAACACGAAGGGCTCCCGATGCGGAAGCGCTTCGAGGATCCGGGAGAGGTCGAGGTCGAGCGGGTCAGCTTGCGGCAAGGAGCGCCTCCTCGGCGAATTGCAGCTCGTGGAGCCGGCGGTAGATTCCGCCGGCGGCGAGCAGTTCCCGGTGCGTGCCGCTCTCCCGGATCTCGCCCCGGTGGAGCACCACGATGCGGTCGGCGTCGCGCACCGTGGAGAGGCGGTGCGCGATCACGAGGCTGGTCCGGTTCTCGAGAACCCGGCCGAGCGCGGTCTGCACGGCGCGCTCCGTTTCCGTGTCCACGCTCGAGGTCGCCTCGTCGAGCACGAGGAACGGCGAACGGCGAGCCATGGCCCGGGCGATGCCGACGAGCTGGCGCTGTCCCTGGGAAAGGCCGCCGCCGCGCTCGCCGAGCCGGGTGTCGAGTCCCTCGGGAAGACTCGCCGCCCAGCCCGTGACCTCGGCCGCCGCCGCCGCCCGGCGCGCGTCGTCCCGGCTGACCGACGGATCGCCGAGCCGGATGTTGTCGAGCACCGATCCCGAGAAGAGATGGACATCCTGCTGGACCAGCGAGAACTGCCGGCGGAGCGCGGAGACCTCCCATTCGCGGACATCGAGGCCGTCCACGAGCACCCGGCCCTCCTGGACATCGTAGAACCGGAGCAGCAGGTTCGCGAGGGTGGTCTTCCCCGAACCGGTGTGCCCGACGAGCGCCACCGTCTCTCCCGGCGCCACCTCCAACTCGATGTTCCGGAGGACCCGTTCGCCCTCGTTGTAGGCGAACGAGACCCCGTCGAGCCGGAGCGAACCGGGACGCCCGGCGGGCCGTCGGGGCCGCTCGACGGCGCGGATCTCCGGCTCGGTCTCGAGCAGCTCCACGATCCGCTCGGAGGCCGCCATCGCGCCCTGCAGGATGTTGAACTTCTCGGTGAGGTCCCGGATCGGGCGGAAGAACATCTCCGAGTACATGAGGAACGCGACGAGCCCGCCCACGGTCAGCGTGCCGACGCCGATCCGGGATCCGCCGTAGCCGACGATCAGCGCGATCGTGATCGCGGTGATCATCTCGACCACCGGATAGAAGACGGAAAAGCAGAGCACCGTCTCGAGGTGCGCCCCGGTGTGTTCGCGGTTCAGCTTCCGATACTCGCGGGCTCGCCGTCGCTCCTGGCGGAACAGCTGGAGCACCTCGATCCCGGTCAGCGTTTCCTGGATGAAGCCGTTCACCCTGGCGACCGCGCCCCGGACCCGGCGGAAGGCGGGTCGGATCCTGCGCCGGAAGATCCATCCGGCGATGAAGAGCGCGGGAACGGCGCCGATGGTGACGAGCGCGAGCTGCCAGTTCAGGAACAGGAGCGCCGCCATGATCCCGACGAGCAGGACCACATCGGTGATGATCATGACCACGCCCGAGCTGAGCAGTTCGTTCAGCGCGTCCACATCGCTCGTGGCCCGGGTGACCACCACCCCGATCGGGTGGCGGTCGAACCAGCCGAGGTGCAATCTCTGGATGTGGTCGAACACATCGCGGCGGATGTCGCGCATGACGCGCTGGCCGAACAGGTTCACGATCCACGCCTGCCCCCAGGCCGCCGCGAACCCGACCGCGAGGATCCCGGCGTAGAGGCCGAGCAGCCCGAGGAGCCCCTCGAAGTCGCCCGGCGCGATGTAGTCGTCGAGCGCCACCCGGGTCAGATAGGGCCCGGCGAGCTGCGCTCCGGCCCCGACCAGCACCAGCGCGACGCCGACGGCCACGAAGGGCCAGTAGGGGAGGACGTACGGCAGCACCTCGGCGAGCAGCCGCCGGTCGCGCCGGCTCTCGTCGCTCACAGCCGCGAGAGCTCCTCCTCGAGCATCTGACGCCGGTACATCGTCGCGTAGCGGCCGCCCCGGGCGACCAGCTCCTCGTGGGTGCCGTGCTCCTCGATGCGGGCCACGCCGTCCTCGTCGGTGTCGAGCAGATAGATCGCGTCGGCGTCCATCACCGTGCTCAGCCGGTGCGCGACGATCAGCGTGGTGCGGTGGCGCGACGCCTTCCGCACCGCATGGAGGATGCGCGCCTCGGTCTCGGAGTCCACCGCGCTCAGGACATCGTCGAAGACCAGGATCCGGCTCTCGCGCAGCAGCGCGCGCGCGATCGCGGCGCGCTGGCGCTGCCCCCCCGAGAGCGTCACCCCGCGCTCGCCGACCATCGTGTCGTAGCCGTCCGCGAACCCCTCGATGTCGGAGGCGAGCCCCGCGGCGTCCGCGACCCGCCGCACCTCCTCGAGCGAGGCTTCGGCGTCGCCGAACGCGATGTTGTCGCGGAGCGTCAGGGAGAAGAGGAAGCTGTCCTGGGGGACGAAGCCGATCTCGCTCCGCAGCTCGGCGAGCGGGATGTCCCGGACATCGCGTCCGTCTATCCGGACCGCGCCCTCGATCGGGTCGTGGATCCGCGGGATCAGGCGCGCGACGGTGCTCTTCCCGGCGCCGGTGCGCCCCACGAGCGCGACCGTCTGCCCCGGCGCGATCCTCAGGTCGAAGTCGGCGAGCACGGTCCGGGGTTCCGCGCCGTTCGAGTCTCCTTCGGCTCCTTGCGGATAGGCGAAGCGGACTCCCTCGAAGCTGATCTCCGCCGCCCCCGGAGTCGCTGACGGGCTCGCGGTTTCGGGGGCCGGGAGCGGCTCCGCGTCGAAGATCGCGGCGAGCCGCTTCATCGAGGCGGCCCCCCGCTGGTGGATGTTCACCACCCACCCGAGCGCGATCATCGGCCAGGTCAGATAGCCGTAGTAGAAGAGGAAGGCGACGAGTTCCCCGAGGCTGATCGCTCCCGAGATGACGAGGTTTCCTCCGAAGATCAGCGAGCCGGCGAGCCCGAGCCCGATGAGCGCGAGGAGGAGCGGGAAGAGCGCCGCGCTCACGGCGACGAGCTCCATGCTGCGCGCCGCGTACTCCTCGTTCTCCCGGCGGAACGCCTCGCGCTGCGCGTCTTCCTGGACGAACGCCCGGACCACCCGCGCCGCCGCGGCGTTCTCCTGGACCACCGCCGAGATGTCCGCCATCTTGGCCTGGACCCGTTCGGAGCGGCGGAAGATCTTCTCCCCGAGCACCTTCATCAGGACCGAGACCACCGGCATCACCGCGATCGCCACGAGGGTCAGCCGGGGGCTGATCGCGAGCATGAACGCGAAGCAGCCGACCGTGGTGATCACCGTCTCGACCGGATACATGACCCCCGGGCCGAGCACCAGGCGCACGGCGTTCATGTCCTGCGCCGAGCGCGAGAGGATGTCGCCCACCCGGTAGCGCGCGTAGAACGCGGCCGGCAGCCGCTGCAGCTGCGCGTAGAAGTCGCGCCGGAGGTCGTACTCGGCGTAGCGCGAGACCCCGATCAGGTACCAGCGCATGTAGAAGCGAAAGACCGCGGATCCCGCCGCCGCGCCCACGATCAGCCCGCCGTGGCTCCAGAGATCGTCCAGCGTTCCGGCGCGGAGCGCGTCGATCGCCCGCTCGAGGATCTGCGGCACCACGAGATGGAACACCCGGCAGAGGACGAGGGCGATCAGGCCGACGACGATCCGCCGCCGGTAGGGGGCGAGATACGGGAGCAGGCGCCGCCAGAGATCGCGCATCGCGGGGGGGAGCGGGGCCGGCCCCCGGTCAGTCCCCGTGACGGGCGCGGAGCGGCGGCGCGAGGCGGGCCATCAGGATCATCCGCTCGAAGACCTCGAGCCACTCGGCCGTCTCGGCAGCCAGCGCGCTCTCCCCGGCGGACCCGGGAAGCGGACACGCGGCCCCGAGCTCGGTCACCGCCTTCTCCCGGTACACGCTGAGGGTGCGGTCCCCGTAGCGCCCGATCTCGTGGAAGTCCTCGGTGAGGAAGAGCGCGACCGGAACCCGCATCGCCCCGAGAACGCGCGTCTCGTCCCGAAGTTCCGGGATCGCGTCCCGATCCAGCACCCGGAACGCGAACGAAGGCCCGGCAGCCTCGGAGAGCCGCGCGAGGATCGGTACCGACCGGACGCAGTCGCCGCACCAGGCGCCGCTCAGGCAGAGCAGGTTCACGATGCGGCCCGCCGGGTCGAGCCGGGTCCCGGCGTCGTCGGGAAGCGGCGGAACCGCCGCGACGCCCTTCGCCCAGCCCGGGGCCTCGCCCGGCTTCGCCGTCGCGAGGTAGTCGGGCCAGGCGTGAGCCTCCGCGAAGGCGCGCCGAAAGAGCCCGGCGCGCAGGTCGGAATAGGGGGCTGTGGAGAAAGGCCCTCGCGCGCCGACGCGGCGCGGATTCGGGCCGCCATCCGGTGGGGAAAGCGCCCCGCATCCGCCCGGACGACGGGG
>CAYGAO010000213.1:0-5463 GCA_964347715.1 uncultured Acidobacteriota bacterium
CGCACCCCCGGCGCGCCGAAGCCGCGATCCCAGAGCTCGAGCGCGAACCGGCGCTCATCCAGGACGACGACGACCGCACGGCCCTCGCGCCCCGGACAGCCCGACGCCGCTCTCGCGTCCCCATCCGAACCCCGACGCGAAAGACCGGCGCTGACGCGACTCCCGGCAGCCAGCCGGCGCGCAGCCGGAGGCCTCGACCGGCCGGTGGCCGCACCCCAATACCCCCCGAAGCCGCGATCCGCGAGCGCGCCAGCCGACCGGCCCGCATCGAACACGACGACGACCGCGCTGACTTCCCCCACCGGTAGCCGGGCGCCCTTGCCGGTCCCGATCAGGGCCGCGACCCGAAGACCGGCGCCGCGGCGGATCCCGCCGACCGCCAGCCGGCTCAGCCGGAGGGCTCGACCGGCGTGCCCTCGGCGTCCACCCGGCGGAGCGACCCGAAATCGAGGTCGGCGAGTTCCGGAGCCAGCCGGTCGGCATCACCCACGACGACGAGCGCGCTGCCCTCGCGCCCCAGATAGCGCGACGCCGCTTCGGTGACCTGGTCGCGGGTCACCGCTTCGATCCGGTCGAGGTGGTCGCGGATCTGAGAGAGGGGATCGCCTCGCCGGAGGACGCCGGTGATCACCCCGCGGACCCCCGACAGGGTCTCGAAGCGCTGGTGGTAGGCGCGCTTCATCGCGAGCTTCGCCTGCCCGATCTCGACGAGACGCACCGGGCGGCGCCCCGAGGCGAGCCGTTCGACCTCGGCGACGAGCTCCCGGATCGCCGGCCCCGCCTGCTCGACATCGAGCGAAGCCGAGGCGGTGAGCAGCGACCGCCGGGCGAACTGCCGCGACCCGGCGAAGGCCCCGTAGGTGGCGCCCATCCGCTCCCGCAGGTTCAGGTTCAGCCGGCTCGAAAAGCCGCCCCCCAGGATGTGGAGCGCCATCCCGAGCGCGTAGCGGTCTTCCCTCCCGCGCTCGGGCCCCTGCTTCCGCCAGGAGACGACCACCTGCGGGCCCGGAACCTCGACCCCGTGGAGCAGGATCCCGGGCTCGCTCGCCGGCGGCTCGGGGAGCGGCGACCGGTCCGCCGCCCCGGCGGGCGTCCAGTCGGGAAGCGCCTCCTCGAGGGCGGCTACCGCCTCGTCGGGATCCAGGTCGCCACAGACCACGAACGAAGCGCCCACCGGGACGAACCGGGTGCGGTGGAAGGCGGCTAGGTCGTCGGTCCCGATCGCCGGCAGCGTCTCCTCGTCGCCCCGCCAGCCGTACGGATGGCCGTCCGAGAAGGCCGTCCGTCGCACGATCCGGCGCGCCACCGATCCCGGATCGGAGCGCGCGTGGCGGAGCGCGTCGAGGCGGATGGGAACGATCCGGTCGAGTTCCGCCTTCGCGAACGCCGGATGGCGCAGCGAGTCGGCGGCCAGCTCGAGCGTGTGGCGGAGATGTTCGGTGAGGCAGGAGAACGACATCCCGAGCGACTCGGTCCCCGCGTGCGCGGCGATCTCCGCTCCGATGCGGTCGGCCTCGGCCTCGAACTCGCTGGCGGTGCGGCTCGTCGTGCCGCGCCCCAGCATCTCCGCGGTGACGCCGGCGAGCCCCCGGAGCGCCCGCGGCTCGTCCACCCTTCCTCCCGGGATCGTGAGCGTGCCGACGATCTTCGGCAGGTCGCGGCGGGTGAGCACATGGACCGCGGTACCGCTCTCGAGCCGGCGGACCTCGGGGAGCGGCGGCTCGAAATGACCGGCGCGGCCCCGCCTCGGCGGGCGCGTCCGGTCGGGCTCCGGCGGGGCGTCGCCGTCCTCCGGCGGGGCCGCCGAAGCGGGCGCGACCCAGTCCTCGGGGCCGATCGGAACCGGCGCCGCGGGGGGCTCGCCTTCGCTCTCCGGATCCCCGTAGAGCAGCTCCACCCGGGGCCGGAGCAGGTAGTCGCCGGCGACCCGCCGGAGATCGTCGCCGGTGACTTCCCGGTAGCGCACCCAGTGCTCCGAGAGCTTCGCCGGGTCACCGAGGAAGGTCGCGTAGCGGGCGAGGAGATCCGCCTTCGTCGCGAGGTGCTCGAGGGCGCCGACGAACGCCACCTGGGTCGCCGCCTTCACCCGCTGCAGCTCGTCTGCGGTCGGGCCTTCCTCGGCGATCCGGGCGAGCTCCTCGTCCATCTGGGCGCGGAGGCGCGCGAGCGGGACCTCGGGACGCGCGGTGGCGACGACGCCGGTGATCCCGCCCGATTCGAGCGAGTAGTGGAAGGCGCCGACTCCCGAAGCCGTGCGGTCCTCATAGACCATGCGCCGGTACAGACGCGAGTTCAGCCCGTCCGAGAGCACCTCCGAGAGCATGTCGAGCGCGGGCTCGTCCTCGTGGAAGAACGGCGCGGTCGGCCAGGCGCAGTAGAGCCGCGCCTGCGGCACCTTCTCCGCCGAGACGACGCGCCGCGTCTCGGCGAGCGTCGCCTCCGGGAAACGCGGGCGGCCGGGGATCCGCCCCGGCGGGATCGGCGCGAAATAGCGCCGCACGAGCTGCCGGGCCCGACGTTCGTCGTAGTCGCCGGCGACCACGAGGACGGCGTTGTTCGGCGCGTACCAGGTGCGGAAGAACGCGTGGACCTCGGAGAGATCGGCCGCGTCCAGGTGCGCCAGATCGCCGATCACATCCCAGGAGTACGGGTGCCCCGGCGGGAAGAGCGCACGGAAGATCGTCTCCCACGCGGTGCCGTAGGGCACGTTGTCCATCCGCTGGAAGCGCTCGTTCCGGACCACCTCGCGCTGGGTGTCGAGCCGTTTCTGGTCGAGGACATCGAGCAGGTAGGCCATCCGGTCGGATTCGGCCCAGAGGGCGAGCCCGAGCGCCTCCCGGGGCACGGTCTCGTAGTAGTTCGTCCGGTCGTGGCTCGTCGTCCCGTTCACCCCTCCGGCGGCGAGGCTCGCGCCGGCCTTCTCCATGAGCCGGATGAAGTGGGTGTCGTTGTGCCGCGAACCCTCGAACATCAGGTGCTCGAACAGGTGGGCGAAACCGGTGCGCCAGGGCTGCTCGTTCTTCGAGCCGATGTGGTACCAGAGCGCCACATGGACGACCGGCAGCCGCCGGTCCTCGTGGAACAGCACCCGGAGCCCGTTCCCGAGGGTCCACTCGGTCACCGGGACCGAGATCCCGGGCGCCATCCCGACGGCGGGAGCTCCGGCGCTCGGGGCGGGAAAGGGCGGGATCGGCACGCGGGAGGCGGCAATATACTGCCCGCGGCTTCCCGGTCTGCGCGGTTTCTCTCGGTTCTTCTCTCGAATGGCGGGCGGACGCTTCCCGAACCGCTCGGGATTCGCCCCGCGTCTCGGATGCGTCGCGCTGCTCGCCCTGGCTCCCGGACTTCTGGCGCAGGACGCGGATCTCTTCGTCGCCGACCGTCCGGTCGGGGCGATGACGGGAAAGCAGGTCGTCTTCGAGACGACGCACGGAACCTTCGTCATCGAGGTCCTTCCCGAACAGGCGCCGAACCACGCGGCGTTCTTCCTGCGGGAAGCGGAACGCGGGAACTACCGGGGCACCGCGTTCCACCGGGTGATCGCCCGCGGGATCGTCCAGGGCGGGGATCCGCTCACCCGGGACCCGGCGGCGGCCGACCGCTACGGTACCGGCGGGCTCTTCCGTCTCGCCCGCGAACCGAACGACCTGCGGCACCTCCGGGGAGCGGTTTCCGCGGTCCAGGTCCCCGGGAATCCGGACAGCGCCGGGTCGCAGTTCTTCATCGTGGTCAGCGACCAGCCGACGCTCGACGGGACCTACACCGTGTTCGCGCGGGTCGTCGAGGGGATCCACGAGATCACCGCGGTGTCCGAGCTCCCGGCCGGCGAGAACGGGATGCCGTTCGAGCGCGTCGAGGTGCTCCGGGCGAGCGTCCGGGACCGGCCGCCCGAGGTTCCGCCCCCGTTCACCGCCGAGACCGACGCCGAGCTCGGGGATTCCCGCGTGGTCCTCGAAACCGCCTTCGGCGAGATCGTGATCGAACTCTTCCCCGAGGCCGCGCCGGTCCATTCCCGGAACTTCCTCCGGCTGGCCGCGCTCGGCGCCTACGACGGGACCGCGTTCCACCGGGTGGTCCCCGGTTTCGTGGTCCAGACCGGCTGGATGGACACGCGCGCGCCGCCGCTCCCCGGCCGGATCGAGCGACACCTGACGAACCTCGCTCCCGAGTTCAGCGACATTCTCCACGAGCCGGGCATCGTTTCCATGGCGCGGCTCGAGGCGCTCGACAGCGCGATGACGAGCTTCTTCATCGTCACCGCGCGAGCGCCCGCGCTCGACGGCGAATACACCGCGTTCGGCCGGGTCGTCGCCGGCTACGAGGCGGTCGAGGAGATCGAGGCGCTTCCCGTCGGGGAGGACGAGGCGCCGCTCGAACGAGTGGAGATCCTCCGGGCGCGGGTGGAGCGAGTCCGGTGAGCGCGGGCGGCGTCCTCGATGTGGCGATCGTCGGGGCCGGGCCTTCGGGACTCGCCGCCGCGATCGAGTGCCAGCGCCGGGGACTCAGCCACGAGGTGATCGAGAAGGGCGGGCTCGTGGACACCATCCGCCGGTTCCCGGTCCACATGGTGTTCTTCACGACTCCCGACCTGCTCGAGATCGGCGGCCTGCCGCTCGTCTGCCACCGGGAGAAGCCCTCGCGCCAGGAAGCGCTCACCTACTACCGAAGGGTCGCCCAGCACTACGACCTGAAACCGCGGCTCTTCACCCGGGTGGTTCGCGTCGAGCGGGAACCCGACCGGTTCACGCTGGTTCTCGGGAGCGAACGCGAGGGGATCCCCGATCCGGAGCCGGTGCGCGCCCGGCATCTGGTGCTGGCGATCGGCTACTTCGAGAACCCGAACCGACTCGGGATCCCGGGAGAGGAGCTGGACAAGGTGTCGTACCGCTTCCGGGAGACCCACCCCTACTTCGGGTCGCGCGTCGCGGTGATCGGCGGCGGGAACTCGGCCGCCGAGTGCGCCCTCGAGCTCTACCGGGCCGGGGTCGAGGTGACCCTGATCCACCGCGGCGAGACCCTCTCCCCGCACCTGAAGTACTGGGTGCGCCCGGACATCGAGAACCGGCTCGAACGGCGGGAGATCCCCGGCTGGCTCGGCACGGTGGTCGAGGAGATCCGCCCCGATTCGCTGATCCTCCGGGATTCCGGCGGAGAGACGCGCGAGATCGCGAACGACTTCGTGCTCCCGCTGATCGGCTACCGGCCCGACTATCCCTTCCTCGAGTCGCTCGGCGTGCGGAGCGAGGGGCCGGACCGACGCCCGGTGACCGACCCGGAGACGCTCGCGACCGAGGTGCCGCGGCTCTACCTCGCCGGCGGGGTCGTCGCCGGACTGCGGACGAACCGGATCTTCATCGAGAACGGCCGCTTTCACGGAGAGGCGATCATCGAGCACATCTGCGCGACCTCCTGAACCGGCGGTGGAGAAAGTCCCTCGCGCGCCGACGCGGCGCGAAGCGCCGC
>CAYGAO010000214.1:0-5462 GCA_964347715.1 uncultured Acidobacteriota bacterium
GGAATCCGTCCTCGAAGAGATGGGGAACCCCGTCGTCCGGGCGGATGCGGGGCGCGTTCCCCACCGGATGGCGGCCCGAATCGCTCGCGCGATCCGTTCCGCCCGCTCTCGCGGGGAGGGCGGACCCTCCCCGCACCCCTCCCCGTCGGCGCGCGAGGGACTTTCTCCACCGCCTGCTGATGGACTTCCAGATCGCCGCTCGCGGCCGGCGGCGCCGGAACCGCCGCCTGCTGATCGTCGTCGCATCGGCGGCGGCGATGGTCCTGGTCTTCCTCCTGCTCGGGAACCTCGCGCCCGCCGCGCCCGAAGTCAGCCGCTCGACGCTCTGGACCGGGTTCGTCGAACGCGGCGAGCTGGTCCGGCAGGTGCGGGGCCCGGGCGCGCTCCAGGTCCCGCCGGAGGAGATCCGCTGGCTCGCGGCCCAGACCCGGGGCCGCATCGAGGAGCGCCGGGTGCTTCCCGGAACCCCGGTCGAGGCGGACACGGTGCTGCTCGTGATCTCGAACCCCGAACTCGAGCAGCAGGCGCGCGACGCCGAGCTGCAGCTCCGCGCCCAGGAAGCCGAACTCCGCCGCCTCGAGGAACAGACCCGCGCCGACCTCCTCGAACAGGAGAACGCCGCGACCGAGCTCGAGGCCGCCTCCTCCCGCGCCCGGCGGCGCGCCGACGCCGACGCGAAGCTCCTCGAAGCCGGGCTCGTCGGCGAACTGATCCACCGGCGCAGCCTCGTCACCGCGGACGAGCTCGCGACCCGGCACGCGCTCGAGCGCGAACGCCTCACCACCCTCGCCGACTCGAGTGCGGCCCGGTTCGCCTCGAAGGAGGCCACGGTTGCGAGCTACCGGGCGGTCCTCGAACTGCGCCAGCGGCAGCTCGCGGCGCTGACGGTGCGCGCGGGACGCCCCGGCATCCTGCTCGAGCTGCCGGTGGAGGTCGGCGAGGAGGTGACCGTGGGCGCGAACCTCGCCCGCGTCGCCGATCCCCAGGAACTGAAGGCGGTGCTCCGGGTGCCGGAGACCCAGGCGCGCGATGTCGCCCCGGGGCAACCGGCGCTCGTGGACACCCGGAACGGCGTCATCCCGGGCGTGGTCGAGCGCGTGGACCCCGCCGTCCGCGAGGGGACGGTCGCCGTGGACATTCGCCTCGAGGGCGAGCTCCCCCGCGGCGCCCGCCCCGACCTGTCCGTCGAGGGGACGATCGATCTCGAGCGGATCCCCGACGCGCTCCAGGTCGGGCGTCCCGCCTACGGCCAGCCGGGCAGCACCGTCGGCCTCTTCCGGATCACCGACGACGGGCGGAGTGCGGTCCGGATCCCCGTGGAGCTCGGGCGCGGCTCGGTGAACCGCATCGAGGTGCGTTCCGGGCTCGCCGAGGGCGAGGAGGTCATCCTCTCGGACACCTCGGCCTGGGATGCCTGGGACACGATCCGCCTCCGCTGACGGCCCGAATCGCTTGCGCGATCCGTTCCGCCCGCTTTCGCGCTTCGCGCCGCTTCGGCGCCCGAGGGACTTTCTCCACGCCCTGCTGAGCCGGCGCCCGCACCGGCGGCTCCGGGTCCTTGCGCCGCGGCGGTTGCCGGTCCGGTAGATTCCGCGGCATGTCCCTCGCCTCCGTCACCCCTCTGCTCCTCGTCGCCGGGTTCTTCGCCGACGACCCGGTCCTCGACAACGGCCACGCCCGCGTCCATCGCCGCGCCGCCCCCTGCGCCGCCGCCGGGCCCGGCTGCGGCGACCGCGTGATCGTCTCCTTCGGCGAGGTCGAGGTCACTCCCGGGAGCGGCGCTTCCGCCACCCTCGGCTACGGCGAAGTGCTCGTCGTCCCGGCCGGCGAGCCCTTCGAGATCCGGGGCGACGACTGGGCGGAGGTGAACCTGAAGCCGGACCCGCCGCCGGTCCGGGGCCCCGCCGAGACGATCGCCGCCGACAAGAACCTCCGGCTCCACACCGGCGACGGCTACTTCGTCTTCGAGGAGCGGCTCGAACCGGGCGACACCCGAGAGCGCCACTCGCACGCCGAGCGGGTCGTTCTCGTCATGGGCGCCACCGAGCTCCAGCAGTGGCCCGACGGGAGCGACGAGGTGTTCAAGACGCAGATCCCGGGGACGATCAAGTTCAATCCGCCGGTGATCCACACCGTCCGGAACATCGGCGACGCTCCGCTCCGGAACATCGTGATCGAGCTGGTCCCGGACGGCGGGCGCTGAGATGCGCCGGAACGCGATCGCCCTCCTGGTCGCCGGAGGCCTCACCTGCTGCGCCGCGCCCTCCGGCGACCGGCCCGAGACCGCTGACCTCCTGATCCGGGGCGCCCGGATCGTGGACGGCGCCGGAACCCCGTGGTACCGCGCGAACCTGGCCGTCTCCGGCGACCGGATCGTGGCCGTGGGCCCGGTGGCGCCGGCCGCCGCCGAGGTGCTCGACGCCGACGGGCTGGTGCTCGCCCCCGGATTCATCGACATGCACGCACACTCGGAGTACGGGCTGCTCGTGGACCCGAGGGCGCTCAGCAAGGTGGCGCAGGGAGTGACGACCGAGGTGCTCGGCGAACACCTCTCGGCCGGCCCGGTGCTCGGGCCGGCAGTGGACGATCCGATGATGGTGGCGCCTCCCGTCGAGCGCGACTGGACGACGCTCGGCGGGTATCTCGACCGGATCGAGGCCGCCGGCGTGGGGCCGAACGTCCTCTCCTACGTCGGTTCGGGCCAGGTGCGCGCCTCGGTGATCGGTTACGAGGAGCGCCCGGCCACCCCGGCGGAGCTCGACGCGATGCAGACGCTCGTGGCCGAGGCGATGGAAGAGGGCGCGTTCGCGCTCGCGAGCGGGATGGCCTACATCCCGAACGCCTTCGCGAGCACCGAGGAGCTGATCGCGCTGACCCGGGTGGCGGCGCGCCACGGCGGCTTCTACGTCAGCCATCTGCGCAGCGGACTCGAGGGTCTGCGCGAAGGGATCGAGATCGCCCGGGAAGCGGGGACCGCGCTCGAGATCCACCACCTGAACTCGACTTCGGGGGCGCGGATCGGCGACTACGCGGACGAGATCGAGCGGGCGCGCGCGTCGGGAGTGGAGGTGACCGCCAACGTCTATCCGTACATCGCCGGCTGGACCTACCTCCGCTCGCTGCTCCCGCGCTGGGCGCAGGAAGGCGGCGTCCCCCGGATGCTCGAGCGCCTCGGCGACCCGGAAGATCGCGAGCGCCTGATCGCCGAGCTGGCCGCCGGCGAGGCCGAGCGTCCGCGCTGGGAGCGAACCTTCGTCAGCTCGTTCCGGGACGAGGTGGACGGGCTCTCGATCCTCGACCTCGGCGCCGCGAGGGGCGCCTCTCCGGAGGAGGCGCTGCTCGACCTGCTCGTCGAACAGGAGGGCGAAGGCTTCCAGATCTCGTTCGGGAACACGGAACCGAACCTGCGGCGGGCCCTCTCGCTCCCGTTCACCCACATCGGCTCCGACGGCAGCGCGCTCGCCGCCGGCATGCGCACCCCGATGGGAAAGCCGCATCCGCGCTCCTTCGGAACCTACCCGCGGGTCCTCGCCCGGTATGTCCGCGAGGAGCGACTGCTCTCGCTCGAGGAGGCCATCCGCAAGATGACCTCGGCCCCCGCGAACCGGCTCGGGCTCTCCGACCGGGGGTTGCTGCGGCCCGGGATGCGCGCCGACCTGGTGCTCTTCGATCCGGAGACGGTGCGCGACGAGGCGAGCTTCGAGGAACCCGAGCGCTACCCCACCGGCATCGAGTGGGTGTTCGTGAACGGCGTGGCGGTGATCGCGGCCGGCGAGCCGACCGGGGCGCTGCCGGGCCGGGTGCTGCGCGGTCCGGGTTACCGGGCGCCCTGATCCCGTCGCGGGTTGCCCTGTCGCGGGTTCGTGGCCTGGGTGGGGGTGATCGCGGCCGGCGGGGCTGGCGGGAATTGCCGGGCGGTCGGGCTAC
This sequence comes from uncultured Acidobacteriota bacterium, assembly GCA_964347715.1. Lineage (GTDB taxonomy): Bacteria > Acidobacteriota > Vicinamibacteria > Marinacidobacterales > Marinacidobacteraceae > CAYGAO01. Next base: position 3,928 of record CAYGAO010000214.1, read on the forward strand.
CGGGCGCCGGGTTCCGTCGCGCATTCGTGGTGGGGGTGGCTGCCACCGCGGCAGGCGAACCGACCGTCCGTTTCCGGGGTGGGTACCGTGGTGATCGGGAACGGGATGGCTGCCACCGCGGCGGGCGAGGTCGACCGGCGCGGCTTCCGGGCCGCCGGGCGGGGCGATCTTCGGTCGAGCGCGACCCGATCACGCCTCCGCCAGGCGCAACTCCGATCCGTTTCGCCGCAGGCGTCCCGCCTCGACGAGCTGATCGGCGCGCCGCCGGACGCATTCCCGCATGGCGGCGGTCGTGGACTTCATGCCGAACCGCCGCGCCACCTCCCGCGCGCAATCGCCCGCCTCGATCCCCACATTCCGCTCGACGGCTTCGAGGATCGCGGCCGCGATCTCGCTCGGCGGCAGCATCTCGACCCGGCGGAGCGTCCGGGACGCGACTTCGCTGCGGTCCCGCACCACGACGCCCTCCGCCTCGCCCGCGCTTTCGAGGAAGGTCGGCGCGCGCGGATCCTCGGCGCGGATCTCCCCCCGTCGAACCGCCGTCGCCGCAGCCATCAGGATCGCTTCCCGAACCCGCTTCCCGGTCCGCCGGCCCCAGAACCGGGCGAGGCGCCGCGCGACCTCCTCGACATGCACCGGTGACTCGACCTCGACGACCTTCACGATGTACTTCCGCAAGACGGCCGGCGGTGCGCTCGTGATCTCGTGGCGCCTCGCTTCCGGAACCGCGAAGTCGGCTTCCCGGTAGGGATGCCGCTCCGGTTCGGGCCGCTCGACCGGAGGGGAGCGCCGGACGACCGTTTCGGGGACGAGGGGCTCTTCCCGCTCCCGGGGCTGCGGAATCGGCGGTGGCGCGGAGGCGGCCTCCGGGGAAGGGCGCGCCGCCCGCGCCCGGTCGATCGCCCGGAGCAGCTTCTCGACCTCGGCCTGGCGCTGGTAGAACCAGTCGGTGCTCCAGATCCGGTGGAAGGTCCAGCCCTTCTGCTCGAGCACTTCCTGCCGCAGCCGGTCCCGCTCCCGGGCCCAGCGCGAGGAGTGGTAGCGGGCCCCGTCACACTCGATGGCGAGCAGGAAGCGCCCCTCGTCCTCGGGATCGTGAACCGCGAGGTCGATGCGGAACCCGGCTGACCCGACCTGTCCCGAGACCCGGTATCCGTGGCTCCGCGCGGCGGCGGCGACCGCCTCCTCGAACGGGCTGTCCGCCTCGTCTCCGGACAACACGGGAATGTCGATCTCCCCGGTCTCGGCGTACTTCAGGAATCGCTTCAGGACCCGAGGCCCCGCGTGCTTCGTCGCATCGAGGCGGATGTCCCCGTGGCCGATGGACGAGAAGACCCGGCACCTCGACTTCGCCCGCGTGAACAGCACATTCAGCCGGCGCTCGCCACCCTCGCTCGAGACCGGCCCGAAGCTCTGCGACATGTAGCCGCCTTCATCCCGGCCGTAGCCGATCGAGATGAAGATCACATCGCGCTCGTCGCCCTGGACGTTCTCCAGGTTCTTCACGAAGAACGGGTCTTCGTTGCTCTCCCGGC
>CAYGAO010000215.1:0-5363 GCA_964347715.1 uncultured Acidobacteriota bacterium
CTCACCACCGGGCCGGGCGAAGGATCACCCCCCGAATGGATCCTCGTGGTACGGCCACTCCGCGGTGTCCGCGATGCCTCACCAACGGGCCGGGCGCAGGATCAGGCCCCGCGCCAGGAGCGCCGCCTTCGCCGGCCGGGAGAGGCCGATCCGGGGGCCGAAGACCGCGAAGCCGCTCGCCTCGATGCGGCCCAGGATGTCGAGATAGACGCGCCCCATGAGCCAGACGCAGTGGCGCGCGTCCTCGTGGATCTGGCCGAGCAGCGGCTCGGCGCGCCGGTAGGCGGCGCGGGCGCGCTCGGTCTGGAATCGCATCAGCGCCAGGAAGCCGTCGGTTCGCCGGCCGGCGCGCAGGTCGTCCTCGCCGACGCCGAACGACTCCATCTCGTCGGCGGGGAGATAGATCCGGTCGCGCTGGCGGAGGTCCTCCCCGACATCCCGGAGCATGTTCGTGAACTGCAGCGCGAGCGACAGGTGGTAGCCCCGCTCGACCGCGTCCCGGTCGTCGAAACCGAAGATGGAGAGCGAGATCGTCGAGATCGTGCCGGCGACGAGGCGGCAGTAGTGGAGGAGCTCGGCGACGTCCGCGTAGCGCGTCCTCGACAGGTCGAGGCGACAGCCCGCGATCAAGTCCGCGAAAGCGATGCGCGGGATCGGGAAGCGCTCCAGGCTGCTCGCCAGCGCGACCCCGACCGGCCGCTCCGGACGCCCCGCGTACACCCGCGCGAGTTCCGTTTCCCAGGCGTCGAGCGCGCCCGCGACATCTCCCGAGGTCGCCTCGTCCACCTCGTCGTCCACGAAGCGGCAGAACGCATAGGACGCATGGACCGCGCGGCGCTTCTCCCGGGGCAGCAGCCGGAACCCGAGCGAGAAGTTCGGCCCGGCGCGGCGCGTGACCCGGCGGCAGAGCCGGTCGGCCTCGGCGAGGCGGCGACCGTTCCCGGCCATCAGTCGCGGGGCCGGCACCACGAACAGGGGCCGGCGTGGTGGCAGCGCTCGGCGCGCCCGAAGCGGCGCTCGGCGAGCGGGGCGAGGAGCGCCCGCAGCCGGCTCGGGCCGGCGAAGCGGGCGATGAAGCGGCGAAAGTCCGAGCGCGCCGCGATCCGCAGGAAGGGGCCGAAACCGAACCGCTCGATGAGCGCCCGGGTCACGATCGCCCCCGGAACGCTCCGCCCGAACCGACCCTCGACGAGCGCCCCGAAGTCCGCGCCGTCGGCGAGGCTGACCCCGGCGAGGTGGCCGGAGACGATCGCCGTGCGGATGCCGAAGCCGGCGGTGTAATCGATGAGCCCGCCCGCCTCGCCGGGGAGCGGCTTCGGCGCCCGCGCGAAGTCGCAGCGGTAGAAGTTCACCCGCGACCACTGCACCCCGCGCCGTTCCATCCGCACCGGCTCGCGTCGCTGGAAGAAATCGCAACTCCGCTCGAGCCGCTCGTCGTGACGACCGCGCGGCCGGTCGGCCGCCCCGATCAGCGCGATGGCGACGATCCCCCGGCCCCCGCTCACGATCCGGTAGGAATACCCGCCGCCCGGGAAGATCTCCTCGTCCCAGAGCGTCTCGAGGCGGTCCGTCGCGTCCGTCGAGAAGTGGAGCTCGGCGGCCATCCCGTCCGCCTCGCGCGGGCCGGTGGCGCAGATGTCGGCGTCCTCGGGGGCGAGCCGGGCGCCGAGGTGGATCCGCGCGCCCCGATCCTCCGCCTGCCGCGCGAGCTCGAAGTCGAGGCATCCCGGCTCCGCGCCGCGCCGGACGCAGTAGCCGTAGGGAAGCTCGCCCGAGAGGTCGCTCGCGCGGTGCGCCCCGGAGTCGTCGCCGGGACGCCTCCGGGCGAAGAAGCGCGAGCCGTGGAACGGGTGGCGGACGAACGAGGGCTCCACCCCGAGGCGGCGCAACTCCTCGAGCGAGTCGCCCGGAAAGGTGAAGTTGTCGAGGATCTGGAGCGAGCCCGGGAAGCGCGAGCCGAGCCGGCGGCGCTGCTCGAAGACCTCCGCCGGGCGGCCCCGGTCGCGGAGCGCGATCGCGGCGGCGAGACCTGCAGGGCCGGCGCCGGCGATCCGGCAGGCTCTCACCGAGGGAGTCTCGGGGGGTGGAGGCGGTTGAACCGGCGGCCCACCTCGAGCAGGTCGGCGAGCGGCAGCGCCTCGCGCGTGTTCCCGTCGCGCCCGGTGGTCGTGGTCGCCCGCAGCATCGAGTTGTACACCGCTTCCTCGGTGGCCTCGATCACCGCCTGGAAGAGCGGGGAGAGCCGGTCTCCCCGGAGCGTCTGGCCGGACTCGAGCGGCGAGTCGCTCGCGAAGGCGCTCCGGAGCGATGGAGCCGCGGAGAACGCGATCACGAAGTCGCCGCTCCCGTGGGAGGAGGTGGCTCCGGTGCGGGCGAGCCCGAGCATCGCGCGGCGGGCGAGGCGGGTGAGCCCCGGCGCCCGGATCGGGGCGTCGGTCGCCACGACCATCATGATCGAACCGTCGGGGTCCTCCTCCCCGGCGGCGGGTCGGTCGCCGCGCACCGCATCGCGCAGGTAGAACCGGCCGAGCTCCTCGCCGACGGGGATCCCGTCCATCTGGAGCACCCCGCCGTAGTTGCTCTGGACGAGCGCGCCGACGGTGTAGCCGCCGAGACCCTCGGGGAGGCGGCGGGACGAGGTGCCGATGCCGCCCTTCCAGCCGAAGGCCGAGGTGCCCGTCCCGGCCCCCACGGAACCCTCGGCCACCGGGCCGGCGGACGCGGTCCGGATCGCCTCGAGGACATGCTCTTCCTCCACCCGGAGGCCGCGGATGTCGTTCAGGTAGCCGTCGTTCGTCTCCCCGACGAGCGGGTTCACCGAGCGGACCCGCTCGTTGCCGGGAAGCCCGAGGGTGTGGGTCACCACCGCGCGGGCGGCGTCCCAGACCGAGAGCGTGTTCGTGAGCACGATCGGGGTCTCGATCGTGCCGAGCTCGATCACCTGGGTGGAGCCGGCGAGCTTCCCGAAGGCGTTCCCCACATGGACGGCGCCGGGGACCTTCTCCTGGAACAGGTTGCCGCCGTGGGGGAGGATCGCGGTGACTCCGGTACGGACCGAATCCCCCTCGACGAGCGTCACCTGCCCGACGAGCACTCCCGGCACATCGGTGATCGCGTTCTCCGGCCCGGTCGGGAGCACCCCCGGCGCGAGTCCGATGTCGCGGGCGCGGGGGCGGGAGTCCGGCTGGCCGAGCGCGTGCCCGGCGAGCAGGAGGGAGGAGACGACCGTCGCGGCGACGAACCGGACTCTGGGGCGGGCGTTCAGCATGGGGACCTCGCGGAGGATCGGACCGGGAGGATACGGGAGAGCCGGCTCCCCGCGCCGACGGAACCTCCCGGCGGGCGCTCCCGTAATCTCACCGTCATGCTTCCCGCCACGCCCCGAGGGGCGCTCGCCCGCTTCCTCCCGCTCCTCTTCGCCGTTCCCGGCGCCGTCGCCGCCACGAACTGCGCCACGGCCTTCGATTCCCGGCCGAACGCCGAGCAGACCGAGACCTTCAGCGAACCGTTCCCGGCCGGCGATCTCCTCGACCTGCGGAATGTGAACGGGCGGGTGATCATCACCGGCTGGGATCGGGACGAGGCGGAGCTCGTGGCCCGGAAGTGGGGCCGGAGCGAGTCCGGACTCCGTGAGATCGAGATCGAGGTGGACCGGACCCGGGACGGCCTCCGGGTGCGGACGCGCTACCCGAAGCGGGGGCGGATGTGGGGCCAGAAGTACGGGAGCGTGGACTACACGATCCGGCTGCCCGAGCGCGCCGATCTGCGTATCGAGACGGTGAACGGGCCGGTCGAGGTCTCCGGCATCACCGGGGTGATCGAGGCACAGACCGTGAACGGATCGCTCCGGTTCCGGGAGCAGCGCGGCAGCGTGAACGCGAAGACGGTGAACGGGCGCATCGAATGCGAGCTCGACGGGTTCGGCGAGGGCGAAGCGCACTCGTTCCGGACGGTGAACGGGCGCGTGGACCTGACGATCGCCGGCGCCGCGAACGGCGAGGTGGACGCGAGCGCGGTGAACGGGCGGGTCGTGCTCGACCTCGGCGACTCCGAGCACCTCGCGACCCCGACGCGCCGGAAGAAGCGGGTGCGGCTCGGCGAGGGCGGTGGCGAGTGCCGGGTCCGCACCGTGAACGGCGCGATCCACATCCTGGCCGCCGACGACTGACCGCCGCCCCGGGCCCCGGGCGACGCGCCCGGGAACCCCGGATCCGGGTGCGAGGGCGCTCCGGGGTATAAACCCGGCCCGATGCGCCCGTTGTTCCTCCGCCGGGGGCGCCAGTGCGCCCTCCTCCTCGCGCTGGCGGCCCCGCCGGCTTCCGCCCCCGCCCAGCCGCCGGAGGAGGCCTTGCCGGAGGTCCACCTGATCGGCACCGGCGGCACGATCTCGGGCGGCGCGGCCGGCCCGCTCGACGCCGCCGCGCTCCGCGCCGCGCTCCCGGGACTCGCCGAAGTCGCGTCCGTGACCACCGAGGACTTCGTCCGGATCGGGAGCTCGCGGATGCACCCGGAACTCCAGTTCCGCCTCGCCGAGCGGATCGCCTCGCGGTTCGCCGAGCGTCCGGAGCTCTCGGGGATCGTGGTCACCCACGGCACCGACTCGCTCGAAGAGACCGCCTTCCTGCTCGACCTGCTGCTTCCGGCGGGCCGGCCGGTGGTCTTCGCCGCCGCCCAGCGCCCGCCGCGCCACGCCGACTCGGACGGCCCCCGGAACCTGCTCGATGCGATCCGGGTGGCCGGCTCGGCGCGGGCCCGGGGGCTCGGGGTGCTCGTCGTCCTGAACGGACAGATCCACGCCGCGCGCGAGGTCGAGAAGACCCACGCGATCGCGCTCCACGCCTTCGCCTCACCGGACACCGGACCGCTCGGCGCGGTGGACGAGGGGGAGATCCTGCTCTTCCACACCCCCCGGCGGCGGGTCCACCTGCCGGCCACGGCGGTGGAGCCCCGGGTCGAGCTCGTCCGGCTCACCGCCGGCGGCGGGGCGGCGGCCATCCGCGCCGCGGCGGAAGCCGGAGCCCGCGGGATCGTCGTCGAGGTGTTCGGTCGGGGGAACGCCCCGCCCGCGGTCATGGAAGCGGTGGAAGCGGCGCTCGGGAGCGGCGCGAGCGTCGTGTTCGCGACCCGCACCGGCGGCGGGCGGGTCGTCCTCTCGCCCGCCCAGCGCGAGCTCGGGGTGATCCCGGGCGAGGACCTCGACGGCCTGAAGGCGCGGATGCTGCTGGCCGCCGCGCTCGGCGCCGGGCGCGGCCCGGACGAGATCGCCGCCGCCTTCCGCACCCTCGCCGGCGCGCCCCCCGCGCCGAAGCCCTGACAGGCTGTGGAGAAAGTCCCTCGCGCGCCGACGCGGCGCGAAGCGCCGC
>CAYGAO010000216.1:0-5333 GCA_964347715.1 uncultured Acidobacteriota bacterium
GGCGGCGCTTCGCGCCGCGTCGGCGCGCGAGGGACTTTCTCCACAGCCTGTCAGGCGGCGGCCCGGTCCCGCGGTTCGTAGAACTCGGGAAGCAGGGAATCCACCCGCAGCAGGCCCGCCGGAGTCAGGCGGATCGCGTCCCCGTCGAGCGTCAGCATCCCCTGCCGCCGCAGCTTCCGGACGGCGGGACCGAAGGTCTCGGTCAGCTCGACACCGAACTTGTCGCGGAAGTACCCGGGGTCGAGACGGCCCAGCTTCAACTGCAGGATCGTCTCGCGGACCAGTCGCTCGCGCGGCGAGGTGGAATGAGCGCGATCGATCGGCAGGCGGCCCTGCTCCAGCGCCCCGAGGTAGGTGTCCCACGAGGAGCTGTTCTGGTAGTGGACCCCCTGCAGGTAGCCGAACGAGGAAACGCCGCAGCCGAGCATGTCGGCGCCCCGCCACAAGGCGTCCCGGTAGAGAAAACGGACACCCTGCCCCTTCTTCGCCACCGTGTAGGCGCTCGATGGTTCGTAGCCGGCGGCGGCGAACTGCTCGAACGCCCAGGCGTGCCACTCCCGTCGCCTCGACCAGTCGGCGAAGACCGGCGCCCCGGGGTCGCTCGCGAGGATGCGCTTCGCGTAAACGGTGTTGAACGGCAGCTCCATCTGGTACACGGTGATGCTGTCCGGGTCGAGTTCGATCGTCTGGCGCACCGTCTCGCGCCAGAGCGGCCAGGTCTCTCCCAGCATTCCCGCGATCAGGTCCACGTTCACCTGTTCGAAGTCGGCGTCCCGGACCCACGGCATCGCGGCGCGGATCTCCCGGGTGGTGTGGGCGCGGCCGTTCTCCCGCAGGATATCGTCGTCCAGGTTCTCGACGCCGAGGCTCAACCGGGTGACGCCGATCTCCCGGATCGCCTGCACCTTCGCCTCGGTGAGCGTGCCCGGTTCGCACTCGAAGGCGGTCTCCTCCACGGCGGTCCACCCGAGCGCCTCCCGAAGGCGGACGACGAGCCGGCGGAGCTGTTTCGGGCTGAGGAAGGAGGGCGTCCCGCCGCCGAAATAGACGAAACGCAGGGGGCGTCCCCGGACTGCCGGCTTCGCGGCGAGGATCTCCGCTTCGCGGGCGAGCGCGTCGAGATAGCGCCCGACCTCGCGGCCGGTCCGGTCGGTGTACACCCGGAAGTAGCAGAACTTGCAGCGCTTCCGGCAGAAGGGGATGTGCAGGTAGAGCCCGAGGTCGGTTCCGGCGGCTTCCGGGCGCTCGTCCAGCACCCGATGGAACGCCGGGATCGCCTCCGGCCTCCAGCGCGCGTAGGGCGGGTAGTTCGAGACGAAGACGCTTCCCAGGGCGGCTTCGGGGGATGGCTCGGTCATTCTCGGCTCCGGCGCCTTTGCGGTGCGGGAACGGGGCTGGCCGGAAGCGCCGAGTCTAACCGGCGCTCCGGATCGAGGAGCGGGACGACGGCCGTCCACCCTCGGCTGGCAGGGCCCGCGCGTCGTCTCGAGCGGAAGTACCATGCGCGGTCGGCATGGCGGCAGGGCCTGCGGGACGCTCGTACTGGTGGGAACGGAGCCGAGACCTCCGGGCGCGCCTCGCCGGGACGGTGCCGGCGGCCGAGCTGCGCCGGCTCCAACGGCGCCGCCCGCTGCTCCACTTCCTCGTCCTCGCCTGGCAGTGCCTGCTCCTCTTCGGGGCCGGGGCGCTCGCCTGGTCGGCGACGAGCTGGTGGATCTGGCTCCCGGCGACGGTCGTCCTCGGCTTCACCGTCTTCAACTTCACCGTGCTGCTCCACGAAGTCGTCCACGCGGCGGTGTTCCCTGGCGGCGGAGCCGCCGCGACCCGCGTGCTCCGCCACCTCTACGCCTTCCCGAGCGGGATCTCGGCGACGCAGTTCACGCGCTGGCACCTCGACCACCACGCGCAGCTCGGCGACGAGACCCGGGACCCGAAGCGGCGCTGGCTCTCGCCGAAGCGCAACGCGCGCTGGTTCAAGGCGCTCTACCTGACCCCGGCCCTGATCCCGATCTACTTCCGGGCGGCTCGACGGGAATCCGCGGGATATCCGGAACCGACCCGTCGCGCGATCGCCCGGGAACGCTCCCTGACGATCCTCGGCCATCTCGGCGTCCTCGGGGCGCTCTTTCTCGCCGGTGGCGCCTTCGCCGCGCTCAAGGTGTACCTGATCCCGGTGTTCCTGGTTTTCCCGGTCGCGTTCACGGTGAACCGGCTGGGCCAGCACTACGACATCGTGCCGGAAGATCCCGCGCGGTGGGGCAGCGTGCTCCGGCCGTCTCGCTTCTGGGATGTGGCGTTCCTCTGGTCGGGCTACCACCTCGAACACCACTACTTCCCCCGCGTCCCGTTCTACAACCTGCGGGCGTTGCGATTCCGCCTCGATCCCTTCTTCCGGGAGATCGGCGTCCGCCCCACGAGCTACGGGCGGCTCCTCTGGCAGTGGTTCGTGAGGAACCGCCCACCGCACACCGACTGGAGCCGGCCCGCGGCCCCGGAGCCGCGACGGGAGATCGCGTGAGACAATCCGGGGGAGATGGCCGAGGGAGTCGTGAAGTGGTACGACCGTAGCCGCCGCGAAGGTTTCATCCAGCGCTTCGACGGGCCGGATGTCCATGTGCCGCAGGAGGCGCTGGCGAGCCGGGAGCCGGGTTTCCTGATCGAGGGTCAGTCGGTCGAGTTCGAGCTGGTGCGGATCCCCGGCGGGTTTCGCGCCCGCGAGGTGCGGGTCGTCGGGGCCGCCCCCCCTCCGGGGGGACCGGCGAACCGGCCCCCCTCCTGACCCGGGCAGCCGCCCGCGCTATCTCAGGCTGTCAAAAGTCCCTCGGGTACAGGCGCGGCGCGCAGCGCCGCCGGGGAGGGGAGGGTTCCCCCTCCCCGGAATCCGCCGACCCGTCGGAGCGATCGACGGCGCCACGCCGATCCGGGCAGCCGCCCGGGCTACTCCCTGCCCGGAATCCGCCGGCCGGGCGTCCACGGCGCCCCCGCCGCCTCGAGGTCGGCCTCGATCGCGGCGAGCTCCTCTTCGACGAGCAACCGCAGCTCTCCGGCGAGCGTCCCGAACTCCGCCGCCGCGATCCGCACGCTCTCCCGCTGCGTCTCGGTCGGGGTCTGCCGCGTGCCCCAGTGGCCCCCGGCGACCTGGCCGAGCCGCCCCCGGATCGAAGGCGCCGCCGGCTCGTTCCGGGACTGGCGCGCCGGATCGCCGTTCAGCCGCACCTCGATCCCGGAGAGGGTCCGGAGGATCCCGTCCATCCGCGAGTAGAGCGCCGGGTCGGCGCGCGGCGTCTCGGCGAGGGCCGCCCGCAGGCGCCGCAGCCGTTCCCGGACCCGTCCGGCCTCGGCGGCGGCGCCGTTCGCGCGCCGCAGGAGATCGGCGGTCTCCTGCTGAAAGGCGGTGATCGCCGCCGGATCGGCGTCCGCCGGGAGGTTCGGAACCGGCTTCACGGTGAATCGCTGCGGTTCGCCGAGCGGGCGCGCGCCATCCCGGGTCACCTGGAGGAGCTGCGCCTCGTACTCGCCGGGCGGCGCGAGCGGCCCTCGGGGCGCCCCCGCCCACGGCGGGGTGAACCCGGGGGAGGTGAGCCGGACCGGGTTCGGCGGCGGCCGCCGAAGGTCCCATGCCACCCGGTGCACCCCGGTTTCGGCGGACCCCGCGATCCGGCGCACCCCGTTCCCGGCGGCGTCCCGGATCGCGAGGAACACCGCCGGTTCCGCCTCGAGTTCCTCGAGTCGCAGGGTGTCGAAGCCGGGGAACGGAATGTCGTCCCCGCGTTCGCGGGCGGCCTTCTCCCGGGCCCGGCGCTCCTCCTTCCGGGTCGTCGGCCCCTCGGGAAGGACATAGGTCAGCACCGCGCCGAACGGAGGATTCGGGGCGACGAACGCGGTGCTCCCGTAGGTCGGACGACCCGGCGCCTGCGCCGGGACCGAGGGGACGTACCACCAGGCGTCGCGCGGCGGAAAGAGCGCCGCTTCGCCGGAGCGCACGGCCCGGGCGATCTCCCGCAGCGGCGAGTAGTCGTCGAGGACGAAGAAGCCGCGGCCGAAGGTCGCCCCCACCAGGTCGTCGTCGCGTCGCTGGAGCTTCAGGTCGCGGAAGGAGATCGTCGGCGCCCCCTGCAGGCGCACCCAGTTCTCTCCCCGGTTCCAGGAGACATGGAGTCCGAACTCCGCCGCGAGGAAGAGGAGGTCGGGATCCACATGGTCCTGCTGGATCGCCCAGACGATCGTGTTCTCCGGGAGGTCGCCCCGGATCTCCCGCCACGACGCTCCCCGGTCCCGGCTCTCGAAGAGGTACGGGCGGAAGTCGCCGGTCTTGTGGTTGTCGGCGGCCGCGAACACGGTGTCCGCGTCGTGCTGCGAAGCCTCGACATCGTTGATGAACGCGAGTGTCGGCAGCTCGGGCAACGGCGCCGCCCGGGTCCAGTCGGCCTCCGGTCCCGAGCGCACCTGGATCAGCCCGTCGTCGCTCCCGGTGTAGAGGACGCCGGCGGCGACGGGCGACTCGGAGATCGCGGTGAGCGTCGCGTAGCGCGACATCGCCCCGGTGTCGTGGAGCGCATCCACGCTCCACACCCGGTCGTGGAACGGGAGTTCGTAGCGGTTCCGGCCGGTGGTCAGGTCGCCGCTGACCGCCTCCCACGACTGCCCCCGGTCGTCGCTGCGCCACACCCGCTGCGACCCGAACCAGATCCGGTCCGGGTCGTGGGGGCTCACCAGCAGCGGGGAGTCCCAGTTCCAGCGTTCGGGCGGCTCGCCGGGGGCGGCTACCGGCTGGATGTGGAGGGTCTCCCCGCTCCGGCGGTCGGCGCGGTGCAGGTTCCCCTGCTGCGTCATCAGGTAGAGGATGTTCGGGTCGCGCGGGTCGATCTCGACCCCGTAGCCGTCCGCCCCGAGCGGCACGTACCAGTCGCGGTTCCGGACGCCTTCCCGGTTCAGCGTGCGCGAGGGGCCGTGCACGGTTCCGAGATCCTGCGCGCCGCCGAGCAGGTCGTAGAACGGCTCGGCGTTCGACAGCGCGACCTTGTAGAACTGCGAGATCGGCAGGTTCGGGAAGTGCCGCCAGGTCGTTCCCTCGTCGAAGGTCTCGTAGAGCCCCGCGTCGGTGCCGGCGAGCAGATGTCCGGGGTCGCCCGGGTCGATCCAGAGCGCGTGGTTGTCGCTGTGCTTCTCGCGCCCGGTCCCGAGGTGATCGAAGGTCTTCCCGCCGTCGCGGGTCACCTGGAAGAACACATCCATCTGGTACACGAGGTCCGGATCCACGGGAGAAGCCTCGATCTCCTCGGCGACGAGCTCCTCGTCGGAGACGGCGATGGCCGAGCCGCCGCTCTCGCGCA